>CAZNRY010000001.1:0-32405 GCA_964575675.1 uncultured bacterium
AGACTGCCACGGCCATAGCGCCGTTCTTGCCCCGCCTGCGCTCTGGCGTCGCGCTGCGAGACATGGCTGCACGCCCGCGGGCATCTGGCGATCCCCCGTATGGCCACCCGCGGGCAATCTCCCTAGCGAAGCTCCGCGACCAAGAACGCCCGGTCGTCTTCTTGCGGCATCCCCTCGGTGTGCGCGAGGAGGGCGTCCTCCAGGCGCTGGCGGGCTTCGCCGGGCGGGAGGGCGAGCGAGGACTCGATCAAGCCTCGATAGTCCGGCGCCTCGTAGAGGCGCACGTCCATCGGGGACGGGGCGTCGCAGAACCCGTCGGTGCCGAGGAAGATCCGCGAGCCGGTCTCACGCCGCAGGGTAGTGCTCGTGCGCTCAGGGTGGCCCGGGAGCGGCAGGTTCAGGGGAAGGCCCTCGCTCACCAGGTCGACGATGCTGCCGTCGGGCATTCGCAGAATTCCGGGAGGGTGGCCGGCGCCGCAGAACCGGAGGCCGCCCGAGACCCCTCCGTCGATCACGAGCAGGACCGTGAGGAAGCGGTCCTTGGTGAGGCCGTGGAGCGCGAGATCGAGCTGCTCGAGGATCCGCGCGGGATCGGTCTCCATCGAGGCGAGGGTGTGGAGCTGCGTCTTGACGACGCCGGTCATCATCGCCGCGGACGCCCCGTGGCCCATCACGTCGGCGGCGGCCAATGCGGTGCCGCCGTCCGGAAGGTTCCAGTAGTCGATCAGGTCCCCGCCCAGCCGCGCGCTTGGCACGTAGAGACCCGCGACCTCGATCGCCTTCCCCAGCCAATTGCGCCGGGGGAGAAGCGCCTGCTGGAAGATTCGGGCGCTCTCGAGGTCTTCTTCCAAGCGGCGGGCGTGATCCTGGAGACTTTCCTCCAAGACCTGCGTCTCCGCGATCCGATCGACGAGGACCTCGAGGACCGACGCGGAGAACGGCTTGCGGAGAAAGAAGAACGCCTTGCGGCGGATCGCGCCGAGGAGGGCCTCGTCCGGGTCCTTCGCCGAGCCGGTCATGATGACGACGTCGGTCGAGGGGGAGACGACCTTGATCGCGGCGAGCAGCTCGAGGCCAGAGATCCCTGGGAGCCGGAAGTCGACGAGCGCGATGTTGAAGTGCTTCTCGCCGATCCGGTCGAGGGCTTCCTCTCCGCTCCCGGACTCCGTGATCTCGTAGCGCGGCTCGAGGATCCGGCGCGCGGTATAGCGCATCCCCGGCTCATCGTCCACGACGAGGACGGAGCGAAGTGCCTCGCGGCGGTCGGTTCCGTCGAATGACCCCGTCATCGGATCTCTCCTTCCGCCCGACGCATTGCGCGCCCCGCTTCGGTCACCCCCGCCGTCTCGGTACCGGGGCGCCGAACCGGCAGGCGGATCTGCGCGACCGTTCCCTCGCCCTCTTTCGATTCGAGCCAGAGCGCGCCATCGTACTCCCAGACGATCGAGCGGCAGATGTCGAGGCCAAGGCCCGTCCCGCCGCTCTTGGTCGTGAAGAACGGCTCGAAGACGCGCGGCAGGATCGCGGCCGGAATCCCGGGTCCGCTGTCGGCGATCGCGATGCGGACCGTCTCGGTCCCGCCGTCCCGCTCCGGCCAGGCGCGGATCGTGAGCCGGCCGCCCCCGGGCATGCTGTCCTTCGCGTTGTTCAGGAGGTTCAGGAGGAGCTGCTCGATGTCCTGCCGGCGCGCGTGAATCGGGGGGAGGTCCTGCGCGATGTCCCGCGTGACCTCGATCCGCTGCGTGCGGAGGCCGCGGTCCAGGAGCACAAACACGGCCTCCAGTCTGTCGGCGATCCGGATCGGGGCCTCGGCCTCGACCGAGCCGCGCGCGAAGGAGAGCAGACCCTGGAAGATCCGGAGCGATGTCCTGACATACTGGTCGAGCATGTCGAGGTCGGCTTTCAGGCGTTCGGAGTTGATCGCTCCCGATTCCGCGTCGCGCTTGAGGGTCTCGAGCAGGGGTTGGATGACACCGAAGGAGTTGTTCAGGTCGTGAGAGATCGCGCGCGCGAGGTCGCCGAGCGCCGTGCGCCGCTCCGCATCGAGAAGGCGGTCCTGTTGCTGGCGGAAGAACTCCGCGTGGAGAGCGGTCGCAGAGACGATGTGCAGGAACGAGTCGATCGTCTCCTTGTCGGCGGCGACGAAGGCGTCGGGGGCGAGCGCGCGGACGAGCAAGAGGCCGACGGTGCGCTCCTTCTGGCGCAGCGGAGCGTGGATGACCGAGCGCGCAGGGGGCGCGTCGGGGGAAACGGCGTGCAGGCGCTGGCAGAGAGACTCGGGGGCGCCCGAGTCTCGCGCGGTCGGATCGAAGACCGTCGCCCCGGCGAGCGAGTCGAGGAAGGCGACCTCGTCGACCACGAGCGGAAGGAGCGAGCCGATGCGTGCGCTCTTGCCCTTGGTCCACGCGACGATCTCGGCCCGGACGGCGAGCGTGCCGTGCTCCGGATCGAGCGTGAGAACCGTCGCGCTGTGATCGTAGCGGAGCAGCCGCTTCAGGCCGTGGAGAACCTGGTAAAGAATGTCGGCCGGCCGGAGCTGGAGGAGGACCTTCCGCACGATCCGCTCGCGAAGCTCGAAGGTCCGCTCGCGCTCGCGGTGGCCGAGGTGGCGCCCGAGGATCTCGGTGGCATCGAGCGCGAGCCGCGCATCGGCGCGGCCGAAGTTGCGCGCCGGGCGAACGAAGGCGAGCACCCCGATCGGTCGTCCCAGGGACTCAACCGGCGCGAGGAGGAGATGCGGATCGTCGGGCGACTTGCGGTTGCGGGCGAAGTGCGCGGCTTGCTCACGGATCTGGACCTGATTCGTACGGGCGAGGAGCTTCTCGCCTCGCGGCGTCCAGGTCATGTGGTAGGAGGCCTCGATCTCGGATCCACGCCCGAGCCGCCAGACGAACCCGAGGTCCGCGCCGAGAATTCCCCCGAGCCCGCGATGGACGTGCCGGAGAAAGCGGTCCGGCTCCTCGTCCAAGGCGAAGCGCTCGAGATCGCGGACGATCTGCAGCAGGAACGCGAGACGCTCCGCGCGGGCACGGTGGATCTGCTTGGGCAGGGGAGGCGCTCCTTTCGATTTGGGCGTCGGAGAGAGGATGCTATCACCCGGGAGGGAGGGGCTCAAGGAGGGGGGGGCACTGCGGAAGCGGCGATGGGCCGGCTCGATCTGCTACCCTAGACGGCGCGAGGAGGAGGGACCAGATGGCCAGCACATTCGGCACGCTGTTTCGGGTCGCAACCTGGGGGGAGAGCCACGGTAGAGCGGTCGGCGCGGTCGTCGACGGCTGCCCGCCACGCCTTCCGCTCGACGAATCGGACATTCAGGCCGCGCTCGATCGGCGCCGTCCCGGACAGAGCGCGCTCACGACCCCGCGCGCAGAGGCCGACCGCGTCCGCATCCTCTCCGGCGTCTTCGAGGGGCGGACCCTCGGTACGCCGATCCTCCTGCTCGTCGAGAACAAGGACTCGAATCCGGCCGACTACGAGGCGATGCGTGAAGTCTTCCGCCCCTCGCACGCCGACTACACCTACCAGGCGAAGTTCGGCGTCCGCGACTGGAGGGGAGGAGGCCGGGCGAGCGCGCGCGAGACGGTCGGCCGGGTCGCATCCGGCGCGATCGCAGAGAAGCTACTCCGCATCGCGCTCGGCGTCGAGATCGTCGGCTGGGTCGAGCAGGTCGCCGAGATCCACGCGGAAGCCGACCCCGCGGCCGTCACGCGGGCAGAGGTCGAGTCGGGGCCGACGCGCTGTCCCGTCCCCGGCGCCGCGAAGGCAATGGCCGAACGGATCGAGGCGGCCCGCCGCGCGGGGGACTCGCTCGGCGGCGTCGTCGCACTCGTCGCGCGGAACGTTCCGGCCGGACTCGGCGAGCCGGTCTTCGATAAGCTCGAGGCCGATCTTGCCCGCGCGATGCTGAGCATCCCCGCGGCCAAGGGGCTCGAGGTCGGCTCGGGATTCGGCGGGACCGCGATGGCGGGCTCGCAGCACAACGATCCCTTCTACACGGCGGACGGCCAGGTCCGAACGCGATCGAATCGCAGCGGGGGAATTCAGGGCGGGATCAGCAATGGCGAATCGATCCTGCTCCGCGTCGCCTTCAAGCCGACGGCGACGATCGCGAAGGAGCAGGAGACCGTCGATGCGGAGGGACGCCCGCGGACGCTTGCCGCGGCCGGCCGCCACGATCCGTGCGTCCTGCCGCGCGCGGTGCCGATCGTCGAAGCGATGGCGGCGCTCGTCCTCGCGGATCACTGGTTGCGGCAGATCGCGATCGCGGCCGCCGCGGAGCGGATCGACGGAGCATCGCGTTGAGGAGAGCACTCCTCGTCCTGCTCGCGATTCTTCCGCTCGCCTGTACGCCGAGATCCTCCGACCCGAACGGCGCGGCCGATGAGGGACCCTCCCGCCAGCCGCGCGTGCCGATCCTGGTCGTCGCCGTTGCCGAGGAGCCCGATCAGCTCGTGCCCCCCTTCTCGCGGAGCCCCGCTTCGGCCGCCCTCTGGCCGTGGGTTCTTCCCGCGCTCGTGCGAGTCGAGGCAGACTCGCTCGGGAGGGGCCGCGTGGAGCCCGACCTCGCGCTCTCCTGGCAGAGCGAGGACGGCGGGCGCGCGTTCCGCTTCTTCCTCGATTCGGGACGATTCTGGGAAGACACGACCTCGGTCGGCGCTTCCGATGTCGTGGAAAGTTACCGGCTCTACCGCGATCCGACCCTCGGGGGAGGGTGGGCGAGACGGCTCGATGAGATCGTCTCGGTTGAGTCGCCCGCAGACGGCAGGGGATCGGTCCTCTTTCACTTCCGCAGGCCGCTTTCGCGGGCACGGGCGCTCCAGCTCGCCGCGCTTCCCGTGATCTCGTCCGAGCAGTGGGCCAAGACGAAGGACCGCAAACCGGCGCTCGGCGAGCCGGGGCGGCCCGTTCACTCGGCGGGCCCTTTCCGGATCGAGGAATGGAAGCGGGGCGAGTATATCCGGCTCGCGCGAAATCCCTTCGCGCCGGCAGGGCGCGCGCCGCGCTCCGAGCAGCTCATGCTCCGCTTCGTGCCATCCGGAAGGGGCCGCGCCGCGCAGCTCCAGGCCGGAATCGCGGACCTGGCGGTCGATCTTCCCGCGGAAGACGCAGCCTTGCTCCGCGACGAATCGCCCGAGATCCGCCTGGTCCGCGCCGGCGCATGCGCCGCCGAGGCGATTCTCTGGAACCTCGATCACCCGATCTGGGGCGGGCTTGCCCTCAGGCGGGCGCTGTACGCGCGGCTCGATTTCGCGGCCATCCGGCTGGTCGCCGCGGGAGGTTCGGACCCGCCGCTCGTCGAGCCGTGCAGCGGGCTGCTTGTCGGCGGGACGGAAGTGGAGAGCGCGCCCGACGCGGCTGTGTCCTCACCGACTCGGGATCGCGCCCCCGCGCCGCCTGGCGGTGCGACCGCGGCATCCGACAGCGCCTCGGCGTCGCCCGATAGCGCAGCCGAGGCTCCCGACGGTGCCGCCGCGCCGCCCGACAGCACGGCCGGGCCGCGCGCCATCGCCCCGGCGTTGGACAACGTCCTGGCCTCCTCCGACACATCGCCGGCCGCGGCCGGACTCGCGAACTTCGGTTCTCCGCCCCTCGAGTTGCTCTACGACGCGGCCGACGCTCGGCGCGAGCGCGTCGCAATCGAGATCGCCATCGAGCTCGACCGGCTCGGCGTCGTCTGCCGGCTGACCCCCCTTTCGGAGGCGGATTGCGCGGGACGCATCGCCGATCGCCGCTTCGAGGCGGTCCTCGTGGAGTGGAGTCTCCCCGCGCTGCAGGATGTGGGCGAGGTCTACGAAAGCGGCGGCGCGCTCAATTGCTCCGGATTCGCGGACGCATCGACCGACAGCCTGATCATTCTCGCCCGCTCCGCCGCGGCCGACACGATCCCGAACGCGTGGGAGCGGGTCGAGGGGCGCGCGACCGCGATGCTTCCCATCATGTTCTTCGGGCGGCGGATCCGGGTCGACGGCATCGGCCCGCAACTCACGGGGTACCGCCGCGATCCACTCCAGCCGTACGGCGATCTCCTCTCGTTGGAGCGCCGGAAGCCGCCTCCCGGATCACCCCGCCAGCGTCGATAGGATCCGACTGTACGTTTCGTAGCGCGCGCTCGGGATGACGCCGCTTGCGACCGCCCGCTTCACGCCGCACTCCGGTTCGCTCGTGTGCGTGCAATTGCGGAAGCGGCAATCTTCCGCGCGCCCGACGAACTCGGGGAAGTACCAGCGCAGGTCGGCGCGTTTCAGGTCCCACAGGCCGAACTGCCGGATCCCCGGCGTGTCTATGACCTCACCGCCCCCGGGGATGCGGAAGAGCGTGGATGATGTCGTCGAGTGCGTGCCGCGATTCGTGACCTCGCTGATCTGTTTCGTCGCGAGGTCGAGCGCGGGGTCCATCGCGTTCAGGAGGGACGATTTCCCGACGCCGCTGTGTCCCACGAAAACGCACCGCCGGCGCCCGATCGCGCCGCGCAGCTCGTCGAGACCTGTGCGGGCCTCCGCCGACGTGAGGACGATCGGGATGCCGATCGCCCGATACGGCGCCAGATCCTCGATCTCGCGTTCCCGCTCCTCCTCGGAATCCGGGAGGTCGATCTTGTTGACGCAGAGGATCGGCTCGGCGCCGCCCCGCTGGACCGCGATCAAGTAGCGATCGATCAACCGCAGGCGCAGTGGAGGCGACTTGACCGAGCAGACGATCACGACCGCGTCGATGTTGCAGGCAATGACCCGCTCGCGCACACCCAGGAGGGGATCGGGACGCGAGAGGATCGTCCGTCTCGGGAGCACGGTGTCGACGACCCCGCCTCCATCGGCCCGCAACCTGTAGGCGACCTCATCGCCCACGGCAAGGCCGCTCTTCTGGACTGACGCGATCTCCTTCGAAAGGGCGCAGCGGACCTCGCGGTCTCCGGAGGCGACCACGCAAGTCCCGGCCGAAGCCGAGAGGACGGTCCCCCGGAGTATCTGCCTCGAATCTTCGATGCCGGCGCCGGGACGGTTCTCGCAAGACGGATCATCCGGCCCGTCTGGCCCGCTGGTTCCGCCATGCCTGTCCGTCCCACCCGGCCGGGCGGCAAGCGTTTCCTCGTCGATCAGCTTGATCATCAGATCTTTCACCGACCGCCGCGTCCGTGCGCGCGATCGCTCGAAGACGGGCGAGTCGTCGTTCATCCAGTCCCGCCACGACTTCGCGCTGTTCTGACGCCGTTCCGCATCGGGGGCGGTCCCCTCCCTCGTTGCGGCGCCCCTCAGCTTGAGCGCCCGATTGCTCAATCGATTCCGCTCCGACCGGCTGAGGCCGGCCAGTCGGGCATCCCATTCCTTCTTGTTTCTATTCAACGTTCACAATCCTCGCAGTTCACATTTCGGTCGGGACCGCCGCCCGCGTCCTTGCCGATCGGCAAGGACGGTTTGGGCATGCGAATCCCCGGGGCACGGAACCCTTCCGTGTCCTAAACGAGGCGGCATGCGGGATCGCCTATCGGCGGACCGATCCGGGTGGAAACTCGGGGAGGAGAGCCTGAGTGGCTGCGGCTGCTCTTAGGCCGAGAGGGGACCGGACCCGGAGGCGAATCCCGCGATGAGGGCAATGATCCTATACATATGAACGCCTCCTTTCCGGTTCGAGATCAGCGCGAACCGCCACGATTCGCACCAATGGAACTGAGCTTATACAAAGCACGCGGGAACCGCAAGATCTTTTCGCGGACTCTCCCGCGGCAGCCCGCATGAGACGGCCGCCGGTGCGAAGCCAAAGCGAGCTGCGCCATGCCCCGAATCGTTGCGCGCGAGCAGGTGCGCCCGCGAGGCCGGCGCCCTGTTCGTTCAGCCGGCCGAGCGGGATGCGCCAGGCGAGTGCACGAGCCGCGGGCCCGTGCATCGGCCGTTGTCAGGTCCGACAGGTCCGCTCTATCGCATGACCGGCTTGAAGAGCGCGAAGGTCGCACCGGTCGAGTCCGCGGTGACCGAAAAGCGCCCGATGCCCGGGATGTCGGTCGGCGGCACGAAGAGCTTGCCGCCCAGCTCCTGCGTCTTCTTTGCAGAGGCGTCGACATCCGCGACCTCGAAGTACAAGACCCACGACGGAGGGGCCTGCGCATCGCGGGGCATCTTCATCATCCCGGCGCAGTCCTTCCCGCCGTGCGAGAAGATCCAGTAGGTTCCCATCGATCCCATCTCTTCCGTGCGGGCGTCCCAGCCGCAGATCTCCTTGTAGAAGCGCGCCGCCGCGGGCAGGTCGCTCGTCAGCAGCTCGTTCCACGCCACGGTGCCCGGGCCCGACGGGATCTTCCAATCGTCCGCCGAGCCGGTTTCGATCCCCTGGAAGAGACAGAAGGTCGCCCCCTGCGGGTCGACGATCACGGCGAAGTGGCCGACGTGCGGGATCGACGTCGGGGGATGTGCGACGCGGCCCCCGGCGCCCGGGACCCGCGCCGCGACGGCGTGGATGTCATCGACCGCGACGTAGCCGACCCAGTGGGACGGCATCGGGCGGCTCTTGTCGATCGCCATCAGACCGCCGAACTCCTTCGACGCGGCCTGCAGCATCGTGTACGGCCCCGAGGAGCCGGTGTTCTCGCCCTTCGTCGTCCAGCCGAAGAGAGCGGAGTAGAACTTGATCGAGGCGTCCGTATCGGTCGTCATCAGGTCGTACCAAACGAATCGACCTGTGTATGGGGTGTTTTCAGCCATGGGAATACCCTCCTAGATCTCGGTTTCACGGTAGGCGGCCTGTGAGGAATACTCTGCCATGCGGGCGGGGTCGCGGTCATCAGTGAAGATACCGCGGGATCGGCCGCCCCGGGCTCTCGGCCCCGCCTACGGACGATCCTGGATGACCAGATCGACGCGCCGGTTCCTCTGTCTTCCCTCGTCGGTGGCGTTGTCCGCGACCGGACGGGTGAGGCCGTACCCGGCGACGGTCATGCGCCCCGGGGCGACGTCTTGCGAAGCGAGGAAGTCGTGCACCGCCTGCGCTCTGCGCTGCGAGAGATCGAGATTGTACTCGGCCGTCCCGATGTTGTCGGTGTGCCCCTCGACGGCGATTTTCATCTCGGAGAACTGGTTCAGGATCGTCGCGACCTTGACGAGGTTGAACTCGACGTCGCGCTTGAGCGTGGCCTTGTCGAAATTGAAGAGGACGTCCGCGAGGCTCAGGATCGTGCCGCGGGCCGTCTTCTGGATGTGGGCGTACTTCCCCTCGAGTTGATGGAGGGCGTCGTAGAGCTCGGTCTGCCGGTCGCGCGCCTCCGCGCGAAGCGCATCCTTCATGTCGCGCTCCATCTCGAGCGTGGCGCGAAGGGCGAGATCGTGTCCGTCGGAGAGCTGGGCGATCCGCCGGCCGGCGTCCATGCAGATCGACTCGGCCATGCGAGCGCGCAGGGTGGCCTCGGCCTCCTGCAAGGCGCGGGTCGCGACGTAGACGTGCCCAACGCGATCGCGGTCGGCGGTCTTGGGGTCGCCTGCGGCCTCCACATGATACTCGAACCGCGCGGCGGGCCCGGCGAGGTAGACGGCGTGGGCCGAGGCGGCGTCCGAGAGTGACCTCCATGTCGATTGAAGGCCGCCGACGTCGAGCGCGGGAGGATCCTTCCCCACGAGAAGGGAGAGCGGGAGCGCGACGGAGGACTCGCCCTCCGCGGCCGGCGGCTCGGCGGGGATCACGTGGGGCGCCGCCTGAGCGGCCTTCTCCGTCTCGCGCAGGATCAGGAGGGCGTCCTGATAGACCTGTCTCGTCTTGTCGAGATCCGCGCGGCATGCTTCGGCCCGTTCTTGGGCCTTCTCCGCCAGCCCGGCCGCGAGCGCGAGGCGGGCGTCCGCGACGGCTTTCTCCATGATGGGCAAGGCGGCCGCGTTCTTCCCTTTCTTCATGAGCGGCTCAGCCAGCTCGCGTTTCGCTTGGGCCGCAGAGAGAAACTCCGACGCCGGCGCGGCCGGCGCGAGTTTCCTCGCGTCGCGCTCGTAGGCGTCGAACTCCTTCAAGAGGGGACCGACCCGCACGGCGGAGCCGCAACCGCTCAAGAGCACCACACCGAGCGCGAGGAGAATCGACCGTGCCTTCATCTTCCCTCCTTTTCGCCGCCGCGCGGCACCTGCCCCCGCGACCGCCTCACGCGCGGCGGGGCGAGGTGCGCCGCGAGGGTACGCCCGGTGATCGACGATTGACAGCGGAGGATCCCGTCCACCGGCCCCGCGTAGACGACGCGGCCGCCCGCGTCTCCCGCCCCCGGGCCCAGGTCGATGATCCAGTCGGACGAGGCGAGGAAATCGAGGTGGTGCTCGACCACCAGGACGGAATCACCGCGGCGGATCAAGGCGTGAAGCGCGGCGAGGAGCCGCGTCACGTCCCGCGCGTGGAGGCCGGTCGTCGGCTCATCGAAGAGAAAGAGACGCCGCCCGTCCGTCGATCCCTCCGCCAGGAACGAGGCGAGCTTCAGTCGCTGGGCCTCGCCGCCCGAGAGGGTCGATGTCGGTTGTCCGAGGCGAAGGTATCCGAGGCCGACCTCCTGGAGCGGGCGGAGCTTCCTTCCGATCTCGGGAAGGTCGTGGAAGGCGTGCGCCGCCTCATCCGCCGTCATTTCCAAAATTGACAGGATGTTCCGCCCGCGATAGGCGACCTCGAGGACTTCCTCCCGGAAGCGTCGGCCCCTGCAAGCCTCGCACGAGACCTCCACGTCGGGGAGGAAATGCATCTCGAGGATCACCGTTCCGAGTCCCTTGCAGGTTTCGCAGCGTCCGCCCGGCACGTTGAATGAGAAGTCGCGCGACTTGAGCTTCCGCTCCTGCGCGTATGGCGTTCTGGCGAGAAGGGTCCGCACGATCGGGAGGACCTTGACGAAAGAGACGGCGTTCGAGCGCGTGGAGCGGCCGAGCGGCTCCTGCCCGATCAGGAGGATGTCCTTCAGCGCGTCGAAACCCGCGATCGCGCGCGCGGACCCGACGTCCTCAACCGGTTGTCCCTGGAAGCGGCGCCAGTTTCGGTAGACGATCTCGTCGATCAGGGTCGACTTGCCCGAGCCCGAGACGCCGCTCACCGCGACGATCCCTTCGAGGGGGATCGCGAGGTCGTCGATCTGCAGATTGTTCGCACGGAGTCCCTGCAGGCGCAGGTTCGGGGCGCGTACCGTGGCGACGCTGGTTTTGGCGACACGGCGGGCGGCCTTCGTCCCGGACACGCGCGCATCGGATACGATATCGCCCATTGCCGGCGCGATTCGGAAGAAGCCGGGCTGCTGCTTCAAGAAGGCCGTCGGAGTCCCTTCGTAGAGCATCTCGCCGCCGCGGTCGCCTCCTTCGGGGCCGAGCACGATCAGATGGTCCGCTCCCTCGACGACCGCCGGATCGTGTTCGACGACCAGGACCGTGTTGCCCGATCTGCAAATCCTCCGCAGAACGCCCAGCACGCGGGCGGCGTCCCGCGCGTGGAGCCCGACCGTGGGCTCATCCAGCACGTAGAGGGTGCGAGTGAGCGAGGCGCCCATCCCGGCCGCGAGGCGCAGGCGCTGCGTCTCGCCTCCGCTCAGTGTGCGCGAGGTCCGGGCGAGCGTGAGATAGCCCAAACCGACCTCGTCGAGGCAGCGCAGGCGCGCGCGGATCTCGCCGAGGACGGTCCGGACCCGCTTCTCGCGATCCGGCGGCAGCCGAAGGGAGTCGAACAAGGCGCGCAGCGCGCCGATCGGCGTCTCGGCCAAGTCGGCCAGGTTCTTCCCGTCGATCGTTACGGCGAGTGCCGCGGGCCGGAGCCGGGTCGCGCGGCAGGCCGCGCACGGAACGTAGCCACGGAACCGCGAGAGAAAGACCCGGACGTGCATCTGGTAGCGCTTCTTCTCGAGCCGGCGGAAGAGTCCGTTCACCCCGGGGAACTTCCGGTCGCCCGCGAAGACCCACTCCTTCTCCTGTTCCGTCATCTCCGACCATGGCGTTTCGGTCCGGGTCCCATTCGCGTCCGCCGCGCGCATCATCCGGCGGTGCCATCCGCGCCTCGATGGCATCCGGAAGGGGAGAACCGCGTCGTTGCGAAGGGTCCTGCGGGGATCGGGTATGACCTTGTCTCGGTCGATCGTGACGAGCCGGCCGAACCCTTGGCAAGCGGGACACGCGCCGAGCGCGCTGTCCGCGCTGAAGAGGGAGGGATGGGGCGTCTCGCCCTTCGTTCCGCACGCCCGGCAGACGACCCCCTCGGCGAAGCGGTCGAGCCGCTGCCCGGGCCCGCCTTCGGCCGGGATGTCGTGGAGTTCGGCGATCCCCCGGCCGAGCCGCCACGCGGCCCCGATCGCCTCGATCAAGCGCCTGCGCGTGACGCCGCTCCGCGTGAAGCGGTCGACGACGGCCAGGATTTCGCCGGGAAGCGAGGCCGGCGCAGCGTCGGTCCACGATGGCGGCCAGTCCGACACGATTCCGTCGCGCACCCCGCGCGTGTACCCTTGCTTCAAGAGCCCGCCGATGCCTTCGCTGCCGAGATGATCGCGCGGGACGGGCGCGGCGATGCAGAATCGGTCGGCGGGGATTCGGGCGAGGATCCGCGCGACGGCGGTCTCGACCGATTCGGGTTCGATCGATGCGCCGCACGCGGCGCAGTGCGATTCCCCCGCGTGTGCGAAGAGCAGATGCAGGTAGTCGGAGACCTCGCTCAGCGTCCCCACGGTCGATCGCGCGCTCCGAACGGCCACTGATTGCTTCAGGGCGAGCGGGGGCTCGAGGTGTCCGATCGAATCGGCGTCGGGCCGGTCGAGCCTTTCGAGGAACTGCCGCGCGTAGGTCGCGAGGCAGTCAACGAAGCGGCGCTGTCCCTCCGCGTAGATCGTGTCGAACACGAGCGAGGACTTTCCCGAGCCCGAGACGCCGGTCACGACCGTCAGCTTCCCGAAGGGAATCGAGAGGTCGATCCCCTTCAGGTTGTGCGTCCGGACGCCGCGAAGGATGCAGGATTCCATCGAGGAATGATCCTAGCAGATGGTTCCGGACGAGGAGCTTCGCCGGAGGATCGCGCAGGTGCGATCAGCCGCGATCGAGCGCTCTTCGCCGGTCGGATCTCGCACTGCGAACGCGGGTCGCACGCATCTTGCGGGCTCGCCGCGCGGCGAGCAAGAATGGCCGGCTACGGCCCGTCCGCCAGCGTCTCCAACAGCGGATTCTCCAGGCGGACAGGCGACACGGCCCCGGGCGATGTGGCGGCGCGGATCGACGAGCGGAACAGCCATCTTGCCAGCGGGTCCTGCGCTCCCGAGAATGCGGCGGCCCGAGCGTCCGCTCCCAGCGCCCCCGTGCCGAGAAGCTGCAGGGCGGCCTTGTCGGCACTGCCCGAGAGCGCCATCTGGGCCCGCTCGCCCGCGAGGAGCTTCTGGATCCAGGACTCCGGCCGGTGGATATCCTCGACCCGCGCGTTCTTGGGCAATCCCGAGAGATTCCGCGCCAGATCGACCGCCTCCGCAAGGCCGCCGATCTCATCGATCAGTCCGATCTCCTTCGCCCGGGCGCCGGTCCAGATCCGCCCCTGCCCGACGGCGTCGATCGCCTCGCGAGACATCCCTCGCCCGGCGGCCACGCGACCGAGGAACTTCCCGTAGAAGTCGTCGACCACTCCCTGCACGTGGGTGCGTTCCTCGTCCGTGAGACGGTGGTTCGAGGAGAGAAGGCCCATCCAGTCGCCGCGCTGGAACGTTGCCATGTGGATCCGTCTGCGATCGTAGAAGCCGGTCAACTCCGGCTTGAGCGCGAGCACGCCGATCGAGCCGGTGATCGTGGTCGGCTCGGCGACGATCTTCTCGGAGTTGCACGCGATGTAGTAGCCGCCCGAACCGGCGACGCGGGCCATCGACGAGACGACCTTCTTTCCTTTGCGCTTCAGCCGTTCGACGGCGCGCCAGATCTCGTCGGGGCCGAGCCCGCCGCCGCCGCCCGGGTCGATCCGGGGCACGACCGACTGGACGTCGCGCCGTCCCTCCAAAGCGCGGAGCTGCCCGACGACCGTTTCGGAACCGATCGTGTTGCCCGAGAAGATGCCGCGGCTGCTCGCACCGCTCATGATGGCGCCGTCGAGCCAGACGACCGCCACCTTCGGGCCCTCCGCCCACTCGTAGTCGGCGTATTGCCACGCTCGGGCCGAGACTGGCTCCGGCTCTCCCTTGCCTCCGGCCAGGCGGGCGAGGATCCGCCGCGCCGCCCGGACGTCGCCGAGAGAGTCGACCAGGCCGGCCGAGAGCGCCTCCTCCGCCGTCCACCACTTCCCGCTGACGAGTTCGTCGAGTCTGGCGCGATCGATCTTCCGTCCCTCGGCGATCAGCCGGAGCTGGTGCTCGTTGATGTCGTCGAGGATCGAGTTCAGCGCCTCCGTCTGCCCCTCGGACGGGCTGCTCAAGATCAACTGCTCGCCCGCGGTCTTGTACTTTCCGTGGGCGACCTTCTCGAACCGGATGCCGAGAGAATCGAGCATCTCTCCGAGGTAGGGAATGTCCGCGCGTATCCCCAAGAGGGCGGCCTCGCCCATCTCATCCAGGACGATGCGGTCGCAGGATGAGGCGACGTAGAGCTGCGAGCGGCTCGTCATCTCCTTCATGAAGGCAACGACCGGCTTTCCCGCCTCGCGGACCCGGACGATGCGATCGCGAATCTCGTCCGAGAGGGCGCCCGCGGCGAAGGGCTTCAGCTCGAGCAAGACGCCGCGCACGTGCGGGTCCTTCCGGGCGTTCTCGAGCTCGCGCAGGATCGGGCCCGCGCTGGAGGTGCTCGGCCCGCCGATCAAGGGCAGCGGCAGGGCGTTCTCGCTCGCGTCCCCCAATCTTCCCGCGATCGATGTCCGCGTGAAGATCTTTTCCCGGACGGCGGTCCTTTGCCGGGCCGGTGTGAAGTGCATCGCCTGGACGTGGCGCGCGGCGCGGTCGCGGCGGTCGAAGTTCGTGGTCGAGGAGATCGACGAGTGCAGGAAGTCGAAGCGGAACCCTACCGAGAAGAGGCGCTCATCCGAGAAACGGTCGATCGGACCGTCGACGGCCGCCCCGAGCGAGACGCCGTCCATCACCTCGGCCCAGAACCCGCTGTGGATCGTCGTCGACTCCTGCCAGTCGCCATCCTCCGGATGCGTCGCATCGGCATAGAGGGAGAGCCGAGTGCGCATATCCGCGGGAAGCGGCCGCACGGCGATGCCCGCGGTGTAGGTCCTCTTGTAGACGGTCGAGAAGAGTCTTGCCTGGTTCAGGTCACGTGCGAGCAGGCCCAGGGAGAGCGAGGGCAGTGGGCGGTAGAGCAGGCCCAAGTCCAATCTCCAGGCTGCATCCCTGATACCGATCCTCTGCCACTCGTACGTGCTCCGCGAGCCGATCCGGAGTGGTCCACGCCCGCCGCCGCCGCTGCCGATCAGGATGCGCTGAAGCCGGGTGCTCTTCTGCGGCTGCTCGACCTGATACCCCAGGCCGAAACCGCGGCCTCCGAAGAGGCCGCTTATGACCCGGGCGGTGTCGTTGTCGGTGTGATCCCAGAGGAAGTAGCCGCCAGCCGGAACCGAACGCCCGAGGGCGGCGGGGTTGGTCAACAGCGCCGCCGCGTCGTCCGTGACGGCCACCGAGGAGACGCCCGGGACAAGCGGGGCATCCTGCGCCGACGCGGGAGGAAGGATGGCAGCGGCGGAGAGCGTAACCAGCAGCGCGAGAATCGATAGCGGGGCGACCATCGTATGAAGGGCGGAGCGCATCCAGGACCTCCTGCTAGGAAATTGTCACACGAACATCAGACCGGCACCGAATGGAGCGTACGGTTCCAATGCCGGCGCGGTTTCACCCGTCGGCGCCGGCCAACGCCCTGAGCCTCTGTATCCTCTCCTCGATCGGGGGATGGGTCGAGAAGAGCCCCTTCGCGCGCGCCTCGAAGGGGCGGAACGGGTTCACGATGTATAGGTGCTGGGTCGCCCGATTGGCGGCCTCGAGGACCTCGGGGTCTCTCGAGATCTTCTCGAGCGCGCCCGCGAGGCCGAGGGGATTGCGCGTCAGCTCGACCGCGGAAGCGTCGGCGAGGTACTCGCGTTGGCGGCTCGCGGCGAGCTGGATCAGCTTGGCCAGGAGCGGCGCCAGGATCGACAGGACGAGCGCCAGCAGAAGGACGATCGCGAACGCCCCGCCGCCGCCCCGGTGTGAACCGCGCCGGCGTCCGCCTCTTCCCCACAGGGTCCATCTGCGGAAGAGATCGCACAAAAGGACGAGGAACCCGACCAGCACGGCCAGGAGCATCGTGAAGCGGATGTCGAGGTTCCGCACGTGCGACATCTCGTGGGCGAGGACCCACTGCAGCTCGTCGCGCGTGAGTTTCTCGCGCAATCCGCGTGTGATCGCGACCACTGCGTGGGCCGGGTCGCGGCCGGTCGCGAAGGCGTTAGTCGCCGTGTCGTCGATCAGGAAGAGCTTCGGCATCGGCGTTCCCGCTGCGATCGAGAGTTCCTCGACGACATTCCAGAGTTGGGGGTCGTCGTCCTTCCGCAGCTCGCGGGCGCGGCTGATGCCGAGGATCGCCTTCGCCCCGCCGTATGTTCCCCAGAGGCTCAGCAAGAGGGCGGCGGCCAGTGCGCCGAGAGCGGCCGGGATGCCGGCGCGCGCGTTGCCGTCCGACCAGACGACGCCGAACACATAGGCCGTGGCTGCGAGAAGAGCGATGAAGCCGATGACCAGCAGAACCGAGTCTCGTCGGTTGCGGTCGATCAGATCGTGGAAGCTGCCGCTCACGACGCGCCTTGCGCTCGTCCTGCCCCTCGGATCCGCTAGAACTTGACCTGGGGCGCCGTCTTCTCGGCGGCGGTCTCGATCTCGAAGAACTCCTCCGCGGTGAACCCGAATCCCGGGGCGAGGATGTTTGCCGGGAAGCTCAAGCGGCGGGTGTTGTAGGTCGCCACGACGTCGTTGTAGTGCTGGCGGGCGAAGGAGATCTTGTTCTCCGTGCTGCTCAGTTCTTCCTGAAGTGCCAGGAAGTTCTGGTTGGCCTTCAAGTCGGGATAAGCCTCCGACAACGCGAAGAGCTGACGGAGCGCCCCGGTCAGCGCGTTCTCGGCCTGCGCCTGCTGCGCGACGCCCGCAGCCGAGACCGCCGCGTTGCGCGCTTGCACGACGCGATCGAAGGTCTCCTTCTCGTGCGCGGCGTACCCCTTGACCGTCTCGACGAGGTTCGGGATCAGATCGTAGCGGCGCTTCAGCTGGACGTCGATCTGACTCCAGGCGCTCTTGACCTGCTGCCGCAAACGAACCAGCGAGTTGTAGATTCCGATCACGATAACGGCGAGTAGCGCCAACAGGACCAACAGGAAAACGAAAACGCCCATCCGAACCTCCTGCGTGAGGGGTCTCCTTCTCGGGGCCGGGCGAGGCCGCGACCCTCCGACGCGGAGGATCGTCCTCCATGGATCGGGGCCAGGCAAGCGCGATTCGGCCGGCAAGATCGGGTTTCGACGGGGACTTCGCGGGTACGGGCGCCCCGCGGGATTGACCTCGATCCTCCGCGCGGTTAGCGTCAACGGGCATGATGGCGACCCGAAAGGCACGGTCTCCCGGGATCGGTTTCGCGATCGGCCTGCTGGCCTTCGCCCTTCCAATTGCCGGCTACCTCGTCTACCGAGGGCTGGGAAGGGAGCAAGGCGCGAAGCAGGTCTCCGAGTCCCCGCAGGGGAGGGGCGCAGGGGCCGGCGCGCCCGCCTCCCCGACCTTCAGGATCGACGAGTCCGCGCTCGCGCCCTCGGGGATGTCGCTTCCGGATCCCGGTCCTCCGGTCGATCCCGCGAGCGTCAAGAACGCCCTGAACAAGGCTGAGGGATGGCTTCGCACCTTCACGATCGATCCCTACTCGGGTGCGGGAAGCGATTCCCTTCGCTTCTTCGCCATCGAGGTCGATTGTTGGCACCGGCTCTGGATCGCGGAGGGCGATCCCGCACACAGGAAGATCCTCGATGCCGCAGTTCGCGAGCGGCTCGATCGCTTCATCAAGCCCGAACGGATCACGGCCATGCTGCGAACGCAGGGATCGCTGCAGGGAGTGCTCGAGATCCTCCTGCTCATGTCGCGTTGCCGGGAACATGGGATCGATCCGGATCCGCTGATGCCGGTGATTCAATCGATCGCCCCCGCGATCCGATCCGAGATGGACCGCTACCCGGCATCGATGGCCGCGCTGTTCGCATGGGTGCTCGAAGAAAACGGCATCGAGCTGGGGCGGCCGCTCGAGGCCTATCGCTCCTCGGGGCTTCTCTTCTTGCAGCCGCGCGAGGTCGAGATGTCGGCAGGCGACGTGGCCGGCCTCACCCAAGAGATCCTGGCCTTCACGGATGGCGGCAGTCGGGTTCTGTCCCCGGCGGCGCCTGACGAGAGGCGGTATCTGGAACGCGTGCTGCCCTACTTCGCGATGTCCTACACCCTCCTCGGCAAGCTCGAGATGGTGGGGGACCTTTTGACCTGCCTGAGCTGCACGGGGATGAGCGGAACGTTCGGCTATCGCGACGCCCTGCGCGCGCTGCTCACGCGCCAGAATCGGGACGGCAGTTTCAGCGGCACGCCGGACTCGATGGAGCCTCGCGCGCAGAGGCTCGGCCCGACAGCGAGCTGCCTCGGGGCCCTCTGCCTCGAGAGGACGAGCGCCCAAGGGGGACGTTGATCCCCGCCCTCCCTATCTCCGGGCCCGCCCCGGATCCATCGCCCGCCCCGTTTCCGATCGAGGAGGCGATCGCCGCGAGCCGGGCGGCCGATACTCTGGGAGGCTTCCGCCGCTCCGGTTTCTACCGACGGCACGGTCCGGCTCTCGAGGAGTGGCTCCGGCGTTTGCGCAGCGGCGGTCCGGCGGAATCGGAGCAACCGGAGGGGTCCGACCGTCTCCGCCTCGTTCACTGGAACATCGAGCAGGGGAAGCGCTGGGACAGGATCGTCGCGGCCGCGGGTGATACCCCTTGGCTTCGGAAGGCCGACCTCTGGACCTTGAACGAGGTCGATCTCGGGACCGCGCGCGCCGGGAATCGCGACGTGGCCCGCGAGCTCGCGGAACGTCTCGGCCTCTACTGGATCTACGCTTCGTGTTTCTTCGAGTTCACCAAGGGCACTGGGAGCGACAAGTCCGTCCCGGGCGAGAACTCGATCGGCCTCCATGGGATCGCGATCTTCTCGCGCTGGCCCCTCGACGATCCCGGCTCGGCCGATCTGCCCGATTGCTTCGACTACTTCCGGCTTCCAGAGGAGAAGCGCTACGGCGTGCGGCGCGTGCTCTGGGCGACCGTCCGGCATCCCCTGCAGCCGTTCACGCTCGCCACGGCGCACTTCGAGGTCCGAAATGTCCCTGCGTGCAGGGCGCGCCAGATGGCAGGCTCGCTCGCGGCGCTTCCGGACGGCCCCTGCCTGTTCGCCGGCGACTGGAACACGCACACCTTTCGCCGCGGCTCGCTGTTGCGCTCCGCGGCCGAGTTCGTCCGGCTTCAGCGCACCCCGGCATCCAAGATCGAACGGCAGTTGATCGAGCCGCAGAATCGGGAGCCGTCGCTTCGGATGGTCGAGCGGGCGGGATTCGACATCGGCGCCTGGAACGAGGCCGCGCCGACCGCGCTCCAGCTCCTTTCCGGCGTGGAGGAATTGGGTGGGCTGCCCGGCCCCGCGCGCCGGGGCATCCAGGGTCTCTTTGGGCTGGAGCGGCGAACCCTGCGGATGCGGCTCGACTGGATCGCGGTCCGGGGACCTTGGACGCCGGCCCCGGGAGGTGGAGGCGCTTGGACGGGAACGAACCTGGGCCCCGACGGCGCGCTCGCTTCCGATCATGCGCCGATCGGGATCGAAGCGCTCTGGCCCGGAGGGGCGGCGCTGCCAAGGGTTTAGCTCCAGGTCCGGGAGACGAAACCGGCCGGGCGGGTCGCGGGTTTACGGCGAGAGGCCCCGTTCCCTAGAATGCAACGGGTCTGGGGAAGGCATCGAGGGTCCATCCTGGCCGATCGGTGGTGTGCGGGCCCGCATCGGGCTCGACGCCCGGAGAGCACCGATTGATGGGCGCAACGCAAGAAGGAGATCGCATGCGGACGTTCGTGAGGCTCCTGCCGCTTCTCTTCCTGCCGCTCGGAACGGTCGCGGCTGCGCCACAAGGCGAAGGCGGCCCGCCGGATGTGCCGATTCGGCTCCATCCCGGCCAGGATGGGATTGTCCCCGGCGGGACGATGCGGGTCGCCGTGGTCTACGAAGTGCCCGCCGATCATCACATCCAGGTCAACGAGTTCCTCTTCGCGAACCCTGCGACGGGGGAATCGTTCGTGCTCGGAAGCGCGGTTCTTCCTCCTCTCAAGAAGTGGGACGGTGAGCCGATCATCGCCGGCAAGGCCGCCGTGGTCTATGACCTCACGCTCGCGCCCGAGACCCCGGTGGGCGAGCGCACCCTCAAGCTCGTGGTCGGGTATCAGCAGTGCTCGGAGAGCCCGGTGTTCGCCTGCTTCCCGCCCGAAGAGCGCGAAGCGCTGCTGCCGATCCGCGTGGTTGCAGCCGGCACTTCCGTCCATCCCGTCAACGCCTCGTACTTTCCGAAGGCTCCACCTCCCGAGAGGGATGGACGGTCGCCGGCCACGATCCCGGCGGAGACGGCGCCCGCGCCGGTCTCGATCGCCGCCCAACCGAGCGGCACGGGCGGCTCCCCCGAATCGGGCGCGGGGGGCGCATCATCGAGTGGCAGCGTCCACGAGGGGCTGGCCACGAGACTGCGCGAGGCGCTCGCGCGCGGATCCTGGATCGCTTTTCTCCTCGTTTTCGTAGCCGGATTTCTCACATCCTTCACGCCCTGCGTCTACCCGATGATCCCGATCACGATCGGGTATGTGGCGGGCGCGAGCCGCGGCCGCCTGTCGGGGTTCGTCCTGTCTCTCTTCTTCGTCCTCGGGATCGCGATCGTCTACTCCACGCTCGGCGTCGCGGCGGCGTTGAGCGGCGGGATCTTTGGCGCCGCGCTCCAGAGCAAGGCGGCTCTGATCGTGATCGCGGCCGTCTTCGCGCTGATGGCCGTCTCGATGCTCGGCGCGTTCGACCTGAGCCTCCCCTCGGGACTGCAGACCCGGATGCAATCGGGCCGGCGGAGCGGGTGGGCCGGCGCGATCTTGATGGGCGGGATCACGGGGCTCGTTGCATCCCCTTGCGTCGGGCCGGTGCTGGTCGTCCTGCTCACCTGGGTCGCGCAGGTCGGGCGTCCGCTGTACGGTTTCGGTCTTCTCTTCACCTTCGCACTCGGTCTCGGCCTCCTCTTCCTCGTGATCGGCACGTTCGTCGGGGCGATGAAGGGACTGCCGCGGGCCGGCGCGTGGATGGAGACGGTGAAGCACTACTTCGGCTGGATCTTCCTCGGGCTGGCTGCCTTCTACCTCCGCAACGTGATCGGCCCGACCTGGGCCACCATCCTCTACGGCGCGCTCTTGATCGTTTTCGCGACACAGATCGGCGCCTTCACGTCCCTCTCGACCGAGGCGGGCAAGGGGGCACAGTGGCGCAAGGGGATCGGGATCGTGCTGGCCGTCCTTGGGATCAGCATGATGATGAGCGGTCTGCTGACGCAGCAGGGTTGGCGGCGGGCAGGCGGGCGCGCGCTGCAAACATCGGGATCAAACTTGCCGACGCCCGGAGGACCGGGCTGGCGGACGGATGAGCAGGCCGCCCTCGCGGAGGCGCTCGCGAACGGGCAACCGGTCTTGATCGACTTCACCGCCGATTGGTGCGCGGCGTGTCACGAGCTGGACCGCGATACGTGGAGCGATCCGGATGTGGTGAGAGAGCTTTCCCGCTACGTTTCGCTGCGGATCGATCTCACGCGCAAGACGCCGGAAACGGATTCGATCCGTAACCGCTGGAGGGTGGCGGGGCTGCCGACCGTGATCGTCTTGAACGGCAAGGGGAACGAGGTGGAGCGATTTTTCGGCTTCCGCCCGCCCGCACAGGTTCTGCCCCTGCTGCGGCAGGTCGCATAAGGATGTCGGAAGCGACCGAGCGGCCTGCCGCCGGCCCCGGCGGGCAACCCCCGCCGCGCGTCCTTTCGGTCCTCGGGCATCCGGTCGCCGGGCTTCTTCCGCTCTCGTTTCTCTCGGCGGGATGGGTCCTTCTCGCCCTGCAAGTTGTTCCATGGCTTCGGGATCAGAGCGCGCGCCTCCTGCTGGCCGGGGAGCGCCCCTCGGCGGCGATGATCTTGGCGATGCCGCCCTCGATGCTCCTTCTCACGGTGGCGGCGGGGGTGCTTCTCCTCCTCGGATCTGCGGCCTTCATCGTCTGGATCCGCAGCGCGGGCGGGATGGGACCCCTCTGCGACCGGCTCTTGCGCCGCAATGAAATCCTGGCGGCGATCGTCCTTCTCGCGTCGGGCGCTCTGACGGTCGCTCTGATATCGCGCGGCGATCCCATCGATGCCGCAAAGGGGCACATCGCGCGGGGGTGGCTCTGGCACGAGTACCTCCGCGCCGGGACGTTTCCGCGTTGGACCGATCTCTGGTTCGGCGGGTCGCCGGTCGACCAGTTCGGCCCGCCGCTTTCGCACTTCTTTCAGGCCGTGTTCGGGTTCTTGCGCTTCGATCCGGTCCTATCGGCCAAGGAGCTTGTCTGGTTCTGCAGGATGGCCGGAGGCGTCGGCTTCGCGCTTCTCTGCGCCCGCATTCACCGGGATCAACGCGCCGGTCTGTTGGGCGGCATTCTATATGCCCTCGCGCCGGCGTTTCATTCGGCATGGATGTGGGAGGGAAGACTGCCGGGCGTCCTCGTGATCGGAATCATCCCCTGGGCGCTTCTCACCGCCGAACGCGTCGCGACCGGCGCGGGGGCGGTCCGATCGGGAGCATTCCTGGCGCTTTTGGGCGGCGGGTTGGTCCTCGCCCAGGGAGAGCAGGCGCGCTTGGCGATCCTCTTGATCGGGGTGTTCATGCTCGTGCGAGGTCTCTCTGCGGTCGCGACGCGCGGCGGCCGGGCCCCGTCCGTCGCGGGGATACTGGTCGGTCTCGTCGGCGGCGCCGCGCTCGCCGCGTGCTTCCTCTATCCAATGGTGCGAGAGGCGCCTTTCCTGAACGGGCCCGCGCCCGCGAGCATGCTCAGGTTCAGGTTCCATGCGCCGAGCCTCGCGGCGGCGACCGAGGCGCTCCGCTGGAACCTGAGCGGCAGAAGCTACCTCGGGCTTTCGATCGCGATCCTGGCCGCCCTCGGGTTCTTCCGATCCACATTCGACCGCAAAGAGGAAGGAAGGGGCATCGGCCCGATTCCGATCGCCATCCTGGTCGTGTTTCCGTGGGTCATCGCCGCGACCTGGCTTCAGGATCTAGACCTCGTTCTGCTCGGAGGGCAGATCGCCGCGGCCGGCGCCGTCCGCCGCGGGTTGAGGCCGTCCCGGTATCCGTTCCTGCGGAAGGGGATCCTCCCGCTGGCGTTCATCATCGTTCTTGTCGACCTCGCCCCGATCAACCTCCTTACGACTTACGAGCTCCGCCCCCAGGCGCGCGAGCAGAGCTACTCGAAGCTCGAGGATAGGCTCGGGAGCGGACGCTTCCTCGAGCTATCCGTCTCGCCCGGGAGGGTCTCCGCGAACCAATCGGCATATTCTGCGGACCGACCCGTCGCGAGCGTCAGCGGTCCGTCCGTGCTCGAGACGCCGCGAGCATTCGTTCACACCGCGGCGATGATCGACACGGTGGCCGCCGCGCTCTCGCGAAACCGGCATCTCGATCGCGGGCTGATCGACCTCCTCGCCTTTCACGACGTTCGCTACATCGCGCTTGCGATGGAGCGGGGGGGAAAGCTCCCCTCGGGCGATGAAGCGAAGGGGCTGGTTCTCGATCCGGAGATCCCCGCGCTTCGCGTCGAGCATGCGACGCCGGTGACGATTCTCGAGCCGGGGACGGAGCCGGGTCCTCCGACACCGGCCGTCTGTTTCGATTCGGCGTTGTTTCCGCCCCCGGTCCCCCGAGGCCTGGCGCGCGAAGCCCTCGAGTGGTTGAAGGCCGCTCGTCCGCGGTACGTGATGGAAGCGCGCTCCGTCGTGTTGCCCAACCGCCTCGAGATCGAGCTGCCCGATCTGGGGCCGGTCACGGTTCGCATCGCGAGGAACAGCTACCCACGAACCGAGGTCCTCGTCGACGACCAGCCGTGGCCTTGGCGCGAGGGTCCCCTGGGCGGGATCGCGATTGATCTTCAGAAGGGAGCGCATCGGATCGTGGTGCGGGGGACGGAAGATCGCATCCGCAGGGGATGCCGATATGCCCAGATCGGACTGGCGGCGGCGCTTTTCCTGATCGCGATCAGTCCTCATCGCCGCTGACGGAAGCTACCCTCTCCCGTGCGCGCGCTCGCGCTCGCTTGGCGCATCCCGCTCGGGTCTGCGCGCCTGCTCGCGCGAGCACGCCGGTCGGGCCGGATGGCTCCTCCGGACCGGCGCTCGCTCAGGGAAGTACGAACATCCAGGCTCGCGCCTGCGGCCCGCTTCGCGCGTCGAGCGCCGAAGTTCCCGCAGGTAACATCCGCGCGGCGGGCAGCTCCTACGGAACCATCCGGCCCGACCGGCTTCACGCCAGCTCGCCTGCCTTCACCTTGCCCAGCTCTCTAGAAACTGGGCCGCGTTTCATCCCACCGGGTGGGCCTGCCCATGAGTTGCTCTCTTCGGCGATCCCCCTGCATGAGTCGCCGCCGGCCTCGCGGGCGCACCTGCTCGCGCGCACGACGCAAGCGGCGCCCGAAAGAGATCCCTCATCCGGGACGCCTCTGCTATCCTCACCCTAGTCATGCTCGCGGGGATGGGCCCGGAGCGGGGAGGTGTGCCGTGCATGAATTCCTGAAGACTCTCGGTATCAACGAAGTGAACTCCGGCGCCTGCGACGGGCGGTGGATCGAGCGGCCGTCGGGTGGGGAGCTCGTCAGCGTCTCGCCGATCGACGGCAAGCCGATCGCGAAAGTGCAGCAAGCGAGCGAAACCGACTACGAAGAGATCATGAAGAGCGCTCTCAGCGCCTTCGAGACCTGGCGGATGATGCCGGCGCCGCAGCGCGGGATCGTTGTCCGCGACGTTTGCGACGAGCTGCGCAAGTACAAGGATCCGCTCGGCCGTCTCGTGACCCTCGAGATGGGCAAGATTCGGACCGAGGGACTCGGCGAGGTGCAGGAGATGATCGACATGGGCGACTTCGCCGTCGGTCTCTCCCGACAGCTCTACGGTCTCACGATGCACAGCGAGCGCCCCCGGCACCGGATGTACGAGCAGTGGCATCCCCTCGGCGTCGTCGGAATCATCACGGCCTTCAACTTCCCGGTCGCGGTCTGGGCGTGGAACGCGATGATCGCGGCGGTATGCGGCGACGTGATGATCTGGAAGCCGTCCTCGCTCACGCCCCTGTGCGGAATCGCTACGCAGAACATCGTCAACCGGGTGATGGACGCGCATGGCCTGCGCGGCGTCTTCAACCTGACGATCGGCCGCGGCTCGACGATCGGCGAGAAGATGATCAACGATCGCCGCGTTCCCCTGATCAGCGCGACGGGGTCGACCCCGATGGGGAAGAGGATCGGCCAGGTCACGGGCGAGCGCTTGGGGCGCAGCCTGCTCGAGCTGGGCGGCAACAACGCGATCATCGTGATGGACGACGCCGATCCGACGCTCGCGCTGCGAGCGATCCTCTTCGGCGCGGTCGGGACGGCCGGGCAGCGCTGCACATCCACGAGGCGGATCTTCATGCAGAAGGGGATCGCCGAAGAGCTGACCCGCAAGCTGGTCAGCGCGTACAAGACGATCAAGATCGGCGACCCGCTGGATGCGACGACGCTCATGGGACCGCTCGTCGACGCGGACGCGGTGGACACGATGATGAAGGCCCTCGACGAGGTCCGCGCGCAGAAGGGTGAAATCCTCTCCGGCGGCCGCAAACTCGATCGGCCCGGGTTCTACGTCGAGCCGACGATCGTGAAGGCCAACGCGGGGATGAAGATCGTCCGGGATGAGACTTTCGCGCCGATCCTCTATCTCTTCACCGTTGATTCTCTGGAGGAGGCGATCGGGATCCACAACAGCGTCGACCAGGGACTGTCGAGCGCGATCTTCACGAAGAATCTACAATTCGCCGAGAGGTTCCTGTCCCACGAAGGAAGCGACTGCGGAATCGCCAACGTGAACATCGGCACCTCGGGGGCCGAGATCGGCGGGGCATTCGGCGGCGAGAAGGACACGGGTGGCGGGCGCGAGGCAGGGAGCGATTCCTGGAAGGCCTACATGCGCCGCCAGACCTGCACGATCAACTGGAGCAACGAGCTGCCGCTTGCGCAGGGAGTGCAGTTCGGCGATTGACGGGTTCTGCAGAGGTTCTCTGCGGAGGATCGCCGGATCGGTATCCTCCGAGGGGAGACCAGCGGCGCAACGGGGCAATCGAGAGCGAGGTTCGGAGGAAGAATGAGCGACCTGTTGCATGTGAGCGACGCGAATTACGACGAGATGGTCGCCAAGGGCGAGAGGCCGGCGCTGCTCGACTTCGGGGCGACCTGGTGCGGACCGTGCAAGGCGTTGGAGTCGGCGATCGCGGCGCTGGCGAAGGAGTACGGGGATCGGGTCGCTGTAGCCAAGCTCGACATCGATGAAGCCCCTCAGACGGCCCAGCGTTTCGGGATCATGGCGGTGCCGACCGTCATACTCCTGAAGGGTGGCAAGGAGGTTCATCGCTTCACCGGCGTTCAGTCGAAGGAAAAGATCGCCTCTCTGATCGAAAGTCATCTACTGGCGGGGTAGGAGGATCTCCACATGCGGCGCGGTTTTCGGCGTGCCGGGGCTGGGGCGGGGCTGCTCATCCTACTTCTCCTCGGGGCTGGGAGCCCGCGCGCCGGGCGGGCCGATGCGGGGCTGCCGGCCGAGCCGTCGCCGGGCACGGCGCCGGACCGGCCGGTACTGATCCGGATCGCGACGGACGACCACGACGCTCTTGCCCGACTCGCGCATTCCGCAGCTCCCCCCATCTCCGTCCGGGACGGTTACGCCCTCGCCTGGGGACCCGAAAGCGCGCTCCCGCTGATCCGCACGAGCGGACTCAAGGCCGAGATCCTGGCCGAGCGACTCCCCGGCCGCGGCTATGCCTTCGTCTATACCGATCAAGGCGGGCGAGCGGGAAGAGGCGTTCCCCTCGAAAGCCTGGGACGGGTGCTCTACCGAGGTCCCCACACGGCCGTTCTGGAGCATGTCGTCGGGACGGAAGGGGCGATCGGGGAGTCGTACGTCTTCGTCCCCGTCCGCGACCGCCCGATCGTGCTTCCGCCGGCTCGTCCTTCCTTCCGCATTCCGTCGCCCGGGGAATCGGACCCGCTCATCGCTTGGTGCGTCGGTCAGGTGGATCTCGCCGAGATCGAGGCGAGGGCCGGGGCCCTTCAGGATTTCGGCACGCGCAGGAGCGAGAGCCCCCAAGGGCGCCTAGCGCAGCAGTACATCCACGAGCGGTTTGGGTCGTACGGTCTGACCGACGTTACGGAATTCGACTACAACTCCTGGTGCGATGACGTCGTGGCGGTGCAACGCGGGGAGGTCACTCCGGACGAGATCTACGTGATAGGCGGCCATTACGACTCGTTCGCCTCCGGCGGACTGACCGCGCCCGGAGCGGACGACAACGCATCCGGCACCGTCGGGGTTCTCGAGGCGGCGCGGATCTTGTCCCGCTTGGAGTTCGAGGCGACGATCATCTACATCGGTTTCTCGGGCGAGGAACAGGGTCTGGTGGGGAGCAGGGCTTGGGCCGGCCATGCCAGGAGCCAAGGGCTCGACATTCGCGGAATGCTGAATCTCGACATGATCGGTTACGTGGCGCCGGGCGGCACGGCGGATCTCGACCTGATCCTCCGCTCCGAATCGTCCTGGCTTCGCGATCTCATCGTGCAGACCGCCGGGATCTACCTGCCCGACTTCCCGGTCGTCGACGGATACCTCTTACACGGCGATTCGGACCACACGTCGTTCTTCGAGAACGGCTACTACTCCGTCTTTTTCTTCGAGGATTCGGCGCACTCGACCCCCCATATCCACACGACGCAGGACGTCATCGGGCCCTCGCTCAACAGCTTCGACTTCGTGCGCCGCAATGTGCAGGTCGCGGTCGCAACGCTCGCGACGATGGCGCGCCCGCTGCGCGTCCGGATCACACACACGCCGATTGCGGACCCCCCGGTCTCGGCCGACGGGTATCCGGTGCGGGCGCGGATCCAGAGCACGGCCCCCCTCGCGCAAGACAGCGTTCGGGTGCGATACGCCGTCGACAGGGGGGAGTTCACCTGGGCGCCGATGGCGCAGGTCGATGGCCAACCAGAGGGGTGGGCCGTAACGATCCCCAAGCAGGCTCCCGGGCGACATGTCCAGTACGCGATCCGGGCGCGCGATATCGAAGGGCGCCTCGGTGAGGCGCCCTTTCAAGGGACGCACGGTTTCACGGTCGGCTTGGCCCCCGTCTTCGCCGACAGTTTCGATGTCGACAACGGCTGGACGGTCGGCGCGCCGGGGGACTCGGCGGTGACGGGCATCTGGGTGCGTGCCGAGCCGGTCGGAACGGAGGCGCAACCCGGAACCGACGCGCAGGGAGATACGAGCGGGTTCTGCTTCGTGACGGGAAATGGGATCCCCGGCGGCGAGTCGGGCGACGCGGACGTCGATGGCGGCCGGACGAGCCTCACCTCGCCGCGGTTCGATCTTGCCGGCGCTCGGGACGTGCGGATCCAGTACGCCCGCTGGTACGTCGATGACACGCGGCAGGACGACACCCTGCGTGTCTATCTTTCCAACGATGACGGCGCGACATGGAAGCTCGTTCAGTCCGTCGGGCGGTCGGAGCCGCTGTGGAGATTGAGCGCCATCGAGGGAATGGGCCTGATCCCCGCCCCGACGGATAGGATGCGGTTGCGCTTCGTTGCCGAGGACGTCGGAGGCGCCTCGCTCATCGAGGCAGCGATCGACGATGTCGTGATCAAGGCCGTGATCTTGCCGCCGGAGCCGCCCTCTTCCGCGCGGATCGTCTCGGCAGGACCCCTTCCGATGCAGTCCGGCGGGGGAGGCTTGAGAATCGCTTACGACCTCACCATCGGCGAGACGGCCTCCTTGGCCGTCTACGATCTCCAGGGACGGAGGATCGCAAGCTTGCGCGGCGTCCCCTCCGGCGCCGGGCGACATGAAGCGGCATGGGACGGGCGCGACGACAAGGGCAGATCGGTCGCCGCAGGCATCTACTTCCTGCGCCTCGATGCATCCGGCGAGCCGGCGGGATCCGTCCGGATCCCGGTCGTGCGTTGAGGCGGCTTCGCGCAGGCCCCCCGGAATGTCCTCGGTGCAAAGACCCGTCCTGCTTCTGGCGCCTCTCTGCCGCGATGAGAACGTGGGCGCGGGAGGCCGCGCGATCGCGCGGGCCGGTGGGGCGGGGTTCTATGCGTCGTGGGCGCTTGCGAAACTCGGAGCCAGGGCGATCCTGCACACGCCCCTGGCCGAGAGGGATCACGACCTGATTCGGTTCCTTCCCCGGGAGACGGAGGTCGTCATCCACCCTTCGCGCGAGACGACCTGCTTTCGCATCGAGGTCGATCCCCGAAACCTGAACAAGCGGAGCCTCTCGTTGCTCGCCGCGAGCGACCCGCTCGATCCCACGAGGCTCCACGGGATCGAGGACTCGGCCTACGTGTTCCTCGGCCCTCTTCTTCCGAATGACCTTTCTCCGGCGCTCGTCGAGGCTTTGCGGGGAACTTCGATTCCGATCGACCTGGGCATCCAGGGACTCGTGAGAGGCGTCGATCGCTCGGGGAAGATCACACCCGCGGCCATGACGGGAATCTGGGGACTGCCGCCGCTGCGGGTGCTCGCGGGCGACGAGGCAGAGATCGCCCAGGCCGCGGGCACTTCGGACGTTGGCGCCGCCTCGCGGGCGCTCGCCGATGGCTTCGCGTGCGAGGTGATCACGACGCGCGGGGACAGGGGAGCGTTGATCTTCGTGCGCGGGCGCGGCGAGCCTCTCGATGTGCCGGCCGTCCCGACGCGCGGTTCCGCGATGCATGCGGTCGGGCTTGGGGATACGTTTCTGGCCGTTTATGAATGGCACAGGCACCTCGGCGAGAATCCGGCCGATGCCGGCCTATGCGCCGCGACCGCCGCGTCGGAGTTGCTCGTCCGCGGACTCGGTCGCTAGTGCCCGCGGCTCGTTCCCCATGTCCCTTCGCACGACTGGCTTCGGGGGTGTGGCCGGTTCCCGTAGGGTCACGCCGCGAACGCGAATATAGCGACCCGGAGGGAACCGGCCAGCACCCCCTCGCGCGTCGCGCTACGAGACATGGCTGCACTCCCGCGGGCGCTCAGAGCAGCATTTCGAGCTCGATCTCGTCGCGCAGCGGAATCCCCCCGATCCCGATCAAGGGGATCGACGGTTTGAGTCGGCGGGATACATCGAGGGCGTTTGCGTGGAGGGCCACGAGCACGAATCCAATCTTCTGGTAGAAGCGTAACGCCCCGAGGTTGTCGTTCGTGGTGATGAGCCAGAGACGGCGGCAGCCCGCCGCAACGGCCGCGCCCCGCACGGCTTCGATCAACGGCCGTCCGCCCCCGATGATCAAGCTGTTCAGGGAGACGACCTCGCATTGACCTTCCTCGAATCGGTAGGTCACGAGACCGACGGGGGACCCATCGAGGATCGAGAGGAATGCAGGAAGCGCGTCCGCCTGATGCACGCGGCCGCGAGAGACGATCCGGGTCGCGTCCCAGTGCTCCTGGAGGAAGCGTTGCACCCAGGTGAGGTCGCCGGGTAGGACCGGTCGGGTCTCGAGAGTCGTCATCGGTTTCGGTCCCGAGGTTAGGGAGGAAGGGTCGAGGCGTCAACCCGGAGGTCGACATGTGCGCTCACTCCGCGCATCTCGCTCGGCCGGCTGAGCGTACAGGGCGCCGGCTTCGCGAGCGCGCGGGTTCGCGCACAGGGCGCCGCTTCCCTCCGCGCTTGACTCCCCGCGCGGTGGCGGCGTAGGAAGGTTTTTTCGGGAGGGAACATGAACACGAGACTCGACGAGAAGTACGCGGACGTCATCCTGAAGTGCGGCATCAATGTCCAACCCGGCCAGCCGGTCCTGATCCGGACCGAGCTCGCCCAGCGGGAGTTCGCGGCGGTCCTGACCCGCCGCGCCTACGATCTCGGCGCTTGTTTCGTGCACCTGGTCTATCGCGACCCGCGGAACGATCGCGCGCGGATCGATCGGGGCCGGGAAGAGTACCTCGACTACGTCCCATCGTTCGTCCAGCCGACATTCAAGGTCTACCTCGACGAGAACTGGGCGAGCATCTCGCTCCTCGGCTCGGAAGACCCCGATGTCTTTGAGGGGATCGACTCCGCGAAGCTCGGGCGAGCGCAGAAAGCGGCCTCGATCGCCGCGCAGGAATGGCTCACGCGCGCCTCGGCGAACCACATCGCCTGGAATGTCTGCCTCTATCCCACTGCCCGCTGGGCGGCGAAGGTCCTCGGTGGGGAGGATGGCTGGGAGGAGCGAATTTGGAAGGACCTCGCGCCGATCCTTCGTCTCGATGCTGATGACCCGGCCGCGGCCTGGGCGACGCAGGGGGCTGAGCTCAAGCGCCGCGCCTCCCACATGAACGACGCGAAGTTCGACGGGATTCGTTTCACCGGCCCCGGGACCGATCTGACCCTCGGCATGCAGCCCGACCGGGTCTTCCTCGGAGGGGGCGGATTGGCGAAGGACGGGCGGCACTTCATGCCGAACATTCCGACCGAGGAGATCTTCAGCGCGCCCGATTGCGCGCGCGCGGAGGGAACGGTCCGGTGCACGCGTCCCGTCGAGATCATGGGGACGAACGTCGATGGGGTGTGGCTCAAGTTTGAGGACGGCGCCGTCGTCGACGCGGGCGCCGAAAAGAATGCGCCCGTCCTCGATCAGCTCCTGAAGGTCGACGATCGGGCGCGGTACCTGGGCGAGATCGCGCTCGTTGGGACCGATTCCCCGATCTACCGGAGCGGCCGGATCTTTCACAATATTCTCTTCGATGAGAACGCCGCCTGCCACATCGCGCTCGGCAACGGCTACCCGAAGTGCGTCGAGGGGGGCACGGAGATGACCAAGGAAGAGCTGGCCACGCGCGGCTGCAACGTTTCGCTCGTCCACGTCGATCTCATGATCGGGTCGGACGAGGTCTCCGTCAGCGGCATCCGCGGCGACGGGACTGAAGAGCTGATCATCGACAAGGGACGGTTCGCGATCTAAGCCGGGCCGCGCGCGGGTCGCGGGAGCGATGCCCGCGGACCGTGGATCGCGGCTCGCGCGTGGAGGGTGTGATGAAGCAATACAAAGTCCTGACGATGAAGGAGAAGTTCCTGCCGGGCCGGTTCGACCCCGAGGCGATGGAGGCGGTCTTGAATTCTCATGCGTCCGAGGGGTGGATCGTGAAGGCGATGGCGACCGCGAAGAT
>CAZNRY010000001.1:32415-85609 GCA_964575675.1 uncultured bacterium
CCGGTGCACCGCGAGGAGCTGGTCGTCATCCTCGAGCGGGAAAAGTGATCTCGCCGCGCGCGGTTCTCTCCCTTCTTTTCTGCCTCCTTGCCGGCGCCGTCGCCCGAGATGCGCAGGGCGGCCCGCCGTTTCGCGATCCGGTGGCGGACGGCTACATCGAGACGCAGAGCGGGATCACCAATCTCTACAGCCAGGAGATGCTGCTCCGCTGCGTGGGGGATGGGGGATCGGAAGGTCTCTCCATCGACCTGTCGCGCGAGCGCAGACTGCTCGACGGGACCGTGGTCGACCCATCACGAATCGCAGGACGAGCCTGGGTTGCCCCGTATCCATTCGCCGGATCTGCGACCCGGTGGGACGTCTATCAGTTCCTGGCCGCCTCCGCTATCCGAGAGGGCCGCGCGACACTTTCGATTGCGAGGCTGCGCAACGAGAGCGACACGGGATGGGAACGGCGCGGTCAGATCGTCGTCCGCCTCGAGCTCAGTCTTGCGCTCGATGGACCGGACCGCCCGCTCGGCACCTACGAATTCCTCGTGGGCTTCGCCAAGGATGGCGAGACCTATCGGAAGGGCGTCACCGTCACAGAAGGTCCGTTCGTTGGATTGATCCAAAGCGACTCGCCCGACCGGATCGCGATCGCCCTGCGCACGGAACCGGAAGCTCCGGTCGTTGTCGAGGTGCGGCGCGTGGACGGAGCGGAGGGAGCCACCCGCACGATCCGTCGTTTCGAGAGCGCGGCCGCGCGCAAGCACGAGATCCTATTGACCGGGCTCACTCCAGACACCGACTACAGCTACCGGATCGAGACGGGGGGATGGATGAGCGGCGCCTACTCCTTCCGCACGGCTCCCCCGAAGGGAGAGGGGAGGGTCCGTTTCGCCTTCGCCGGCGACAGCCGCCAGGGTGTGGGGGGTGGCGCGAAGGCGTTCATGGGGGTCGATGCGCTGATCCTCGAACGAGAGCTCCATGAAGCGTGGAGCAAAGGCGCCGCGTTCTGGATCCAGGGCGGAGATCTGGTGAACGGCTATACGACGGAAGTCGACGACTTCCGCGCGCAGTTGCGGGCGTTCAAGTGGGCCGCTTCCTCCTTCCTTCACGAGAGGCCGATCTACGCGGGCGTGGGGAACCACGACGCCGTGATCCGCTCCTTCGAGAAGGGGTCGGCGGCAAGCGGTTCCGATGAAGAGATCGTCTTGGACCGGTGGCCCTACGAGAGCGAGAGTTCCGAGGCGATCTTCGCCGACGAGTTCGTCCATCCCGAGAACGGGCCCGAGGTGACGGACCCGCGGCGCCCCAGCTATCGGGAGACGGTCTACTCGTTCCAATACGGGCCGGTGCGGATCGTGGTCCTGAACAACAACTACTGGGTCTCGACCGCGGCTGCCCAAGTCGGCGGCGCGCCGGAAGGATGGTTCCTTCCCGATCAGATGGAGTGGCTCGAACGCGAGCTCGAGTCCGCCGACGCCGATCGAACGGTGAGCCACGTTCTTCTCTGCATGCACGAGCCGGTCTTCCCGAACAGCGCGCACCTGGACGACGCGATGTGGTATTTCGGTGACGACCGCGTCCGCGGCTGGTCGGCCGATCCCGCCACCGGAGAACTGAAGCCGGACGGCGCGGGTTTGATCGAGATCCGAAACGACCTGGTCCGCATGGCGGCGCGGAGCCGGAAGGTCGTCGCGATCCTGACGAGCGACGAGCACAGCTACAGCCGCATCCTGATCACGCCGGAGACTCCGGCAGGGGACCCGGCGCGCGACGATCGAGACGGCGACGGGAAGCTCGACGCAGACCCACTCTCCGTCATCCCGGGACTGAGTCGCCCTGTCTGGTACATCATCAGCGGCGGCGGGGGCGCCCCGAACTACGCGGAAGAGAAGTCGCCCTGGAACGAGTGGTGGAAGGCGCATCCCGAAATGTGCCCGGCGGCCGAAGGGTGCTACCGGTTCTCGATGCTCTACCACTGGCTTCTCTTCGACGCGGACGAGAATGCAATCGCCCTCGAGGTCTATACGGATCGAGGAGATCTCATCGACCGCGTGGCGAATCTCGGCGCGGGCGGGCGTTAGTCGGATTCGAGTCCCGCGGTCCCCTCAAAAAGTGCTGCGCAGACGGAGAGATAGGCCGAGGGATCGGCCAACGCCGTTCCGATGACCCGCGGCGCCGGCTGATTCCGCCATCTGGGGAGCCAGTTCCAGATCCCATGACGGACCGCCGCCGACCTCCTCCGTTCCGGGCGCGACAAAGTGATAAGCGATGGCGAATCCGGTCGTCGCCCCTACCGAGCTCGCGATCAGATAGGGGAAACCGCTATCGGTCTCCGGTTCGGCGAGCACCATGATCCCGAGTCCGAGGAGCCCCCCGCCCAACATGCCGACGTTCAGCATCACGCCCTCGGCGCCGGTCAGGTTCGTCTTCCGGGCGAGGCCCGTACCGTAGGCGAGACCCGCCACTCCTCCGGTCATGGCGCAGGCGGTGTAGGCCTTGTCCTGGTCGTCTTCTGGATCGAATGCGGAGGCTGCGGTGACACCGAGGAGGGCTCCGAGCGTCCCGGCGGCGCGAAAGAGGTACGAGTCGCCGCGCGTGAAGCGGCCATCGTCCGCGAGCAGGTGCCCGCCGAACATCCCGAGCCCCGCCCCCGCGAGCCCGATGCCGGCCGCCCCTCCATCCTTTGCCTCCGTGAGCGTGGCGGCTCCCGCGGCCAGGAGCATCCCCGCGTCGCCTCCGGCTCCGATCATCTCGGCGTGTCCCTTGGTCATTTGGGAGCGATCGGCGATCGTGTAGCCGACCACCCCCTCCGTCATGCTCGCGAGCCACGCGGCAGTGGTCAGGTCCCGGCCGTCCTCGTCTCCGCCGGAGAAGAGAATGTCGAGCATGATGCCGTGCGCGATTCCCCGCGTCGCCCCATAGAGCGCGAGCGTCGCGGAAGCGTCCGACACGTTGCGATCCCTCGTGAGAATGATCGGAAGGACCATAGTCGTGCCCGCGGTCAGCATGTAGAGCCCAACGACCTCCGAACCTCCCTTCGCGTTGAACGCGACCGGACAGGCCCAGCCGTAGAAGCCGAGCGAGAGGATCGTCGTGCCGACGAGCAGCTTGGTCCGGCCGCCGCGCTCTAGAACAGCTTGGGGAGCGCGGACCGCCACCGCGTCGGTGACCTTCTGCCGCAAGCTCTCGACCTCGGGGACGGTCATCGGCAGGCGGACCCTGCTGAGCTTGCCCTCCGGACCGTAGCCGATCTCGAGAACGAAGCTCGAGTCGGCGAGCCGGAAAAGACGCGCCTCGCGGAAATCGGGGTAGTCGGGAAAGAGCATGAGCTTGCGCTCGAGACGCAGATCGATCCGGTCGATCTTCCCCTCTGCGTCGATCGAAACGAGCGATTCCTGCGCGTGGCCCCTCGGTGCAAGGAAGGTCGAGAGGACGAGAACGAAGGCGACGATGAGCGGTGTTCGATGGCTCACGGGATCTCCCCCACCGGCCCGGCCGGGCCGTTCAGTCTTCCGGCGCATCCGCGAAGCCGGCTCCGCCTCGATGACGGCGCCCGGAAGCATGCTTGGCTTACCCCGGCGTCTCCTCGGGGCGCCGGGCCGATACGACCATCGTGTGGCTCCGTCCGAGCAGGGCGGCGGCGCGATCCCCCGCCCAGAACAAGGGCAGGAGGAATCCTGTGTAGAGGACCTTCTTCACGCGGCGGCCGCCCGGTCTCGCATGGAGGGCGCGTTCGGTCCTCTCCTGCAGCTCCGACATCGCCACCCTGCTCACGTGGTCGATGCGGATCTCCGTGAACCCCTCCTTCTCGAGAAGCCGCCGGATCGTTGAGGGCGTGTACGCGTACAGATGGCGGGGAATGTCCTCGCACGGATCGCCGCGGAAGAAGATCGAACGCTCGACGGCGGAGGCGTTGGGAACCGAGAAGAGCACCGATCCACGAGGGAGGAGGATGGCGCCTGCCCAGCGGAAGAAACCCACGGGGTCGGGCAGGTGCTCGAGCACGTTCCAGAGAACGACGAGATGCACGGAATCGTGAGCCGTTTCCGCGAAATCGCGCGGATGGTAGCATGGGAGCCCCAGGTTTTCCCGAATGTGGCGCGCCATCGACTCGCTCCGCTCGATTCCCAGGCCATCGAATCCCTTCCGGCTCAAGGCCCACAGGAACTGCCCGGTCGAGGGGCCGTATTCGATGAAGCGGCCTCCAGGGGGGAGGAGGCGAACGGCGCGGCCGACCTTCTCCCGGATGATCCGATCCGCTCGTGATGGGTAGAGCCTGCGGAGGATGCCTCCCTCTCGGGCGCGTTCCTTGGGGCGATGGGAGTAATAGGACTCGGGATAGAACGCCGCGAGGGCGGTTTCCGTCGGCCGCGGATTCAGATAGCGAAGGCCGCAGCGGCCGCATTCCACGAGGTCGAACTCGTCACGCGGCGTAGTTTCGTAGCGGAGGTCGCGGCTCCGGAAGAGCGGGTGCGGGGAGTTCCCTCCGCAGAGGGCGCACGGGACCGTTTCGGTCTCCACGGAGAACGAGGCGCTGCCGCTGGATTCCGTGCTGCCGTCCGCGCTACCCATTCGCGATTCCTTCCTCCTCCGCGAGGTCACGGTCCATGCCGGGACGGTTTCCCGCGCAGCAGCTTACCACAGCCGGGGATCCCGTTCCGTGCCGGAAAGCCCGCCGGTCACGCGCCACGCCTGCAGCGCCGGACATTACGGGCGCCCGATCCTCCGGATGATCGCCACCCCGAGCTGCCAGCCCTGCGAGAATCGCTGCGAGACCTGATCCCCGGCGAGACCGAGCAGGACGCCGAATGGCCGGGCGCGCTCCTCGCGCAGCGCCAGGGCGAGCGGCAGGAGGGCGAGCCTCGCCGCGGCCGAGAGGAGGAAGAGCACGTGGAAGTTCAGGACCGCCAGGCCGAGGACGACGAGGCGCATCTCCCCGAGACGCGAGGCGATCAACCCGCCCGCCAGCGATGCCAGAAACGTCGAGACCCCGACGACCATGCTGTGCATTCCCAGGTAGGCGGTTCGGTTTTCCTCCGGGGCTGTCGCCAGGACGAGGTTGAACAGGGCGAGCGTGAACCCCGGCCAGCAGAGTCCGGTCAACGCGGCGTCGATCCAAATGGGGAACAGCCGTCCCGGGCCCGCGAGAAGCCACAGGAGTGGAAGGTAGGACACCCCCAAGAGGTTCACGACGAGGACCGGGCGGTTTCCGACGCGGTCGATCACCTTTCCCCACAAGGGCAGCGTTCCGAGATTGAGGATTCCGGCGACGATCGAGTAGAACGCGATCGCCGAGAACGACATCCCGAGGTTCTTGATCATGTGCGGGGCGAAGAACGGCCCGGCGATCCCCGTCGCCGCAGACCAGAGCGTCAGGAAGAGGAGGAGTCGCCGGAAGCGCCGGTCGCCGAATGGCCGCTTCATCGTCTCGGCGAGGGGGATCGGGCGCTCGCCGCGGAGCGGGGGCTCCCACTGCCGGCCGAGGACGAGACCAGCGAGCGCGGCGAAGAAGACTGCGACGCCGATGATCACGGCCAGGCCGCCCGCGCTGGCGCCCCGCAACACGAAGCGGTCGAAGGTCCATCCGGCGCCGTAGGTCACTGCCATTCCGACCGCCCCCAGGATAGTGTTGCGGATGCCGAAGTAGCGGCCGCGCCGCTCGATGCCGACCAGATCGGTCATCCATGACAGCCAGGCGGTCCCCGAGAGGTTGACCAGGGTGTTGGCGACGGTAACGGTCGCGAAGAAAAGAACGAGCTGCGCTGGAAGCGGAAGGCCGATGAACGGCAGGACGCAGAGCAGGCCCCACAAGAGGCGTCCCGTGACGGAAGAGGCGATCGCGAGCGCCTTCCTCCGTCCGAGGATCCCCACCCACCTCGCGCCGAGGAGTGATCCGACCGTCGACAACGCCGTCAAGCCCGTCAGCAACCCGAGGTGAAAGTCGTCCGCGCTGAGCATCAGCGCGTAGGCGGTGACGAGCGAGCCGCCGGTGATCGCGATGTGGACCTGGGCGAACGATCCCTCGAGGATCGAGACCTTCTGGCTTCGTTGCGGCTCTCCGTGCGGGAACGGAGTGATGTCGGATACTTTGGCGGCGGGCGTCACCGCAGCAGGGTCACCTTCTGGTAGGTGGCCGCGTTCACCGCTTCGAGCCGCACGAAATATACCCCGCTCTCGACCCTGTGCGATGCGGTGTCGGTCCCGTCCCAATCCGTTTCGTTCATTCCGGGCAGGCCCGTTCCGTGGCGCAGCAGGCGGACGAGTCTTCCCTGCGCATCGACGATCGAGAGATGGATGTGCTCAGCCTCCGGAAGCTGGTACCGGATCCGCGTGCTTGATCGAAACGGATTGGGTGTTCCGCCGAGAACGACCGCAACCCCAGGGCTGGTGCTCGTGCCGCTCGAGCCGTCCTCAGCAGGCGGCGCGTCGCTGACCTCGGGCGTCCAGCGATAGACGTCCCCGTTGGGGGTCGTGGCGGCGAGGATCGTCCCGTCCTGGAGCTTCAAGAAGCGCAGGATCTCGTGCGCCCCGGAGAGGGATCCCTCCGCGGCCCAAGTTTGCCCTTCGTCCGCTGAGCTGCATGCGACGAGATCCGGACCCGGTTGATAGCCGATCAAGAGCCGATGATCCTCAGCTTCGACGACGTCATAGACGCGCACGGCATGGACCGGGCCGATCATCACCCGGCTGGTGGAATCCCATGTCGCGCCGCTGTTGACGCTGCGGAAGACATACCCTCCGTTCGCGTGGACCCAACCCGTGCACCAGATCACCCCGCCCTCGGTTTCGAGGTACGACTCGATGCTGGAGACATGGGTTCCGAATGAGGCCGGGAGGCTCTGCGCCGTCCACGTGAGCCCGCCGTCGATCGACCGGTTCGGACGGCCCCAACCGCCCGCGAAGAGGGCGCCGTCCGCCGCCTCGAAGAGGGTCGCGACACCGTTGGATATACCGGCGGGCGTGCCGAGCTGGCTCCAGGTCGTTCCCTGATCCGCCGTCGCATAGATCTGGCAGACCGGGGACGTCCCGGCGAGAATTCGCCCATCCGACGTTTCCAGTAGGGCCCGGACGGTCGTCAAGGCGGCGAGGTTGGCCGTGACCAGCCAGTGGTCGCCGCGGTCGGTCGAACGGAAGACGTCGCCGAGCGGGTAGGTGCCGGCGTAGATCGATCCGTCGCTCGCGGCGAGGAGCGAGTAAGCGATCATCGCACCGGGGAGCGATCCGGTCGGCTCCCACGTCGCGCCAAGGTCGGCGGATCGGAATACCTTCGCTCCCGGCATCGTCGCCGCGTAAAGCGTGGCGTCGCGGTCGACGGCGAGGTCATAGACATTCCACGCGCCGGGGAGCTCGCCGGCCTTCGTCCAGGTGCCCGGCGCGGGAGAGACATCCCGAGGGGCGGGATCGGCGTTCAGATGGGCGACCCAGATGTCCTCGTCGCCGCGGCTCCCCTCGAATGCCTCCGAGCCGGTGTAGAAGTGGCTTCCGTCCCGATTGACGTATGGCGAGCACGCCACCCGATCGGTGTTGATCGGCGCCCCCATGTTGACGGGGCCGCCCCACGCCGAACCGGTCCAGGTCGAGACCCAGATGTCGCCGCCGCCGTACCCTCCGGGACGAGGGCCGCCGAAATCGCTGAAGTAGAGCTTCGTCTTGTCGGCCGACAGAAACGGCCGCACCTCCGCTGCGGTCGTGTTCACCGGCGGACCGATCGACCGCAGATTCGTCCACTGGAAGATCGAGGTTCCCCGGGTCGCGACCCAGATGTCCCGGTTGCGCACGAAGTAGATTTGCGAGAGGTCGCTCGCGATCGCGGGATCGGACCCCTGGAAGAGGCCGGTGATGGGACCGAACTGCCCCCCCGAGCGGATCGAGACGTAGACGAACCCCGCCCTCTCGAAGAAGAGGGTGTCGCCCGTCGCCGAGGTGCTCGGCCGCCGCTCCGGCGCCGGGGTGTTGATGTTCGGTCCGAGATTCGACCCCGGCCCCCAGACCCCGTTCACCGCGTCCCACTGCGCCGCATAGATGTCCCAGTCGCCCTGGAACCCCGGCTTCGCCGGGCCGTTCAGGCCGTCCCAGATGATGTAGAAGAGTTCCGTCTCATCCGCGGTCAGCCACGGATTGCAGTCGGGATTGTAGGAGGAGTTCTCGGTGCTGATGAGGTGGCTGAATCCCGAGCGCTCGCCCGTGGGCGTCGAAAGGGCAGGGTCCTGCGCGAGGCAGGTGCCGGCGGGGCTCGTGCCGGGAGGTTTTCCGGGCTCGCAGGACCCGGCCGGTTGTGTTCCCGCGACCGACGCGAGCAATAGCCAGGCTCCGATGATGGAGAAGCGCATGGTCAGCTACACCTCGCGGTCGAGTTCGGGGTGGAAGGATGCGCGGGCCGGCCGTCCGCTTCCGGCGGGCGTTCCGGCGATCCGCCTGATGGACATTCGAGCAAAATCGATGATACCAGAATCCGCGGAAGGCGGCCAGTTGTGCTAGGATCTTCCGTTCGATGGATCCTCGAAGGAGGCAGTCAATGGCGAGCTCCACCCCTCGGAGCATCTACCAGGTCGAGCAGATCATGCGTCTGCCGCGGCACCTGAAGCAGTACATCGTCGATCAGAACTACGAGCGCTATACGCCGGTGGATCACGCGGTCTGGCGGCACATCATGCGGCAGGCCGTGTCGTTCCATCGCCGGCACGCGCACGAGGCGTACGTCGACGGATTGCGCAAGACGGGGATCGGGCTCGAGCGGATCCCGAGGATCGACGAGATGAACGCCATACTCGGCCGGATCGGATGGGGGGCGGCGCCCGTCGACGGGTTCATCCCGCCCGCGGCCTTCATGGAGTTCCAGGCGCACCGCGTCCTCGTGATCGCGGCCGACATGCGGCAAGTGGACCACATCGAGTACACGCCGGCCCCCGACATCGTCCACGAGGCAGCGGGGCACGCCCCGATCATCGCGGACGGGGAGTACGCCGAGTACCTCCGCCGCTTCGGTGAATACGGGTCGAAGGCGATCTCGTCGCGACCGGATCTCGAGCTTTACGAAGCGGTCCGGCACCTCTCGATCGTCAAGGAGGCCCCGGGCACGGCGGTCGAGGAGCTTCGCGCGGCCGAACAGAAAGTCGCCGTGGCGCAGACGTCCCTTGTGGAGCCGTCCGAGATGGCGCTTCTCACGCGACTCCATTGGTGGACCGTCGAATACGGTCTGATCGGCGATCTGAACGATCCAAAGATCTACGGCGCAGGACTCCTTTCTTCGATCGGCGAGGCGGCGCACTGCCTGACGCCGGCGGTCGCGAAGCTCCGCTACTCGGTCGATGCGGCCGGATATCCGTTCGACATCACCTCGTACCAGCCGCAGCTCTTCGTGGCCGAGAGTTTCGCGCACCTGAACGCTGTTCTGGAGGAGTTCGTCGCGGGGATGTCGTTCCGCCGCGGCGGCGCCGTCGGACTGAAGCGCGGGCTGGACTCGGGACAGGTCGTGACCGCGACCTACTCGTCGGGGCTCCAGGTTTCGGGCCGACTTTGCGAGCTCCTGCTCGACCGCGACGGGGAGCCCGCCTACCTGCGGACCGCCGGTCCAACGGCGCTCGCGACCGCCGGCAGGCAGCTCGCCGGACACGGCGCCGCCTACCACGCCGGCGGCTTCGGCTCTCCGGTGGGCTGGGTGCGCGGCTGCGTGCGCCCCCCGGAGCAGCTCGACGAGGGCGGGCTTCGATCGATCGGCCTGGAGCTGGACCGGGAAATCCGTCTCGAGTTCACGAGTGGGGTCGTGGTCGCGGGAAAGCTCGAGCGGATCGTCCGCGAGGACGGCAGAGTGATCCTCCTCTGCTTCTCGACGTGCAGGGCGACCCTCGGTGAACGCACCCTCTTCGATCCGGCCTGGGGCGTATTCGACATGGCGGTGGGCGAGAGGATCGTCTCGGTTTCTCAGGGAGCGGCCGACAAGGACGCCTACGAAGATGTCGGCTTCGTTCCCAAGGAGCGGACGATCCGGGTGCAGGTGGACGGCGAGGCACAGGATCTCAACCGGCTCTATGCCTCCGTGCGAGAGATCCGCGAGGCGGATCGCGGACACGAAGCGCTCCCCGCGCTCTTCCGCTCGGCGCGCGCGCGGCGCCCGGAGGATTGGCTTCTCGCCCTCGAGATCCTCGAGCTCCTCACGGCGAGGGGGATGGAGCAAAGTTTGCAGGAGGAGATCCGGCGCTTCCTCGACGGGGAGAAGAAGGATCCCGCGCGCGCGAGGCTGATCGAAGCCGGGCTCGCATTGCTCGCGACCGCCTGAGCTGCGACGGACCGCCGTCCCGATCTCCTTCGACATGATATGATCGCGCCATGCGGAATGGCGATGGCGCGGGGAGGATCCCGGGGAGAACTTTCGCCGCGCGGTTCGCGCCCCTGCTTCTGGCCCTGGTCCTGCTGGCGGTCTATCTTCTCGGACTCCATCCGGGTGTCGACGCGGGGGATTCCGCCGAGCTCCAGCTGAACGCGCCGCTCCTCGGGATCTGTCACCCGCCCGGCTACCCGGTCGAGATCACGATCGGCAGGCTCTGGATCCTGCTGCCGTTCGGCGGGAGCATCGCCTGGCGCATGAATCTCCTCATGGCCGTGATGGGCGTCCTCGGCTGTCTCGCGTTGTATGGAAGCGTTCGGCGGATCACCGGGCAAGTCCTGCCGGGGGCCGTCTCGGCCCTGCTCCTCGGCCTGAGCGGCGTTTACTGGAGCCACTGTCTGGTCGCGGAAGCGTACGTCTTCTACGGCGCGTTCCTCCTGATCGGACTCTACGCGGCCGTCCGCGCCTTCGACGGCGGCGGCCCTGCGTGGCTCTTGGGAGCTTCCTTGTTCGTGGGCATCGCTGTCTGGGACCGTCCTTCCGAACTCTTCGTCCTTCCTGCCTTCGGGATCCTGGGATACCTCCTGCGCGACCGGCTCCGCCTCACCCGGAAGGGCGCGGCCGCCGCGCTCGCGCTCTTCATTCTCCCGTTCGTTTTCTCGGTCGGCTGCTACCTGGTCCGCAACCAGCCCGACCGGCTCGCCCTCCGCGACGACGCGCAGCGCGACGAGATCCTGCAGGACGTCTCCAAGGAGATCTCCCGCGGCTACGGTCCCCATCCGACCGCGCTCGGCAAGATCGGAAAGGCCGCGGGCTACTGTCTCGGGCTCAACTGGACCACGAACCCGCGCCTCCGCTTGAGCGTTGCCGGCAGGTCGCTCGTCGATTACGCCTCGATGTTGACCGGCGCCGGCGTGTTCGGCGTTCGGTCAGGCTCGGACGAGCAGGGCCCGAGCCGCAGAAACAACATAGGGACCTCGATCGGGCTTGCCGGCCTGATCCTAGCGGTCGCCGCGGTCAGGGCTCGGAAGAGGCACCGCGCGTGGGTCGCCTTCGGCTTGGCGCTCTTCGGGGGGAACCTCCTCTTCGTGCTCTGGCACCACTCCTGGGACAACATGACCTTCACGGTTCCCGGGGTCGCGGGTCTCGCATTTCTCGCCGGTTTGGGATCGGTTCGGGACGCGGATGGGGGCGGCCGGCGCCTTGCGCGCGTCCGCACGGCGGTGGCCTTCGCGGCGGTTCTCTTCCTCCTGCTCGTCAACTTCACCGCCGTCGGCCGGAAGGGTGAATCGGAGCGGTCTGCGATCGCCTTCGGCCGCGAGGTCGCGTCGGCGCCGTGGCCGGGCCAGAGCGTGATCCTCTGCAGCTATTGGCCCGCGATGACCTTCCGTTATGTCTTGTACATTGAGGGAGGACGCCGCGATGTGCAGGTCCTCTGCGCCACACCATCGAACTACATGAAGCTGATCCGGCACTTCACGGCGGAAGGACGATCGGTCTTCCTCCTGGCCGCGGAAGTGGCCGCTGCACGTCGCGAAGGGCTCGCGCGGGCGACGCAACCCGGCATCGAAAGCGTCGGATTCCTGCTCGCGAATCCGACCGCTCGAGCGCAGGGGAGATGATGGACGAGGATTCGGCGACGACGCGCGAGCCCCAGGATTCGCACGCCGGAGAGACCGCGCGGGTTGCGCCGGGAACACCCGGCGGCCTGCTCGCGTTCGCGGGGAGCGCCGTGCGCGGAAACGGCGGGTGGATCGCCCGGTGGCTTCCCTTCGCACTGCTCGGCCTTCTGTTCATCGTTCTCCTGCGGACGGCGTGGATGTCGGACGACGCGTACATCACTCTGCGCACGGTCGACAACTTCGTGCACGGTCACGGCCTCCGGTGGAATATTGACGAGCGGGTCCAGGCCTTCACGCACCCGCTCTGGATGTTCATCGAGTCGGCTCTCTACTTTGTTACAAGGGAAGCGTTCTGCACGGTGATCTTCCTGTCGATTGCGGTCTCGATGTTCGCGGCGGGGTTGCTCGCTTTTCGCTCGCGGGCGCGTGTCGGGGCCCTCGCGCTGGGCGCTCTTGCGCTCCTCGCCTCGCGATCGTACATCGACTACTCGACATCCGGGCTCGAGAATCCGCTCACCCACTTGCTTGCGGTCGTCTTCCTCCTGAATCTGCGCCACGAGGCCCCGGATCGGCGGCGCCTGTTCTTCCTGGGCGCGATCGCTGGGCTTGCCGCCCTCAACCGCATCGATTCGCTCCTCCTCCTCATGCCCGGACTTGCGTTTGCTTGGGGTCGATTCGGCTGGCGCAGGGGGCTGCCGGTCGTCCTCGCCGGATTCGTCCCGCTTCTGTGCTGGGAGGTCTTCAGTCTCTTCTATTACGGGTTGCCGGTTCCGAACACAGCCCTGGCCAAGCTGAACACTGGAATCGACGGAGTGAGCCTCGCGCGCCAGGGGATCCGCTACCTGGCCAACTCGCTGCGAACCGATCCGGTGACCCTGCCCGTGATCGCGGCGGGCCTGGCCGTGGCCTTCGCGGGGAGACGCCGGCGGGACGCCGCGGTCGCGATCGGAATCCTCTGTACCCTCGCCTACATCGTGAAGATCGGCGGCGACTTCATGGGCGGGCGGTTCCTGTCGGCGCCGTTTCTCGCGTCGGTCGTCCTCCTGATGCAGGCCGAGCCGTTTCCCTTGCGGCACGGCCGGCCCGCGCTGGCCGTGATCATCCTCGGCCTCGCGATCGCGACGCCGCATCCATCGATCACAAGCGGGCCGGGTTTCGGCGTGCCGAGCACCGGAACGCTGGACGCAAGCGGAATCGCGGACGAGAGGCGGTTCTACTTCAGCATGACCGGAATGTTGAACAAAGATGCCTCATCGGAGAGGCCGGCCCGGCGATTGACCCGGACGGGACGCGAGGCCCGGCGGATGAAGTCGCCGATTCTCGTCGAGGGGATGATCGGGGTTGCGGGGTATGTCGCGGGCCCAGGCGTACACATCGTGGACTTTCACGCGCTGGCGGATCCGTTGCTCTCGAGGCTGCCGATCGTGGCGAAGGACAGGATGTACGAGGCGTTCATGATCGGAAGCACCGGCAAGAAGGGGGCGGGGCCCTGGCGGATCGGCCACTTCCTGCGCAATGTCCCGGCCGGGTACCTGGAAACCGTCTTGACCGGCCGGAACCGGATCGAGGAGCCCGAGCTCGCCGCCTTCTACGATCGACTCGCCTTCATGACCCGGGGACCGCTCTGGAGCGGGAAGCGAATCGTCGAGATCGCCCGCACAAATCTCGGCCGCTCTGGCCGCCTGATCGACCGGACCCATCCCCCGAAATTCGATGAGATCCGGTGGGAAGAGGTCATCGCCGTGCGCCCGGACGCAGCGATTGCCTATCAGAAGCGCGCCGAGGTGAGATTCGACGCGGGGGATCCGGAGGCCGCCATGGAAGACGCCCTGCAAGTGATCCGCCTCGATCCCCAGAACGCGGAGGCGCACATTCAGATCGGCAGGATCGAGAGGGATCGTGGCAACCTGACGGTGGCGCTCGATGCCTTCCAGAAGGCGCGAGACGGAGCGCCGGACAACGCCGCCGCCTACGCGCACCTCGGGGACACCTACATGAGGCTGGGCGACCAGGCGAAGGGGATCGAGAGCTTCAAGCAGGCTCTCCTCATCGACCCCGAGCTTTCCCTCGCCTACGCGAACATCGCCGTCGCCTACGCGCAGACCGGCCGCTTTGCGGACGCGGCGGTGTGGATCGCGAAGGCATACGAATGCTCGCCGGAGAACCCTCTGATCTGCGAGAACCGTGGGCTGATCCAGTTGCACCTGGGCAACAAGAAGGATGGCCTCGAGATGCTCGAGAAGGCGATCGCTCTGCAGCCCGATCTCGCCTCGTCCATTTCCGCTGCGGGGATCGCCTACGCCGACCTGGGGAACGACCGGCGCGCGCTGGAGCTCCTCGAGAGGGCCGTGACCCTCGACGCGGGCGACGCGGAGGCCGCCTACCGGCTCGGGCTGCTCCTCTTCGCGGGCGGCGAGAGGCAGCGCGCTCTCACGCTGTGGAACCGGGCGGCGGCGCTCGGCTTCGAACCGGCGCGGAAGGCCCTGGGCCCCGGAAACGACCCGCAGTAGGCGGCCTAGCCCGCATTTCTCACCACGGTTCGTCGCGAAACGGCGTCAGAGGGCCGGAGATGCAAGTCGCGCGATGCGAGGACGACGCAGGCATACTCGGTGCAGTATGCCGAGGAGGCCGAGCGAGCGCGGCGCAGCAGGTGCGGCCCTATGCGCCGTTGCAGCAGAATGCTGGTGAGAAATGCGGGCTAGAGCTTCACCAGCTCCACGCGGCGGTTGTTGGCCTTGCCCTCCGGCGTGTCGTTCGTGTCGATCGGCTTCCCTTCGCCCCAGCCCTTGGTCTCGAGTCGGCTCCCATCGATCTTATATGCATCCGCCAGGTAGGTCTTTACGGCGTCCGCGCGGCCCTGCGAGAGCGTGATGTTGGCCGCGTCGGCACCGTCAAGGTCGGTGTGCCCCTCGATCGATAGCCGCAGGGCGGGATTGTCGGTCAGAAGCCCGCCAATGTCGGCCAGCGTCTTGCACGACTCGGCCTTGATCTTGCTCGAGCCGGAGTCGAACAAGATCCCGTGCGTCACGATCTTCCCGGCCTCGTCGAGCTGCTCCTTGAGCGTCTTGCCCCCCTCGGCGTAGCGGAGGTTGCCGACCAGCATCGGGTTGTTCTCCTCGTCCAGCCACGGATCCATGTAGACGCCGAAAACAACCGGCTGGAATCCTTCGACAGCCGGGACGTTGGCGACCCGCTCGTTGTCGACGTAGCACTTCACGCTCGTCTTGGTGGCCATGATCCGCATCGTGTGAATCCCGGGCGCGAGTGGCTTGGTGAGTTGCTTGCTAGCGAGGTCCTTGTCCATGATCCGCAGATTGGAATTCACCTTGTCCCTGATGCCGAAGTTGCCGATGTCCCTCTTCTCCGAATTGTACCAGTGAATGTGGTACCAGTGGGCCTTTGCCTCGCCCCCCTTGACCCAGAAATCAACTTCAATCGTGTACTTGGGAGGAAGCGGACCTGCCGGGATCTTCGGGAGGATCATCCCCTTGTCCGTGCACATGATCCAGTTCCGGTCTCCCTTCTTGACGATCTCGAAGACCCCGTTGTCCAGATTCCAGCGCGAGGGGAACTCGCCCATCTCCTCGCGCGAGAGGTCGTCATAGAGGATGACCTTGTCGCCGGGTATGAAGTCGTACTTCGTGAATAGCGACATGTCCTCGGCGGTCGCCGTGCCGCCTTTCGGCCCCGCGGCGGACTGCCCCTCCTCGCCGCTCGACTCCTCGGTGGCCGGCGTCGCCTCGGACTCCTGCTCGCCGCTGCCGTCGATCTTCTCATCGACTTTCTGCTCGACCTTTTGCTTGACCTTGTCCTTGAGCTTGCCGAACTGCGCTTGCGCGGGGCTCCAGGCTGCGAGCAAGGCGATCGAAAGGGCTGCGGCGATCAATAGACCAAGGATTCTGCGCATTGGATCCTCCTCGAATCACGATTCACCCCGCGCGGCGGCGATCGACCCGGATCACCGGTCATCCTCGATCCATCGCGGTGTCGGAGACGCTCCTGGAGATGCATCGTATTGAAACGGCAGGGGATCGTCAATGACGCCTCCGCCGGGGCGAGGAATGGCCTTCGACCCCCGGGCCGTCTCTTGATCCTTGCTCAGGGAATCCGGCGCCGGTAGTCCCCCCTCGGCCTACCGAAATGGAGGGACCGGAACAACATGGGCATCGATCGGTTGATCCGCAAGCTTCTCCCGCGCGAGGACAAGTTCCTCGTGCTCTTCGTGAAGGATGTCGAGAACTTGACGCAGGCATGTGCTTCCCTCCGCGTTCTGTTCGACGCGGTAGGGTCGGTCGAGCGCAATCGAATCGTCAAGGAGGTGGAAGAGCTCGAGCACCGCGGGGACGAGATCACCCACGAGGTCTTCTACGAGCTGGGACGCAGCTTCATCACGCACTACGACCGGGAGGACATCGCGGGGCTTGCGAGCTCGCTCGATGACATCATGGATCACATCGATCGCGCGGCCACGTGCATCCAGCTCTACCAGATCACGGACTTCGACGATTCCGTCCGGGACCTCGCGGAGATCATCCAGAAATCGGTGGGGGAGCTCCACCGGGCGATCCCGCTCCTGAGCGATCTCAGGTCGGCCGAGCGGATCCGCGAATCGAGCGTCCGCATCAACGCCTAAGAGAACCAGGCGGACGGCATCTTCCATCGCGCCCTGGCGCGTCTGTTCCAGGAAGAGACGGATGCGATCAGTCTGATCAAGAAGCGCGAGCTCCTAGCGGTGCTCGAGGCGGCGACCGATCGCTGCGAGGATGCGGCGGTACTGATCGAGAACATCCTCGTCAAGTACGCCTAGCGATGCTCACCTTCGTCGTCATCCTGATCGCGATCGCGCTCGTATTCGACTACATCAACGGCTTCCACGATGCGGCCAACTCGATCGCCACGATCGTGTCGACGCGCGTGCTGACCCCCGGCAAGGCGGTGGTCTGGGCGGCGTTCTTCAACTTCGTCGCAGCGTTCGGGTTCGGCGTCCACGTCGCAAAGACGATGGGCAAGGGGTTGGTCGACCTCCACGCGATCACGCCTGAGGTCATCCTCGCCGGATTGATCGGGGCGATCCTCTGGGACCTCATCACCTGGTATCTGGGACTCCCGACGAGCAGCTCGCACGCCCTGATCGGCGGCTATGCGGGAGCCGCCGCCACGCACGCGGGGTTCGGCGCGATCATCTGGAGCGGGTGGACCCGAACCATCGCGTTCATCGTGATCGCGCCTACGATCGGCATCATCCTCGGGTTCCTGCTCATGCTGCTCTTGAGCTGGATTCTGAGACGCTCGACGCCGACGCGCGTGGACGGCCTCTTCCGAAAACTCCAGCTCGTTTCCGCCGGGCTGTACAGCCTGGGGCACGGCACGAACGACGCGCAGAAGACGATGGGGATCATCGCCGGGGTGCTCTACATTTCCGGCTACATGGAGACCTTCGCGATACCTTTCTGGGTCGTTCTGATCTGCCATGGGGCGATCGCCCTAGGCACCCTCTCGGGCGGTTGGCGGATCGTGAAGACGATGGGAATGCGGATCACGCAGCTTCGCCCGTGGACGGTTTCGCCGCGGAGACAGCCGGAGCGATCACGATCCTCGGGGCGTCATATTTGGGGATCCCGGTCTCGACGACCCACACGATCACCGGAGCGATCGTCGGCGTGGGTTCGATCAAGCGCGTCTCGGCCGTCCGGTGGGGGGTTGCGACACGGATCGTCTGGGCGTGGCTGCTCACGATTCCTATGTCGGCGGGGATCGCCGCGCTGGCGATGCTCCTGATCAAGCTCCTCCACCAAACCAGTTTGAGCAGACTTGAGAAGCTCGCCTCGCGCATCCACTCGGCCCGGCTATTCTCCCCGGGGCGCCGGACCTCGCGGCGCGCGGGCTCGCTTCTCAGCCGAAGTCAAACTCGTCTAGCCCGCGACCTCGAGCGCGACCGGGAGTGCGCCGGATGGGGCCGCGCGCGTTAGCGCACGTGTACGAAGCGGACCGACCGGCTCACGCCCCGCGTGCGCAGCACCGCGAGGTAGGCGCCGCTCGGAGCGCCGTTGCCGTCCCACGCCGCCTCATGCCGTCCCGCGGCTGCGACCCGATCCAAGATCGTCGCCACACGGCGTCCGTCGACCGTGAATATCCCGAGCTCGACCGGCGCGGGGGCTGGCATCGTGAAGTCCAAGCGGATGATTCCGCCGTTAGGGTTGGGGGATGCCCGCAAGGCCAGGTCGTCCGGGCCGGCCGTCTCGTCTTCCGTGCCGCTCACGGGGAAGGGGCTCACCACCTGGAACGGATCGATCACCGCGCCGCCCGGCTTGATCGTCCGGACGTCGACCGTTTCCCCCCGGACGTCCACCTGCGTGAACTCGAGGCAGGTCTCGCGATAAACGGTCCATGGTTGCGCCGCTCCCCAACCGCTGTAGAGCGGGGCGCCCCCGCCGCCCGTGATCACGTAGTGGACCCCGTTGACCAGGCTCCGTTCGTAGGCGTGAATGTGGCCCATGAAGGCGATCTGGACGTGGAAACGTTCGAGCAGCGGACAGATATACTGGCGGACCGTCAGGTCGCTCGAATGTCCGGTGTTCGTCGTGTAGGGGGGATTGTGAAAGGTGACAAAGATGTGGCGCACGGTCGCGTCGGCGCTGTCCGCCTTGAGCTCGTTCAGGAACCAGTCGTACTGTGGGCTCCCCGTCGAGTAGGGGGAATAGCAGTCGAGAATGTGGAAAGAGCTGTTCCCGTACCGCACGGAGTACCATCGCTCGTTGCCGGGAAGCGCAAAGAGGGCGTACCAGTTCGCCATGACGCCCGTGTCGTGATTGCCCAGGGCGGGGAAGAGCGGCGCCCGGGAGATGATCCCCTGCTCCACGTTGAAGAAGGTCTGGTAGTCGGACGTCGATCCGGTCGCCGTCAGGTCCCCGACGTTCAAGAGCAGGCCGGGCGCCGGATTCACGAGGGCCATCTGATCGACGACGCTCTGGTGATCAGCTGTATTCGTTCGGTTGTCCCCGTAGGCGAGGAACCGGAAGGACCGGTCGAGGGCCACCGGCGTGTGGAATACGAAATCGGCGCTCGTGTCGGCATCCGAGATCGCCCTGTAGTGGTAGAGCGTGTCGGGGAGCAGGGGACTGAGCAGGATCTCGTGCTGGTACGATGCCGCCCCCTGAGCGGTCTCGGCTCCGTACGCCGCCGACAGCCCGAAGAGCACCTTGCCCCCCTGCAAGGCGGAGGTCTGCCACCGGACCGTGATCGTCGTTTCCGTCAGTCCCTGCAGATAGGGCTGCTTGACGAAGGCGCTGCGGGCGGGATGCGTTGAGAAGAGGAGGGCAAGCAGGACGCAGCCGCACAGGGTCAGCGGCACGGCGAGGTTCGATCTGGCAGGTGCCAAGTTTTTCTCCCTGCGGCCGCGACCCGTTTAATTCTACGCTCGAACCGCCGGAAAAGGTATCCCTTGAAGCGGGGCCCGCGATCCCGGACGATTCCAGCCATCGATGGGCCGCGAGGCCCGGCCCCGGCGATCGGAGCGCACATGGCGCCAGCCCGCCGGCCCGGGGGACCATGAGGGGAAATCATGGATAGCAGATCCCGGATGCGCAGTGTCTCGCGGGCGCTCGCCTACATGCAGAGCTTCGGCGTCGCGCGGGGCTTGGATCTCTTCCTCAAGACCCTCTCCGGCCCGCGGATCGTGAGTCTCCGTCTCCCCGGATACCCCGCGCCGGTGCTCCTGCGCACACGCACGAGCGACATTCAGACCTTCGGCCAGGTCTTCGTCTCGGAGGAGTACGATTTCCCGCTCCCGGACCCGGAACCCCGGCTCATCATCGACGGCGGGGCCTACGTCGGCTACACCACCCTCTACTTCGCCAATCGCTTCCCCGAGGCGCGTGTTCTCGCGATCGAGCCGGCCGAGGAGAACTTCCTGATTCTCGGAAAAAACACGGCCGCCTGTCCGAACGTCCGGCTGGTTCGCGGTGGGCTCTGGAACAGGAAGTGCCTTCTGAAGCTCGGGAATCCCGATGGCCTTCACTGGTCGTTCCAGGTTGACGAAGCCGCCGCGGGCGAGGGTGCGGATCCGCGGGGGGATGACGCGATCGAGGCATTCACGATTTCCGAACTCATTCGAATGGCGGGCGGCGGGCGGATCGACATCCTGAAGCTCGACATCGAGGGGGCTGAAAAGGTCCTGTTCGGGCCGGGGTGCGAGGATTGGCTCGATTCCGTCCGCGTGATCATGATCGAGATGCACGATCGGTTCGAACCGGGGTGCAGCAGCGCGTTTTATCGGGCGATCGCGGGGCGCGATTTCAATCAGCTGATCAAGGGAGAGAACGTCGCGGTCTTCCTCGATATGGGTCGCGGCGCCGTCTGATCCCGGCCCTCTTCGCCTTGCTCGCGGCTGCGGTCCCGCCCTAACGCTCCAGTGGGTGCTTCCAGATCGGCACGTCTTCCTTCAGGCGGGAGATCAGCTCTGCTGCTGCTGCGAATGCCTCCCCTCGATGTGACGCCACCGCCCGGACGTAGAGACTTCCCTCGCCCGCAGGGACCGTCCCCACCCGATGGATGATCGTGAGATCGATCAGGCCGTGCGTCGATGCGATCCTCTCCGCGATCAACCGGAGTTGGTGGCGCGCCATCTCTTGATGGCATTCGTACTCGATTCCCCGGATCGGCCGGCCGTCCTCGCGATCGCGAACGATTCCGTGAAACTCGACGACCGCTCCCGCACGGCCCGCTGCAGCGCCGGGGTCGCCGGGCGGCAGCAACGGGGTATCGACGATCTCCACTCGAACCATCGATCATCCCCCCTGCACGGGCGGGATCAACGAGATCTCATCGCCCGGGCGGATGCGACGCTCGCCGGCGGCATATTCGCTTCCGATCGCGGCGCGGGCGGAGGAGCGGTGCGGATCCAAGCCGCGGTGGAGGGCGAAGAACGCGTCGAGCGCCGCGTCGAGCGTCGCTTCCTCGGGCAAGTCCATCTCCACCCTGGAGGCGCCCGCGGAGACGCGGATTTGCCCCCACAACAGGAAGGCAACCCTCATCGGGACCGGTTCCTCATCACGAGGGGAGGTTAGCAGACCAATCGGTCCATTCGAGCGGGAAGATTGGTGAAGCCCCCATCGGGGGCGAGTGCGGGGATCAGGCCGCCTCGGCTCTCGGCTCCTCGTAGATGAACGGCGCCTGCTCGAGCACCCCCGTTTGGATCATCACCTCGTGTTCGCGGATGAAGGGAAGGAGCATCTCCAGGGCATCGACCGCCACGGGGTCGAGCTGGGTCCCCCTGACGTCGGCGATCACCGCGAAGGCGAGGTCGGGGCTGCGGCGGGGCCTGTAGGCCCGGGAGCTGGTCAGGGCGTCGTAGGTATCCGCGACGCTGATGATCCGGGCGATCCACGGAATCTCCTCGCCGCGCAGGCCCATCGGATAACCCCGGCCGTCCATCCTCTCGTGATGGCTGCGGACCGCGAGGCTGGCCGAAGCGAGCTGGTGGATCGGCGCGAGGACCTTGTACCCCCGTTCGGGGTGCTCCTTCATGGACTCGAACTCGGCCGGGGTGAGCTTGCCCGGCTTGTTCAGGATCCGCTCGGGCATTCCGATTTTCCCGATGTCGTGGAGGATCGAAGCCCACTTGAGGACCTCGAGATCCTCGTCGCTCAGCGAGAGCGACTTGCCGAGGAGCATCGAGAGGATGTGCACGCGCTCGGAGTGGCCGGACGTGTACGGATCCTTGGCTTCGATCATGGAAACGAGGCTCTTCACCGTGGCGATCTGGAAATTCTTGAGATCCTCGTACAGGTCGTGATTCGTGACGGCCATCCCGACGCGCTCGGCGACCGACTCGATCAGCTTCATCTCGCTCTCGCGGCGGAGCAGCGTTCCGTTCAGATGTACGAAACAGAGGATACCGAGAGCGTCCGACTGGATCGGGATGCTGACGGCGAGGATCTGTCCCTTCTCCTGGAAGAGAGGAGCGTCTCCGCCCAGGTCCTCTTCCGCGCCCGCGAAGAAGCGGCGGTTCTGCAATCGGAAATGGCCGCTCACGCGCTCGGCCAGACGTCTCCACGTCCGTGAGGAGGACGGCAGGCGGACGCTCGCCGCCTCGCTCGTCGCGACCTCGATGAGTCGGCGCCCGGCGATGTGGACGATCGCTGCATCCGCGCCGGTCGCCCGGCATGCCTGGGCCAGCACGCGCTGGACCGCCTGTCGCGAATCTTGTTCCTCTCCCAGCCTGCCGGAGATCGTGGTGAGGAGATCCAACTCCTCCCGCGTCTGGGCCAGCTTCTTCGCCGTCCGCGCGTGCTCGCGCGCGAGGGACAGATGGTCCGCCGCGAGCCGGGCCAGGCGCGAGAGGAACCGAACGGCCTCGGCGGGGCCGATCGAATGAGATCCGGCGGCCTGTGCGGACCGGACCGCGATGAGGCCGAGCGGCGCTCCGGCCGGCTGGGGAATCGCGACGACCGTCACCTCGCAACCGCAGGGACCGATCCAGTGCTCGTACTCGGTCGGGTTGCCGATATTTTGCAGGGCAAGCTCCCGCCTAGCCTCGCACTCGCGCGGACCGTCGGCTTTGGCGGGACCGCAGGATGAGCAGCGGGGAAGGGGAACCGCGCCGAAAGCCTGCTCCCGCGCAGGAGATTTCAGCAGAATCGCCGCCCCCAGCATCTCGGAGGCGCTGTCCAGCAGGGCGGCCAGCTCCTCGGATAGGATTCCGGGACCGGCCTGGCCGAAACGAAGGGGCATTCTCGATCTCCCTAGCTTGCCCGAAGCAACGGGGCCTCCGACGCGTACCACTCCTCTAGGCGCCCCATGATCACCCTCTTCCGCAGCGGCCTCTGCACGATTCCAAGATCGGCCACTTCCTCGAGGGCCTTGCGTTCTACTTCGCCGGATGAGCCGGTCATCAGCGCCAGGACCGAGAGGGATCGATGCGACCGGAATGAATCGACCGCGCGCCGCCACGCCTCGATCGTCGTCCGGCCAGGCTGGATCTGCGCGATCAAGAGATCGGGGACCGAGCGCGCGAGAAGCACGGCGGGTACTCCGTTTCCCCTGGCAAGGGTGACCAGGTACCCTTCCGACTCCAGCGCCACACGGAGCCGCCGGAGCAGGACCCGGCTATTGCCCACTACTAGAACGCGGACCGGAAGCATGCGGGATTCCCCTTTCTGCAGCAGCCACACTCGATCGGAGCAAGATGATTGCCAATCCGGACGCCGGGCCCCGTCCCGGGAACCGGGTTGCGTTTGGCCTGTTCCGGCGTTCCGGTCCGAGCCTTCGGCCGTCCCGGGGAGTGCGGGATGCACTCTTCGAGGCCGCCCGGTGTGCACCGTGCAATCGGCCGGCGCCCGCAATCGCCCATGCGCCCGGCCGAGTGAACGATTGCCCGGCCCCATCGGGGCGGGCTATCGTACCGACACGGGAAATCCCTCGGGGCGGTCAAACCGTCCCTTTCGATCGGGAGTCTGAAACAGGAGAACAAAGGATGCTGTTTTGGCCGAAACACCACGTCTGCGTGGCTGTCCTGCTCGTGGCGGGCCTGGCGGCACGGGCCGATGGGCAGGGGTCCCCGACCGCACCGGGGCCCCGGTCGGGGCCGAAGGTCGTCGAGGGGGTCGTCGCCGTCGTCGGCGACACGCCGATCCTCCGCTCCGAGCTGGACGACCGGTACGCCCTTCTCTCTCCGCAGTTCGAGATCGCGCCCGGCGACACGGCGCGCGCCAACCAATTGCGGCGCGAGATTCTCGACAACCTGATCAGCGAGCAGCTCCTCCTGCAGGAAGCGGAGGGGCTGGGTCTCAAGGCCGACCAGGAGCAGATCGACAGCGCCGTCGTCTCGGCGGTCGAGAGCGATCGAGAGCGGATGGGACCCGAAGGCTTCACCGCCGAGCTCGCCAACGAGGGAATAACGGAGGCGGATCTGCGTTCGCGCTATGCGGCCGAGGCGCGCAAGGAGATGCTGCGGCGCCAACTCCTGCAGAAGGAGGTCGTCGCGAAGGTCTCCGTGACCGACGCGCAGGCTGAACAGCACTTCCGCGACAACAAGGAGAAGATCGGCATGCGGCCCCGCGCGCTGCGCGTCCTCGATCTCTTCGTGAGGACGACCCCCGACACCTTGATCGAGGCGACCCACCGCAAGCGGGCCCTCGAGATCCGCCGCGAGATCGACGGCGGCCTCTCCTTCGAGGATGCCGCGAAGCGCTACTCGGACGACGAGAAGACCCGGGAAGAGGGTGGATTGCTCGGCCGGTTCGGTCCCGGAGACCTGGGCGATCGCACCTTTGAGAGCGCAGCCTTCACGGGGGCGCCGGGCGTCGTCATCGGTCCCCTGCGGACGAACCTCGGCTACCATCTGATCAAGGTCGTGGACCGGGATCCCAATGGGGCATGGGCGCAGATCCAGCACATCTTGATAGCCGTAGCGCCGAGCAGGAGCGACGAGGTGCGGGCCGAGCAGAAAATAGAATCGATGCGGGCCGAAATCCTCTCGGGCAAGCTCGATTTCGCCGAGGCGGTCCGCCGCTACTCGGACGACGTCGCAAGCCGGGACGGCGGCGGGGATGTCGGCTGGCTGCCGATCGACAACTTCCTGGGCGACACCAAGGGCGCTGTCGATTCCCTCAGGGTCGGAGGCGTCAGCCGGGTCGCGGCGGTCGAGGGCGGATTCCACCTCTTCAAGCTCGTCGGGGAGCAGGCGGAAACCGCCTATGCCTTCGAGGAGATCCGCGACGAGCTCCGCGGAATGGTCGAGAACCAGGAGCGGCAGAAGCGCCTGGACGCGTATCTCGTTGAGCTCCGCAAGAAGATCTTCGTCGAGATTCGTCCCCTATAGGAGAGAGGCGCTTGCGGATCGACGTGTTGCTTCACTCACTCTGCCTCTTCAAGACCCGCAGCCAGGCCGCGCGCGCTTGCGCCGAGGAACGGATCTGGCTGAACGGACACGCGGTGCGCTCATCGCGGATCGTTCATCCCGGGGACAGGATCCGATGGCGCGATCCTCTCGGACGCTTTGAGCAGGAGGTCGAGATCATCGAAGTTCCCGTCGGCCAAGTCTCCCGCTCGGCTGCGCGCGGTATGTACCGCGAGCTCTCCCGTCGCGCCGTCGACGATCCCTGGGTCGCATAGATGATCGCCTTCGAGCACATTTTCCTTCGATACTGGGGCCCCAACGAAGAATATGCGCTCCAGGACATCAACCTCGAGATCGGCTCCGGGGAGATGATCTTTTTTCTCGGACCGAGCGGCGCGGGCAAGACGAGCCTGCTGCGTCTCGTCACGCTCGAGGAAATGCCGGCCCAGGGCAGGGTTCGCGTGCTCGAGTTCGATTCGTCGAGGATCAAGGGACGCGAGATCCCGCGCCTGCGCCGGAAGGTAGGCGTCGTCTATCAGGATTTCCGCCTCCTGCGCGAGAAGACGATCTTCGAGAACATCGCCTACGTCCTGCGTATGACCGGGGTTCTCGACACCTCGACCCTGCAGCGGATCGTTCTTCGACTCCTGACCCAGGTGAGCCTCTATCACAAGCGCAATCACTTCCCGGATCAACTCTCTGGCGGCGAGCAGCAGCGGGCCGCGATCGCCCGCGCGCTCGTTCATGAACCGAGAATCGTCCTGGCCGACGAGCCGACCGGCAACCTCGACGCCGCCAGCGCGAACGAGATCCTCGACCTCTTCCGGCGGGTCAACATGGCCGGCGCGACGGTTGTCGTTGCGACCCACGACGAGTCGCTCGCGGCGCGCTACGCGACGCGCACCGTCTTTCTGGAGGGAGGCCGGGTCGTGCGCGAGGCGCGTTCGGTGCGGGCGAGGGCGCTATGATCCGCTTCCGCTTCTTCCTCTCCGAGGCATGGGAGATCCAATCCCGCGATCGCGCGAACGGCCTGGCGAGCCTCACCGCACTGACCGCGGTTCTCTTTCTTCTCGCGATCGTTCTGATGGCCGGTCACAACGTGAGGGGAGTCGCGCACGGACTTGAGTCGCGCAAGGGACTGCAAGTGTTTCTCGCCGAGGACCTGTCCGAGGACCGGATCGCCGAACTCGACGAGACATTCCGGCGCTTTGGGGAGGTTTCCGAGGTTCGGTTCATCTCCGCGCAGGAATCGCTGGCCGAGGTCGAATCCGACCTCGGCGGGCTCGATGTCGTTGGGGCGCTGGGTGAAAACCCTCTCTCCCCGTCGTTCGAGATCCATTTGAAGGCCGATGCGGCCTCGCGCAGCGGCGTCGTGCAGCAACTGGCGCGCGTGATCGAAGGATACGACGGCGTGGGCGAGGTCCTCTACGGTGGGGCATGGATCGAGGCCCTCGAACGGGGGCTGCGGAATGTCTACTGGGCGACGATCGGCGCCGGACTCCTCGCCGCGGCGGCGGTGCTCCTCGTCCTCTGGAACACACTGAAGCTCGCCTTCATCAGCCGCCGGGAGACGATTCGCATCCTCAAGGTCGTCGGCGCGACACCGGGGTTCATCCGGTCTCCTTACATCCTGCTGGGCGCGCTGCAGGCCACGGCGGCCTCGATCCTGGCGCTTCTTCTCGCCGCGCTCGTCCGTCTGGCCCTCGCGCAGATGATGCCGGGCGTGCAATTCCTGCCGCCGATCTGGGCGGCCACCTTTCTCGCCGGGGCGATTTTCCTCGGCATCGTGAGCAGCGTGGCATCGGTCGAGCCGGCGCTGCGCCATCTGGAGCGACGCCATGCGTCGATCACGAGCTAGCAGGCCGGGAGCTTCCCCGGTGCCCGCACGTGTTGGCGTCGGTCGTCCTCCCAGCTTGCTCGGATCCCTGCCGGGATCCCCGCAATCCCGCCGGGGCCGCACCCTTCGGTCCTTCCGCGGTCTCGTTCTGCTCCTCCTGCCTCTGCTCGCGGCCGCGCAGGCGAACGAGGACCCGATCTTGGCCCGCCAGCGCGAGCTGCGCGATCTTAAACGGCAGATGGACGAGAATCGAGGCAAGATCGAAGAGCTTCGCCGCAAGGAGAAGAACCTTGGGACTCTGAATCAACGCCTCCAGAAGGACAAGGACCTGACGGCGCGGTACCTGGCCCGTCTGGGCGAGCAGGAGCGCGCCCTGCTCGCTGATCTCACGGCGGGACAGACGGAGCTCGACCGGCGCTCGGTCGAGCACGACCGGATGGCCGATGCTCTGAGGCGCCGCCTGCGCGCCTACCAACGCGCCCGGGATCCGCAAACCGCAGAGCTTCTCCTCTCATCGAAGAGCTTTTCGGACCTCTTCGCGCGCGGGGCACTGCTCGCGCGGGCGATCCAGAGGGACCGCACCGATCTGATCTGGCTAAGGCAGCAGCGCGACGATCTCGCCATGGACACATCCCTCCTCGAGTCGCGCCGGCATGGGATTCAGGCCATGCAGGAGGAGAAGATCCGCGAGAAGGGGAGGATCGAACAGAAATCGGAGCGGGCGACGCAGCAGATCGCCCAGATTCGGGAGGAGCGCGCAGCCTTCGAGAGCCGTCAGAAAGAGCTCGCGCGCGCCGAGGAGCAGATCCGCGGCCTTCTCGCGCGTCTCGAGGAGGCGCGCCGCAAGTCGCAGAAGGCGGGCAAGGCGCCAGGATCCTCAGGGCCCGGCATCAGCGGCCGCCGGGGCGGCCTTCCCTGGCCGGCGGCGGGCAAGGTGATCGGTCGCTTCGGCGTGGAGCTCCATCCGCGCTTCGGAACGAAGGTGCCGAGCAACGGGATCGACATTGCCGCCCCCGCCGGGACTTCGGTCAAGTCGATCGCCTCGGGTGTGGCGGAGTTCGTCGACTGGCTCTCGGGCTACGGGCGGTGCGTGATCGTGAACCACGGCGGGGGATTCTACTCGCTCTACGCGCACTGCTCGCGCGTCCTCGTCGCGAACGGCGAGAGAATCTCGGAGGGACAGAAGATCGCAGAGGTCGGCGACACGGACTCGGTGAAGGGCAACTGCCTTCATTTCGAGATCCGCCGCGGACAGGAAGCGATGGACCCCGAGGCATGGCTCAAGTGAGTTCCCGTCCGACCCTGCCGGAGAGAGCGATCCTCTCTTGGATCCGCGACCAGGACGAGGTCCTCGCGCGCCTGATCGCCGCGGTGCGCGACGATCGCGTCCCGCAGGCATACCTCTTCCACGGGCCCCGCGGCGTCGGGAAAACCAGGACCGCGATCGGTCTCGCGCAAGCCCTGAACTGCACGGGAGATGGCGCCCCGTGCGGCGTCTGCCTCCCCTGCCGGAAAATCAGTAACCTCACCCATCCGGACGTACGCCTGCTCTTCCCCGCGACGCGCGACGAGGACTCGCGCCCCGATGAGATCGCCAAGAGGCTTGAGGAATACGGAGCCGACCGATACCATCTCCTCGAGTTCGCGAGAAACGCGTCGATCAGCATCGACAGGATCCGGGAGTGGAAGAGCGAGGCCGGCATGTCCCTCTCCGAGGGGCGCCGGCGCGTTTTCATCCTCGCCGACGCGGCCCGGATGACCGAGGACGCGGCGCAGTCCGCGCTGAAGCTGATCGAGGAACCTCCGACGGGGACCCATCTGGTCCTGATCGCGGAGGAACCGTCGTCGCTTCTGCCGACGATCGTCTCGCGATGCCAGCTCGTTCGTTTCCGGCCGCTGCGGAGAGAGTCGATCGAGGATGTCCTTGTCGCCAAGGCCGGGATGGACCAGGCGTCGGCCCGGCTGATCGCCGCCCTCTCCGAGGGGAGCCTGGGGCGGGCCCTGGGACTGAAGGAAGAGACCTCGATCGTCAAGACTCGGGATGCGGCGCTCGAACTGCTGCGTGCGGGGACCGCGCCGGGAGAGATCCAGGAGAAGGTGAAGCAATGGTCCCGCAGCTTGGATCCGAACAGCGCCCGCCGGAACATCGAGCTCCTGCTGATGTGGTGCCACGACATTCTGGCGATTCGCTACCGCCTTCCGGACGACCAGATCGGCAACATCGACCGGAAGAAGGAACTCGTCGCTCAGGCTGCGACGATGCCGGTGTCCAGGATTCGCGCGACGATCGATGCCCTCGAGGAGATGCTGGACAGCATCGACCGCAACGTGAACCCTGCCCTGGCGCTCCACGAGATGCTGAGCCGCCTTGCGGCCGCGGCACCGGAGGGGCGCCAGCCGTGAGTGGATTGCCGGACGAGAGGGTCTCCGATTCCGATGCGGCGGCGCGCCCCGAGCCGAAGATGGCGCAGGTCCGATTCAAGGGGCACCGGATCGAGCTCTTCATCCTTCCCGACGACGTCGAGGTCCAGCCGGGCGGGGTCGTGATCGTCGAAGCCGACCGCGGCATCGACGCGGGCACGCTTCTCCGGTGCGGTCCCGGGCAGCTTTCCGCCCGCTCTCGCCAAGCGGTCCAGAGGATCCTCCGCGCCGCGACAAAGGAGGAACTCCACCACCTCGAGCAGGTCCGCGAGGAGGACGCCTCCGCACTTCGAATCTGTCGCGAGCGCGTCGAGGTCTCGGGACCTCCGATGCGGATGATCGATGCGGAATTCCAGTTTGATGGCAACCGCGTGACCTTCTACTTCACCGCCGAGGGAAGGGTCGACTTTCGCGCGTTGGTTCGGGATCTTGCGAAGATCTTTCGGACCCGGATCGAGCTGCGCCAGATCCATCCGCGAGAGGCGGCGCGCAGGCAGGGCGGCGTCGGACCCTGCGGGATGAACCTCTGCTGCGGTTCCTTCCTCCAGTCGTTCGAGCCGGTGACCCTGAAGATGGCGAAGCGGCAGAACCTGGCATTGGCCCCGACGCGGATCTCGGGACTCTGCGGCCGGCTCCTCTGCTGTCTAGCCTTCGATTGTGGGGAGTGCGGCGGGGGGCAATGCCGCGCGGAGGGTGAGGGAGCGTGATCGACACCCACGCCCACGTGCACGCGCGGGCGTTCGACCGGGATCGCGACGACGTGGTCCGGCGCGTGTGGGAGTCGGGAGGGCGCTTTCTGATCGAGGTCAACATCTCCTCCCATGACTGGCCCCGCGTGCGCGATCTGGCCACGCGCGACCCTCGGATCTTCTCGACGATCGGCGTCCACCCCCACGATTCGGGACGCGCGACCCTGCAAGAGCTAGAGAATCTATTTCGCGATCTCGACGATCCCAAGATCCGGGCGATCGGTGAGACCGGCCTCGACTACTTTCGCGATTACGCCCCGCGCGACGTCCAGCAGGAGTTTTTCCGCCGTCACATCGCCGCCGCCCGCGAAACAGGCCTTCCGCTCGTCGTTCACTCACGCGCGGCCCATGAAGATGTCTTGCGCATCATTGAGGAGGAGGGACGGGGCGAGGTGCGGGGGGTCTTCCATTGTTTCGCCGGAGACGGCCGCATCGCCGCGCGCGCCCGCGCGTTGGGGTTCCTCCTCGGCTTCGGCGGAGCGGCGACCTACAACCCGAAGCGCTCCGCTCCGCTTCTGCAGGGCGTCGGGCTCGACGGGATCGTCCTCGAAACCGATTGCCCCTACCTGACCCCGCATCCACGGCGGAACGACCGCAACGAGCCGGCGAACATCCCGATCATCGCCGCGGCGATCGCCGGATATCTGGGGGTCGAGGTCGGGGAGGTGGACCGCGCCACCGATGCCAACGCGATCCGGCTCTTCAATCTCCCGGAATGATCACCCGGCAAGGAACAGACGAGCGGGCTGGACACGAATCCGAGAAGGGATGGCTGCGCCACCATGGGATCAAGCCGCGCAAGCGGCTCGGCCAGAACTTTCTGATCCACGCGGGGACCGCCTCGCGCCTCGTCCGGGCGATGCAGATCGATCCCGGCAGCCACGTCCTCGAGATCGGTGCGGGGGCGGGTGCGCTGACCCGCGCGCTGCTCGAGTCCGGGCACACCGTCGCGGCCGTTGAGATCGATCCCCGCCTCCTCGTCCTGTTGCAGGATCGGTTCGCTGGGGAGGTTCGTTCGGGGCGCCTCCTCCTCCACGCGGGGAGCATTCTCGATCTCGATCCGTCAAGCATCCCGCGCCCGCAGGGCCGCAGGATGTTCCTCGCCGGCAACCTGCCGTACGCGATCACGACGCCAATCCTACTCTGGATGATCGAGGCGAGGGAGTGTTTCGAGGCGTCGGCCGTCTTGATGCAGCGGGAGGTCGCCGCGCGAATCACGGCCAAGCCCGGCAACCGGACATACGGCAGCCTCTCCGTTTGGCTCGCCTTCCACGCTCTGGCGCGTGTTCTCGCCACGGTCGGCCCCGGCGGATTCTGGCCCGTCCCCGAGGTCGATTCCGCCCTGGTCGGGTTCGTCTTCCACCGCGCGCCGCCCGTCGCGATCGCATCACCCGTCCATCTGGAGAAGGTCCTCTCCGCCACATTCGGGCAGCGGAGGAAGATGCTCCGCGCCTCGCTCGGCAATGCACTCGGGGATCCCGAGCTCGCGGCCCGTCTCCTCGATGTCGCGGGGATCGACGGCCGGCGCCGCCCGGAGAGCCTCACGCTGGCCGAGTTCGCGATGCTGGCTGGCGCGGCCGGCAGGTTTCTTCCGTGACCCCCGCGGCGCGCCGAGCGGGCGCACCCGCCCTTCTTCGCGCCCTGGAACGCGAGGTCGTTCGATGCGAGCGGTGCCCTCGCCTTCGAGAGCATTGCCGGCGGGTCTCCGTGGAGAGGCGCCGCGCGTATCTGGATGAAACCTACTGGGGCCGTCCCGTTCCGGGCTTCGGGGATCCATCCGCGCGCCTTCTCCTCGTCGGTCTCGCGCCCGGGGCCCATGGGAGCAATCGAACGGGAAGGATGTTCACGGGGGACTCGGCAGGCGATTTCCTCTTCGCGGCCCTCCATCGAGCGGGACTCGCGAGCGATCCGCGCTCCGTCTCGCGCGACGACGGCCAGACCCTCCGGCGCGTCTTCATCACGGCCGTCGCGCGGTGCGCCCCGCCCGGCAACCGTCCCGCGCCGGGGGAGATCGCCGAGTGCCGTCCATTCCTTCTGCGAGAGCTCGACGCGCTCCGTGACGTTCGCGCCATTCTCGCCCTCGGCGCGGTAGCCTGGGCGGGCATCGCGGTCGCGCTCGGCGAGCGAGGCCTCGTGGCGGGAAAGAGGATCGACTTCGGCCACGGCGTCCGATGGAAGCCATCGCCGGGGGCCCCGCCGGTTTTCGCTTCCTATCACCCGAGCCGGCAGAACACGCAGACGGGCAGGCTCACCGCTTCGATGCTCGATTCCGTGCTCTGCAGGGCGCGGGATGAGGCGGGTGTGCTTGACTAGCCTGCTAGACAACCATCCAGTCCAGTATCTAGACTAGTCTCGCTTGGTTGCGCCCGCGCTCGCACCGGCGCATCCCGCTCGGCTGGCTGAACGAAAAGGGCGCCAGCCTCGCGGGCGCGCCTGCTCGCGCGGGACATTCTGGCGATCATGCAGGGGCGATGCCGTAGCGAGCTGCGCCATGCGCCGAGCGGAGGCACGCCCCGAATGATCGCCTGAACACGTCGCGGGATGCGCCAGGCGAGCGCATCAACGGACCTTCAGGCAACGGGAACGGAGGGATCGATGAGAGGCGTCGTTCTGGCAGGCGGACTCGGCACGCGGCTTGCGCCCCTGACAAAGGTGACCAACAAGCACCTCCTGCCGATCTACGACAAGCCGATGATCTACTACCCGATCGGGACCCTCGTCCGCGCCGGGGTGAAGGACATCATCCTCGTCACCGGCGACACGAGCGCGGGGGACTTCGTTCAGCTTCTCGGCAACGGCAAGGACTTCGGTCTCTCGCACATGGACTACGTCTACCAGGAAGGAAACGGCGGGATTGCGGAGGCGCTCGGGATGGCGCGCTACTACGCCCAAGGGGAGCAGATCGTCGTGATCCTCGGCCACAACATCCTGGAAGACGACATCACCCCATATGTCGAGGCGTTTCGCAGGCAGCAGTCCGGCGCGAAGATCCTCCTGAAGGAGGTCGGCGATCCGGAGCGATTCGGGGTCGCCGAGATCAAGGGAGATCGCGTCATCGGGATCGAGGAAAAGCCCAGGATCCCGCGCTCTCACTATGCCGTGACTGGGGTGTACTTTTACGACAGCTGGGTCTGGGACGTGATCGCCGCCCTGAGGCCCTCCGGGCGGGGCGAGCTCGAGATCACCGACGTCAACAACGCCTACATCCGCAAAGGCCAGATGACGTTCGACATTCTTCCGGGGTGGTGGACCGATGCGGGCACCTTCGAGAGCCTCTACAAGGCGAATCGGCTCGTCGCAGAGAAGGCGCTCGACGGGAAGGGCTGATCCTTCGGTCGATTTCGCCTCTTCGCGCCGGGATACGAGACGGCCGGGGGGCAGGGGATCGAGCCCCTGCTAGCCCCGGCCTCGTCGCGGTAATGACCGCGAAAAATCAGGCAGCCTTGAGGGTGGTCCAGGTCTCCGACTTTTCATCCCCGCGCATCGTTCGCGTCACGCATTCTCCAAATGCCACCCGAAGACGGGGCAGCAGCGCCCTCGCCAGGGACCCGGGCTCGCGAAAATCGCGCACGCGGCCCAGGCGGGGGATGCCGGCCGGGGGATCCTCGCTGATTCCCAGCACCTCGCCAGGGCTCAGCGCGAAGAGGGACGGCGTGTCTCCCAGCGATGCGATCTGTTCGGGCGCCGTCGCCCGGCAGAGCCATGCAGTGCCGCTCACCATGGCCGGCGAGGCGAGGATCGTCTGCGCCTCCGCGATGCGGGCCGCGCGCGAGTTCCACAACGGCAGCCGCACTCCGATACGGGTTCCACCCCCGGAACGGCTCGATACGTGAAGCTCCCCGCCGAGGGCGATCGCGATCGCACGCACGATCGACAGGCCGACGCCCGCGTCTTGCGATTGCGGAGCGGCCATGCCCCGTTCCCGGGGCGAGCCCAGCAGGCGGGCCAACGCTCGGGCATCGAGGCCCGGACCCGTGTCCGCGACGGTGAGGCGCGCGAAACCCGGCATCTCAGGATCGCGCGCCGCTCCGATCTCGATCCGCGAGCCCGCGGGCGAGAACCGATGCGCATTGTCGATCAGATGACGCAAGGCCTGCGCGAGGCGTTCCGCGTCGCCGCAGATCGTGGGCGTGTCGGGCTCGAGGTGGACCGCAATCTCCTGCCGGCGGCTGCGCAGTCTCGGGATCGCCCACTCGAGCAAGTCCTCCAACAGCGGTTTCGCCTCGATGCGATCGAGGCGCACCGCGACGGCGAACCCGGCCTCCGCGCGGGAGGCATCAACCATCTCCTCGACCCGCTCGGCTACCCGCTCCGCCGCGCCCTTCGCCTCGGTCAACAATCTCCGCTGGGGCCCGGGGATCTGTTGCGCCGTCCCGTCGAGGAGCAGCTCGAGGTAATCCACGACCGCGTTCAGACGCGAGGTCACCTCCTCGGCCAGCGATCCCATCTGGCCGCGACGTGTCTCGATCTGTCGCGCGAGTTCCCGCTGCTGCCGGCGAAGCTCGATCTCGAGACCGGCGATCCGGGCGAGGGAGCGGACCCGGGCGGCGATCTCCTCTCGATGGACCGGAAGGCGCACGAAGTCCTGCGGCCCCTCTCCGGACGCCTGCGGAATCGTTGAACCGTGGGGCAAGAGCCAAAGCGTCGGAAGGATTGAATCCAACGGCTTTGAGCCCTCCAAGGACCTCTCGCGGATCTGGATCTCGATCTTACCCTCCGGTGTATCCGTCACGGCGCCTGTGGCGGGAGTCTCCTCCAGCCGCCAGCCGAACGGGTCCAGGGCGTTGCGAACGATGCGGAGATGATCGGGCTTCAGATCGGTTAGCCAAACGCGGTCGGGTATCATCGATTCCCTCCCTTTCTAGCCCATTCATCGGCTGGGCCGCCGGAACGCTTGAGGAGGGGCCGGCTTGATCGGATGGCCGAACATGCCTAGCCTCCGTCAAGGAGGGGTCTGACCAGGCCGATGCAACCGAGGGGGGAATCCCGCTCCCGCCCGGTCTTGATACGAGTACCCGGAGGTCACCGTCATCCGAATCGCCTGCATCATGCTCTGGTTCATCGGCTTGCTCGCCGCCGTCCCGAGCTACGCAGTCCCTCCGGCCGGCGCGAGCGCGGACTCGTCGCAGGCCGCGGGGATTCTGAACCGTCTCCGCCTGCACCCCGACTACACCTCCAGCTACTCGGTCAACCGGACCTCCCGCCAATGGGACCAGACCTTCCAGGTTTCCCGTGAACTCGGACCGTTCGTTTTCAGGAACAACTGGGGCCTCAATCAACGCCGCGACGAGGCGCAGAGCAATCTCCGATCGAAGCGCGGACAGATGGGGTTCAAGGCCGACTACGGCATCGGGCCTGAACAGCTCTGGAGGATCGGCGTCGCCGGCACGTTCAAGAGGGACTCGCAACTCTCGACCCGCAGCGACCAGGTCGAGAACCGCTCGGACCTATCCCTCGCGGTCAACACAACGCTCCCGGAACAGATGATGCACCGCCTCGGATTCCTCCAGCCCTTTAGTTTGACCACCGGGGCGGACGTGGGATACGGGACGGACCGGAACGTCAACCGCCGCTCGGCCCGGCGCGATTCGACATGGGTGAACGGTCTGATCCAGCACTACGCGGCCGGGCTGTCGGGAGAGGTCGGCGGGGTCACCCTGAACGGCAGCGCGACGTCCGATCTTCGAAGCGGCGATTCCACGACGCGCCAGCGCGACACGAACGGCGTTCTCATCAACGACCTGAAGGACAAGACCGACAGCCGGTCGCGCCATCTGGACGGAGATCTGCAGTGGAAGCCCGTCGCGAGCCTCAGTGCGACCGCGACGACGCGCTGGGTCCACGAGTTGAACCAGTACTGGGACATCCAGGCGAACAACCAGTTGGGCGGGCAGGAATCAAAGGACGGGCGAGACATCGGCTCGAACGCCGTGATCGAGTGGAAACCGTCCGAGACGACCAAGCTCCGCGGCGAGCTGGGGAACGGATCGACCCAAGCCTCCTACAAGCTCCAGAGCAAGGGCTTCAAGAAGAAGACCGTGAACGGGAAGTTCGACGGCTCGTTCACTGTCCCCTCGTTCGCGGGCCCGCTGGGTTCCACGGAGCTGCAGGCCGCATACAGCGCGGACGAGGCGCGCAACGCGCTAGAGGACGGAATCGACTACCGCCAGGCGAACCGCCGCCTCCGCCTCGCGGCGAGCAGGAAGCTCGGCCGGAAGCTTCAGGCCGCCGTCAGCGAGGAGATCTCGCTCCTGCAGTATTTCTATGAAGACGGCAGCAACGATCGCGATGAGAGGCGGATCGTGACCGACGGCGTCCTGAACTACTACCCGTCGCCGAGCTTCAGCGGCTACTTCAACCTCAATCTGGGCGACCGCAAGGCGGTGAACATCCCCGGCACGAAGGCGATCAACAACAGCACGAACCAGAGCTATCGGGTGAGCACTCAGATCGCCTACTCCCGCGGCGCGATGCGGGTCGAGCAGCAGTACACGGTCCAAGCGGACTACATCTACTATCAATTCCAGAAGGGGACCGACGCTCTGATCCGTACCAACAGGGTGACCACGACCCTCACGAACACGGTCTGGAGGCGGATCGGCACGGGGCTCCAGCACGAGTACCAGTTCACGGAGTCGGGACGCTACATCGCGTCCGAGGCCGGCGGGCGGCGGGCCTACACGCCGTCGCAAGAAGAGACGCGGCAGCTCCTTTCCCTGACGGCCAGCTACCCGTTCGGGATCCTCCGGGTGGACGCGCGGCAGATGTTCGAGCTGCGCCGGACAGGCGAGGTGAAACCGGCCGGCGTCCCGCGGAAGATCAGGGAAAGCCGGCGCGGCGAGTTCTCCATCCGCGGCGAGCTCGAGCAGAAGTTCTCGAACACGTTCAGCCTCCGGGCGTCCTTCCAGAAGACCCAGTCGATGACCGAGCGGGGCTACTGGACGGTCAGGGCTTCGGTCCAGAAGGGTTTCTGATGCGCTTGGTGATTCCTTCGCGATCGCTCGCCTCCGCCGCAGGGGTCGGGGCCCTCTGCCTCGCGCTCTCGATCGGTTGCGGTCTCTTCGATCTCCGCGACCCGGAGCCCCCCTCGACCGACACGGTACCCTTCGTTCCCGCGACCGATCCGCACATCGTCCTTCAGAACCTCAGGGTGTCGGCGGAAGCGAAATCGACCTCGAACTTCATCAAGTCGATCACGACCGACTATGTGTGGCGTTTCGATCCTTTCGACGTCGTCAGCGACTCCGTATGGGCGGGGGACCGCGACCTGAGCGCGCTGGAGTCGATGTTCAAGAACACCGGAACGGTCAAGCTCACCTGGGCGCCAAATGACTCGGGACCGTGGGAAAGCGGCCGATACTACGGGAACCTGGGTTACCGCTTGGTGTTTCGGCGGAGCGCGACCGACAGCGTCATGTTCCGGGGCAAGTGCACCATCTACCTCCGGCAGGTGGGAACACAGTGGACGGTCTATCGGTGGGCTGACGTGAACGACGGTACAGACGTCTCCACATGGGGTTACGGGAAGCTCAATCCGAACTTCAGCCAATAGCGCGGGCATTAGGCCTCCCGAAGTGGTATGATAAGCACGGTCCCGCACGGCAGAAGAAAAGGAGATGGCGGTCATGTCGTTTCACCGAGTGATTGTGAAATGGAGCCTCCTGGCTCTGCCGGTGCTGCTGCTGCTCATGGCCGGCTGTCCGTTCAGTCCGGAGAAGGACCCGAAGCCGCCCGTCGACCCGCCCGATCCGGACTACGTCGCGAACACGAGCATCACGAACGTCCTGGCCAACCTGAAGACTTCCTACAACAAGCAGAACATCGAGCAGTACAAAGCCCTGCTGCACCAAGACTACCTGTACATCTTCGATCCGAGAGATGTCGGGACGCACGGGATCCCGGAATCCTGGATTTATCCGGACGAAGTGGCGAGCGCCGAGCACCTGTTCCGTTCCGATCCGAACACGGACGGATACAAGATGGAGACCATCTCCCTGAACTACCTGCCGGGCAGCGACGTCGTGAGCCAGGTCGAGCCCGGCTGGCGGATGGTCACCCTCACCCAGATCACGCTCCTCGTCGACACGCGGCACAAGGACAACGGCGATCCGCTCCGCTACGAGGTCATCGGGGACCAGGCCGACATCCACTTCCTCCAGACCGATGCGATCGACCAGGCCTCCGGTCTCAGGATCTGGAAGATCATCTACTGGGTCGACAAGCCGATCGGTGCTCTGCTGGCAGCCAAGAACTAGCACGCATTGTCCCGTCGATCGAAACGCCGCACCTTGAAGCCGCTCCCCGTGGGGGCGGCTTTCCTTCTGATCGTGCTTGCGGGCGTCCTGTTCACGATCCTCTGGAGGAAGCCCGCCGAGGTAGCGCCCGTCGAGAGGTCGTTCAAGCCGCTCGATCGGCCGGCCGCGTCCCGGGGTCAAGACCGCGTTCTCCCGCCCGGGTCCGTCGCCTCCGTCCCCTCCGGAGCGGACCACTCGATCGCCGCCGCGCCGAAGGGTCTGGCGGGTCTCATCGGCGTCTATCTGTCCGACCGCCGTTTCGAGACGACCGTCGGGACCCGCGACGCCGATCTGATCTGTCATCTTCCCGAGGGCGGCTCGCTGTTCAAGGTCCACGCGGAGCTCTCCACGGCCGTCCGTGTCTGGGGCGGCACGATTCTCTCGGGCGAGGAGAAGACCCTCGACAAGGGACGGCGCGCACTCGACCTCGCGATCGCGAGGCGGGGAGAGACGATCCGTCTTCGCCTCCTTCATGAAAGGGAGGCGCCGCGGGAAGCACGGATCGCTCTTGTCATCGACGATTTCGGTTTTCAGGAGCCGGATCTGATCGGCAGGTTTCTCGATCTCCCGATTCCCTTCACCCCCGCCATTCTTCCGGGGTATCCCCGGTCGATCCACGCCGCGCGTTGGGCGGAGCAGAAGGGGCGCAGGCCGATCCTTCACCTGCCGATGGAACCGAAGAATTATCCTGCAGAAAACCCGGGCCCGGGCGCGCTCTTCGTCCGGATGAACCGGGCGGAGAAGCGGGCGATCGTGGAGGGTGATCTTCTTGGTCTTGCTGCGATCGTCGGGGTGAGCAACCACATGGGAAGCAGGGCGAGCGAGGACACGGCCTTGGCGGGCGCAGTCCTCGATCTTCTTCGGGACCGCCGTCTCTTCTTCCTCGACAGCGGCACTTCGATGCACTCGGTGTTCCCCGCGGAAGCCGCACGGCGTGGGGTCCCCTGTCTTGCCGCCGATCTCTTCCTGGATGGGGAGGCGAACCCGACCCCAGCAACGATGGGCAAGCGGCTGGCCGAAGCGCGCGACTTGGCGTTGCGGACGGGAAGCGTCATCCTGATCGGCCATGCCCGCCCGGCGACCCTCGCCTTCCTAACCTCCGTACCGGATAGCCTTAGGGCGTGGGGTTGCAGCATCGTTCCGTTGGCTGACCTCTTGCGTTGACAGAGCCCCCCAAGGGACGCTAGCCTCTACATTTGTTGTCGTTTTGCGCCCTTTTCGGCGCACCGGAGGCGTGCCAGGGATGAACAAATCGTACCGATGGAAGCTGATTCTCCTCGTCGCGCTGGTCGCGATGTCGACCTACGCCCTGCTGCCGACCTTCCAGTTTTACGGTCGGCCCGAGGCGGCGCGAAACGACCCGCGAGACCCCGAGTTGCGGGACCTGAGGAGCAAGGCCCTGAAGCTGGGACTCGACCTCAAGGGAGGGATGCACCTCTTGCTCGAGCTCGACAAGAGCAAGCTCCCCTCCGACGCCTCGGCGCGCGATGCAATGGATCAGGCGATGGAGATCCTGCGGAACCGGATCGACCAGTTCGGCGTCGCCGAGCCGATCATCCAGCGACAGGGCGAGGACCGGATCCTGATCCAGCTCCCGGGGCTTCTCGACAAGGGACGGGCGGTCCAGCTGATCGGGCAGACGGCCCAGCTCGAGTTCAAGCTCGTGAAGCAGGCCTCGGAGTCGCGTCAGGTGATCGATCGCCTGAACCGCGCCCTGGCCGGCCGGTCGGCCGACCTGCCTGATTCGCTTCTCGCCGACTCCGTCAGCGTGGCGAATCCTCTGACCGATCTCTTCTTCGACTATCCGGACATGTCCCGCTTCGGCGGCGCCACGATCCTCGAGGAGGATTTCCCGAAGCTGCAGAAGCTCCTCAGCACGGTCAACGTCGATTCCCTGATCCCGCGGGACGCATCGATCGGTTTCAGCACCCAGCCCGAGACCTTTGAGCAGGGGCGGACGGGGCGGGTGCTCTACGTCACGACGCGCAGGGCCGAGATGGTCGGCTCTGCGATCGCGAACGCGATCATGAAGTTCGGTCTCGATCCTCGGTCTCCCAACTCGCCCGGGGTTTCCTTCACGCTGACGAGCAAGGGAGCCAACACCTTCCGGAAGGTCACGGGAGCGAACGTCAACCGCCAGCTCGCGATCGTCCTCGACAACAAGGTCGCCTCCGCCCCCGTCATCCGGGACCGTATTCCGACCGGGCAGGGACAGATCACGGGGCGATTCTCCGACGCCGAGGCGAAGGACCTCGCGATCGTTCTCCGGACGGGCGCGCTGCCCGCGCCGGTCCGAATCGTCGAGGAGCGGACCGTCGGTCCGTCGCTCGGACGGGACTCGATCACGAGCGGGGTCCGGGCCGGCGTCGTGGGCGCGGTCATCGTGATCGCCTTCATGCTGATCTACTACCGGGGGAGCGGCCTGATCGCAATCACCACCCTGATCTTGAACATGTTCTTCCTGTTCGGCGGATTGGCGGCCCTCCGCGGCACCCTGACGCTCCCCGGCATGGCCGGGATCGTCCTGACCATCGGAATGGCGGTCGACGCAAACATCCTGGTCTTCGAACGGATCCGGGAAGAGCTTCGAGCCGGAAAGACGGTGCGCGTCGCGGTGGACAACGGCTTCGATCGGGCATGGCGCACCATCCTCGACGCGAACCTGACCACGCTGATCAGCGCGATCGTCCTCTTCCGATTCGGAACGGGGCCAATCAAGGGCTTCGCGATCACGCTCGGGATCGGGATCATCGCGAACCTCTACACCGCAGTATTCGTCGCGAGGCTGATCTTCGAGGCGTACCTCGCGCGGCGGTCGGTGCGGAGCCTGTCGATCTAGGGAAACAGGCCCGGCGGACGGGCCGCAGGACGAGGGAGAGGCGGAGAGATTATGTTGCAGGTTCTGGTGGGATCGAAAATCCCGTTCATGAAGTACCGGCGGTATGCCTACATCTTCTCGTCGTTGATGATCCTCGCGGGGATCATCTCGGTGGCGACCAAGGGCGGATTCCGCCTCGGGGTCGACTTCGCCGGTGGGATTCTCGTGGAGTACCGGTTCGATCGGATGATCGAGACGGACCAGCTGCGCAGCGTCCTCGCGGACGGCGGATGGCGGGACGCAGAGATCCAGGCGAGCGAGGGGGGGCAGAGCTTCCTGATCCGGATCCCGGTTGCCGAGGAGCGGGAAACGGGCGAAAAGGCCGCGTCGGCCCGGATCCTCGAGGTGCTCCAGAAGGAGATCCCCGGCATCCAGGGGGACCTGCTCCGTGAGGAGGTCGTGGGGCCGCGAGTCGGCCGCGAGCTCCGCAGCAAAGCGTTCTGGGCGGTGGTGATCGCGCTCCTCGGCATCCTGATCTATGTCGGCGTCCGGTACGAATTCCGCTTCGCCCTCGGAGGAGTCATCGCGCTCTCCCACGACGTGCTCGTCGTGTTGAGCTTTTTCTCCTTCACGAACAGGGAAATCACGATTCCGACCATCGCCGCGCCCCTTACGATCCGCGGTTACTCGAACAACGACACGATCGTCGTCTTCGACCGGATCCGCGAGCGGATGAAGGGGATCGGACGCGCCCCCGATGCGGCGCTCTTCGACCTGGCCGTCAACCAGACACTCAGCCGGACGTTCATCACGGGGCTGACCGTCTTTCTGTGCGCCGAGGCGCTCTTCTTCCTGGGCGGGCCGGTGATCCACGACTTCGCCTTCGCGATGCTGATCGGCGTCGGGTTCGGGACCTACTCTTCGGTTTACGTAGCCTCCGCATTGGCGCTCGATCTCTTCCTCTCCGGGGAGCGCCGCCGTGTGGCCGCCGAGGCCCAGACCGCGAAGCTGAAGGCCTGATTCCCTTCGGGGGCCGGAAGTCCCTCTGCTAGACTCCCGTTACCCGGGGCTGCCGCACGCGGTAAGGAACCGCCCCGGCCGCCCCGGGTTTTCTAGATCCTTGAGGACATGGCCCATGCGTACCTTCGTTCGCTTCCTGCTGCCGGCCCTGGCGCTGGCGGGGCTGCTGGCCCTGCCGCCATACTCCGGCGCGCAGCCGGCGCCGGGATTCACGATCGCCCGTTTGCAGTACGACGGCGGAGGGGACTGGTACGGCAATCCTTCGAGCCTGCCGAACCTGGCGCGCGCTCTCCGGGAGCGGACCCCGATCCCGATCGACCGCATCGATGAGGCCCGCGTCTCCCTGATGGACGAGAACCTCTTCGACTATCCTTTCCTCTACATGAACGGTCACGGGAACATCCGATTCAGCGATGCCGAGGTGGACCGCCTTCGCAGGTATCTCCTCTCGGGCGGGTTCCTGTTCGCGGATGACAATTACGGGATGGACGAGAGTTTCCGGCGGGAGATCGCACGCGTGTTTCCCGACAGGAAGCTCATTGACGTGCCCTTCGATCATCCCGTCTACCACAGCTTCTATTCCCTCGCCGGCGGACCGCCGAAAATCCACGAGCACGATGGAAAGCCTCCGGAGGGGCTCGGGATCTTCGATGGCGATCGCCTCGTCGTTTTCTACACGTACGAGGCCGACATCGGCGACGGGATCGAGGATCCGGAAGTCCACAAGGACCCTCCCGAGAAGAGGGAGGATGCGATGCGCATGGCGATCAACGTCGTGGTCTACGCACTGACGCGCTGACGGTGCCGGCGCAGGAAGCCGAGAGGGGACGATCGATGACACCTCTTGAATCGCTCTCCCGCATCCTTCGCGGAGGGCACCGAGCCTTCCTTCGCAGGAGGGTGCTCGAAGCCGCCCTCCTTGGCGCCTCCGTTTTCTTCCCCGCGCTGCTCGGCGCGGTCGTCCTCGGCATCTTGCTCGGGGCGGGGCGTCTTGGCGCCTGGGCCGTGCCTGCTTTGGTGGTCGCCGGCGCCGCGGCAGGACTCTTCCGCTCGATCCGGTTTGGCATGCGCCATCATCTCGGCTTCGGCGCGTTCCTTCTCCTGACCGAGTCGCGCGCGGGACTCGACCGAAACGAGCTGATGAACGCGCTCCATCTCGGGAGGCGCATCCCTTCGCTCGAGGATCCGCTCGCCCGCGAGGTCGCGGGCGAGGTGCTCCGCCGCGGAGCGGAGACGGCCCGCAGTGTTCCGTTCCGCTCGCTCGCGCCCGTGCGAAGCCTCAGGGGACCGGCCGGCCAGGTCGCCGGCGCGTTCTGTTGTCTGCTCCTGCTGAGCCTGTTGGCGCCCGGGGCCGTGCTGCGGACCGCGGGACAGATCGTTCGCCCCGGGCAGGTTCCCGAGACGCTGGGCCTGGAGATCCTGGTCGAGCCGGGTGATTGCACGGCCGAGCGGGGTGGGCGGGTCAGGGTCCGCGCCCGCATCCTGCGCGCGGAGGGCGAGCCTGTCCTCTTCCATCGATCGGGCGGGGGAGCGTGGGCGGGTGAGACGATGCGCGCGGCCGAAGGCGCCTTCTCGGGTGAGCTCGACGATCTGCAGGCCGAGACCGAGTATGCGGTCGCCCTGGCGCAGGCCCGAAGCCGGACGTACCGAATCGCCATCGTCGAGCCTCTCCGCGCAACCGGATACGAGAAGTGGATCCGCTATCCCTCCTACACGGGGCTCGCGCCCGAGAAGGAGCTCTCCCCGCACGGGTCGATCGCCGCCCTCTTCGGCAGCGAGGCCGATCTGCTGGTCAGCGTGAGTCGCAGCGACGCGCGCGGCGCACTCCGCTTCGATTCGGGCCACACGGTCCCGCTGCAGCCGTCGGGCGCGGGCGTCCTGGGAGCCTCACTTCCGATCCGCGAATCCGCCCGATTCCGCGTCGAGCTGACGAGCGAGGAGATCGAGGCCCCCCCGTGGGTGTCGGAGCCCTTCCAGATCGACCCGATTCCCGACCGGATGCCGAGCCTCTACCTCCTCGCCCCGGGCGAGCAGATCGACCTGCCGCCGGAGATGCGGGTCGTGCTCGAGGTCGACTGCGCGGATGATTTCGGGATCACGCGCCTCGATCTCGTCTACAAGCGGAACAACGGAGCGCCCGCGAGGATGTCGATCGCGCGCTGGCAGACGGGATCCGAGGCACGGGTAATGTATCCATGGAACCTCGAGGAGATCACGATGGCCCCGGGGGATCGGATCAGCTACCGCCTCGAGCTGACCGACAACGACGCCATCTCGGGTCCCAAGACGACGATCTCTCCCGAATACCTCATCCGCTTCCCGACCGTCGAGGAGATGTACGTCCAGCAGGAGAGCGAACGGCAGGAGGGGATCGTCGATCTTCGCGAATCCCTCGACAGCCAAGTCGATCTCCGCAAACAGATCGAGAAGATCTCCCAGGACCTGCGGCAGAGCGGGTCGATGCAGTGGGAGCAGAAGCAGGAGGTCGAGCAGCTCCTCGAGCGCCAGCAGGAGATCGCTCAGAAGATGGAGAACCTGGCGATGAACATGGATCGCCAGCTCGATCGGATGCAGCAGGGGCAGCTTTTCAGTCCCGAGATGCTGCAGAAGATCGCGCAGATCCGGGACCTCGTCCGCCAGATCCAGAACCCGGAGTTCCAGAGAAGAATGGAGCAGATGCGGGAAGCGATGAAGTCGCTGGATCCCAAGGAGATCCAGAAGGCGCTCCAGGACATGAAGCTGTCGCAGAAGGACCTCGAGCAGGGACTCGACCGCACGCTGAAGATGCTCGAGCGGCTCCTCGCCGAAGAGAAGCTCGACGAGCTGATCAAGAAGTCCGAGCAGCTCACCGACGAACAGAACCGGGCGAATCGGGACCTCGCAACGGCGCAGGACAGAGAAAAGCCCGATTCAACCTCCGCGCTGTCGGGCAAGGAGGCGGCTGATTCCAAGGAGCGTCAGGAGCAGATCCGCAAGGAGCTCGAAGAGCTGCGCAAGCAGATGGAAGAGCTCAAGGAGATGGCCGGCAAGAGCCACAGCCAGATGGCCGAGAAGCTCGCCGGGGAGCAGGGCAATCAGATGAAGCAATCGGCCGAATCGGCGGACCAGGAGATGGAGTCGGGCAGTCAGTGCATGTCCGGGGGCAATCGCCCCGGAGCGATCCGCGCGGGCAAGAGTGCGTCGAAGAGCCTTCGCGGACTCACGCAGCAGATGAAGCAGCTCCAGTCGGAGATCGGCGCGGGGCGGATGGCCGAGCTTTCCAAGAAGCTCCTCGGCCTCGCGGGGGAGATGGTCAATCTGTCGCAACGCCAAGAGGAAATCGTCGGGGAGGCAGGGCGCACGAACACGCGGGATCTCGCCGTCGAACAGGACCGTCTAGCGCGCGCCACAGGATCGGTCGCCGACCGTCTCTATGAGCTGGCCCGCGAGACGCCGGCGATCTCGCAGGACCAGGTGCGGGCTCTGGGGGCGGTCGTGAACACGCTCTCGGACGCGACGGACGCCTATGAGACGGGGCAGCGTCCGACCGGTTCCGCGCTCGGCCAGCGGGGGCAGACGACCATGGACGCGATCGTGACGAGTCTCCTCGAATCGAACCAAAGCATGTGCTCTGGCTCCGGCACCTCGGCCTGCAAATCGGGGAAGCCGAATCCGATGGGCCAGATGCAATCGCTTTCGCTCGGGCAGTCAGGGGTCAATCAAGACACCCAGCAGCTCATGGGGGAAATGCAGGGATCGCGGCTGCAACCCGAGGGCGGATCGGGGCGTCTCGAGCAGCTCGCCGCGCGCCAGATGGCGATCCGCCAGGGATTGCAGGAAATGTCGCAGTCGCTTGGGGACCGCGGGGACGTGCTGGGCCGCCTCGGCGATCTCGGCAAGGAAATGGAAGATGTCGTGGAGGAGCTGCGCGAGCGGAATGTCGATGACAGGCTCATCCAGCGCCAGGAGAAGATCTTGAGCCGACTTCTCACGGCGCAACGATCCCTGCGGAGGCAGGATTTCGAGGAGCAGAGGCGCTCGCGCACGGGGGTCGATCCCGACAGCCCGCTCTCGCCGTCCCCGGTGTCGACCGGGCTTTCGCAACGGGAGCAGATCCGGCGCGGAATCCTGCGCGGCTCGCAGGACCAGGTGCCGTCCGATTTTCGCGCCCTCGTCGATCGATACTTCCGTGCCTTGATGCAGGGGGAGAGATGACCGGCTGCCTCGCAAGCGGATTTCGCCATGCCGCGCGGCTCGCCGCCCCGCTTTCGCTCTGCCTGCTTTTTGCCTCCGGGGTGCATGCGCAACCGAATCCGACGCCCGGCCAAAGGGAGGGCGAAGCATCGGCGCCGGTTCGACTGCGTCCCACGCCCGCGCAGAGCGCCCCCGCTCCTGCACAGGCGGCCCCTGCCGGGAGCCGGGCCGACGACCGGGACCGGACGATTCGCCAGGCGCAGTCGCTCGCCAAGGGGAAGAAATTCGAGGAGGCCCTCGCGCTCCTCGATACGCTCGAGCGGGGGGGCGACGGCGATCCGATCGCCGTCAAGTTGCGGGGCGATTGCCTGCGGAAGCTCGGCCGCCTCGACGAAGCGAAGGATCTCTACCGCAGGAAGGCGGATGCCATGAGCGCGCGCGGCGGGGACGCGACGCCGATGCTGATCGAGCTCGAGCGGGCCATCCGCGAGTCGAAGGACCCGCGCGGGGCGTTTGCCATTTGTCTGGAGATCCACCGGATCGGAACGGCGGGCGCGTGGGTCCGCGACGAGATGGAGGCATTGATCGTGGCCGACTCCCTGGGAGAGCTGGCCGTCTCGGCCCTCGAGGAGGAGATTGGCCGCCGCCCCCAGGATCAGGATCTTGCATCGCTTCTGATCGGCGCCCTTCTCTTTCTCGGCAAGGACGCCGAGGCGCTGCGCGAAGCCCAAGCGCTCGACCAGATGCGGTCGGCGCGTGGAAAGGTCCTCCTCGAGTACCTGCGGATGATGGGGGGCAAGGGGCTTGGAGCGCCGGCCGTCGCCTGCGCCGACGCCGCGCTCGCCGAAGGGCTCGCCGGAGAGGAGGCGCAGGAGGCGCTCGTCTTGAGGGCTGCCGCCCAGCGGCGGATGCGCGATCTCCGTGGGGCCGTTGATTCCTATGACAGGGCGGCCAAGGCCGATCCCAAAGGCCCGCTCGTTCATCTGGCTCTGCGCGAGCGCGCGGACCTGCTCGTCCGCGATCTCCGCGATCTCGAGGCCGGGGCCGCGGCGCAGGAGGACTTGATCGCGACCCTGACGGATGCCCGCCCAGCCGATCGCGGACGGCTCTTGGGCCAGGCCCTCGTCGATCTGGCGAGTACGAAGCTTCGGATGGGGCTTTACGAGGACGCGACCGCCGTGTGCAAGCGCGTCGAGGAAGAGGCGAAGGATGAGGAGAGCAAGGGAGACGCGGCGTTCCTTCAAGCGGAGATCCTCTTCTACGGAGGGAGGATCGACGAAGCGCGGACGGCTTACGAGCGGGTGGCACGCGAGCACGCCGGCGGCAACCGCGTGAACGATGCTCTCGACCGGTTGATCCTGTTGACCCGCGCCGGGGACGCTGGATCGCTTCCTCTCGCCGCGCTCGGGCAGATCGCCTACCAGCGCCGGTTCGGCGAACCGGCCCGCGCGCTCGTCCTCTGCCAGGATGCCGAGAGGGAGTGCTCCGGATGTCCCGCCGAGGAGGATTTCTTGCGCGAGGAGAGCCTGCTCCTGATCGAGCTCGGCCGGATCGACGAGGCCGCTGTTCGGGCCGACACGCTTGCCGCGCGGTTCCCGGACTCGGGCGCATCGCCCGCGGTCCTTCGCGCCGTCGCCGACCGCCTCCGAGCGAGGGACGGCGAGAGCGAAACGGTCCTCCGACGCTATGAAGACCTCCTCGTCCGTTTCCCAAAGAGTCACGACGCGTTCGAGGTCCGGGCTCTTCTCGAGAAGCTCCGCAGGGTGGGGGAACGGACCGGTTCCCGCGAGGAGGATCGACGCGGATGAACCGGCGCGGCCTTTCGCTCATCCTCCTTCTCCTTGTTGCGGCGGCCGCTCCGGGCTGGGGGAAGATCCTGGTTCCCATGGATCTCACCCAGGCAAACCACCTGAAGGCCTACGGGGTCGCCTACCACGCCCTCCAGCGCGGCCAGGACGTCGAGTGGCTGCTGAACTATCGGGGCGGCTCCTTCCTGATGGACGACGACCCGGCCACGACGCGCGACTGCTCTCTCTCCGGGGTTTCCTTCGAGGAGAGGAGCGGAAGCGAGGTCGTCTCGATCCTCGACGAGATCGAGGGGAGCAACATGGAGGTCGTCCTTCTGGAGAAGGCCCCGGTGGTCGCCGTCTACTACCCGCAGGAGATCGATCCCTGGGACGACGCGGTCGTTCTCGCGCTCGATTACGCCGAGATCCCCTACGAAAAGCTCTGGGACGAGGAAGTGGTGGCGGGACAGCTCTCCAAGTACGACTGGCTCCACCTCCACCACGAAGACTTCACCGGCCAGTACGGGAAGTTCTACGCCTCATATCGCAGCGCTCCCTGGTACCTCGAGCAGGTGCGCGTCAACGAAGAAGCGGCGAAGAAGCTCGGGTTCGCGAAGGTCTGGCAGCTCAAGCAATCCGTCGCGGTGCGGATCAAGGAGTACGTGGCGCGCGGGGGATTCGTCTTCTCGATGTGCTCGGCCACCGACAGCTTCGACATCTCTCTCGCCGCCCAGGGGATCGACATCGCCGACGCGGTCTACGACGGCGATCCACCGGAGACGGGGGCCCAGATGAAGCTCGATTTCTCCCGCGCGCTTGCGTTCACCGACTTCAGGCTCGAGATGAATCCGCTCGTCTACGAGTACTCCGACATCGACATGACCCAGGAGGCGTCGTTGCGGGGGCAGGAGAACGACTACTTCCAGCTCTTCGACTTCTCGGCAAAGGAGGACCCTGTCCCCTCGATGCTGACCCAGTGCCACGTCAATGTCCTCCGCGGGTTCATGGGACAGACGACGAGCTTCAGGAAGTCGTTGCTCAAGAAATCGACGATCGTCCTGGCGGAGGTCCCGGGAGCGGGCGACGTTCGTTACTGCCACGGCAATTTCGGAAAGGGGACGTTCACGTACTACGGAGGGCACGATCCGGAGGACTACCAGCACCAAGTGGGCGACCCGCCGACCCAGCTCGAGCTGCACCCCAACTCCGGCGGCTACCGCCTGATCCTGAACAACGTCCTCTTTCCCGCCGCGAAGAAGCAGGAACGAAAGACCTAGGCCCCTCCTGCGGCACCCAGCGGTTCGAGCTGGCGACTCATTCGGGGCGTGCCGTTCGCGCTCGCTCCGGCGCATCCCGCTCGGCCGGCTAAACGAGCGGGGCCACGGATCGAGCCGGATGGTTCCTCCGGACCGGCGCTCGCTCGGGGATGTGCGAACATCCTGGCTCGCGCCTGCGGCCCGCTTCGCGCGCCGACCGGCGGCGCTTCTCGCAAGTACCATCCGCGCGGCGGGCAGCTCCTGCAGAACCAACCGGCTCGATCGCGGCCCCCCCCGGCGCACCCTCCCTCTTGACAAAGGCCCCCCTTCCGGCGATCCTCTGAAGCTCGACCCGCCCGAGCGCGGGAACGGGTCCGACGTCTTCGCGCCGGAGATCGGCGCTGGGTGGCAGCGGCCTGGGAAGGGCAGGGAGTGAGGACGGGATGATGAATGTGGTGAGGGGGGGCGGAGGACAGGACGCCGGATACCCCATCTGCAAGAAGTGCAACGACGGCGTCTTGATTCCTCTGTCCGACTACGGTCGCGAGGGAGCGCCGATCAACTTCAAGGCCTGGGTCTGTTCGAATCCTGAGTGCGGATTCAACATCCGCATCGACAACGGAGAGATCAGTTACGGACGGTCGATCAGTCATTCCTCCAAGTAAGACCTCCCGCGCATGGCCGGGAGATCACCCGAATCGATGATCCGGGCGGTTCTCTTCGACCTCGATAACACCCTCACCGACTTCATGAAGATGAAGGACGCCTCGATCGACGCTGCGATCGAGGGGATGCTCGACATGGGCCTGCCGATGAGCCGGGAGCAGGCCCGGGATCGCATCTACGCCATCTACGATCGCGAGGGGATCGAGTATCAGCGGGTCTTCGACAACTTCCTGAAGGAGAACATGGGGGAAGTCCCCCCCAGCGTCCTGGCCGCTGCGATCGTCGGTTATCGCCGCGCCCGCGACTCCTACCTCGTCCTGTACCCCCGCGTCCGGCAGACGTTGACCGAGCTTCTGCGCAGGGGGTTTCGGCTGGCCGTCCTCTCCGACGCCCCGGCCCTCCAGGCATGGCTCCGCCTGCATCATCTGGCGCTGAACCATCTCTTCGAGTTCGTCATCACCTTCGATGACACGGGCGAGCGGAAGCCGAGTCCGGTCGGGTTCGCGCGTGCGCTCGAGCTTCTCCAGATGCGCCCCGAGGATGTGTTGATGGTAGGCGATTGGCCCGAGAGGGACATGGTCGGGGCCGCCCGTATGGGGATGCAGACCGTCTTCGCGCGCTACGGCGACACGAAGGGGGTCACCGAATCGGGAGCCGATTTCGAGATCGACGACATCCATGACCTTCTCTCGATCATCGAACGCCTGAACCGGCCGTCCGCGGAGGGATGATGTTCCTGCTCTCGACCGCGGAGATGCGGGAGTGCGATCGTCGAACGATCACGCAATTCGGGACGCCGGGGCCGGTTCTGATGGAGCGCGCCGGGTGGGGGATCTATGCCGAGATCCGCAGGCGTTTCGATCGCGTGAATCGGCGCCGCATCTGGATCGTCTGCGGACGAGGGAACAACGGAGGCGACGGGCTGGTCTTGGCCCGCCTCCTGCACGACGGCGGCTACAATCCGAGGGTGATGCTGACCGGCCCGCCCGAAGAGATCTCGGGCGACGCGGGGCTTCAGATCTCGCCTCTCGTCGAGCGGGGGATTCCCCTTGAGCCGATCGCGCCCGAGGGATTGACCGATCTCGCTAGACTCGAGCGGGGCGATCTGCTAATCGATGCGATTTTCGGCACCGGCTTCAAGGGGAAGCTGAGCGGGGAGGTGGCCGACGCCGTTTCCGCGATTAACCTGTCACCAGCCACGGTCATCGCGATCGACATCCCATCCGGTCTCTCCGCCGACCACGGACGGGTCGACGGCCCGGCCGTACGCGCTGATCTCACGATCGCGATTGCTAGCCCGAAGCGGTCGTTCGTCTTCTACCCCGCGCGGGAGCATGTGGGGGAGTGGTGCGTCGTCGACATTGGCATACCGGCCGAGGCGATGGCGGCGGTCATGCCGGTCGTCCGCCTCGCTTCGCCCGACGATGTCTCCGCACGTTTCCCCTCGTTCCCGCGCAACGCGCACAAGGGGACGCGCGGGAAGATCGTCATCGCGGGCGGCTCGCCCGGGCTCACCGGCGCGCCGTGTCTCGCCGCGCTTGCGGCAGCGCGGAGCGGGGCGGGACTCGTCCGCGTCGCCGTCGCCCGCTCGTTGAACCCGATCATCGAGGCGAAGCTCACCGAGCCGATGACCTTTCCGCTCGCGGAGACGAAAGCCGGAACGCTGAGCCCCCGATCGGCTGCCTTCATCCTCTCCCTCGCCAGCGAGTGGGGTTGCCTGGTGCTCGGTCCGGGGATGGGACGGCACCCGGAGACCGACCGGCTGGTCCGCCGTCTGTACGATTCATGGAGCGGGCCCCTCGTGGTGGACGCAGACGGCCTCAATGCCCTCGCCCGGCTGGGGATCCCGCCGCCCTCTTCGGGACGGCCGATCCGCGTCCTGACCCCTCACCCAGGGGAGATGGCCCGGATCTCCGGGCTCGCGATCGGCGAGATTCTCGCGGATCCGGTGGCGGCGGCCCGCGGCTTCGCGATGGAGCAAGGGGTTGTTCTCGTCCTCAAGGGGGCGCCGACGACGATCGCGTCCCCCGACGGCCAGGTCATCGTGAGCTCCACGGGCAATCCCGGTCTGGCGACCGGAGGATCGGGGGACGTGCTCTCGGGAATGATCGGCACATTCCTCGCGCAGGGGATCTCGCCACCGTGGGCGGCGGCCTGCGCGGCCTACCTGCACGGACTTGCCGCGGACATCGCATCCAGGAAGCGCACCGAACGGGCCATGACGCCGGGCGACGTCATCGAGCCGCTCGGTCCGGCGTGGGCCGCTTTGACCGGACAGGCGGGAGAGAATGGCGTCTGAGGGCTCGACGGCATCGCTCGCTGACGAGCTTCGCCGGATCGGGCGTCTGCTCGGGCGTCGCGGGATCTTCGTCGCAGACGACGGCAATCTGAGTGCCCGGTGTCCGGATGGAAGCGTCTGGATCACCGCGCGTGGGGTCCGCAAGGACGCGCTCCTTCGCGGCGACCTCGTCCGCGTGGCTGCGGACGGAACGCGGCTCGAGGGATCGTCGGAACCCTCTTCGGAGATCTTCCTCCACCTTGGGATTTACTCGTGGCGGCCGGACGTTGGGGCCGTGATCCACGCCCATCCTCCCTTCGCGACGGGATTTGCCGCCGCCGGCGTGGAGATCCGCGAGGATGCCCTCGCGGAGGCCGCCGTGGCCCTTGGGCGCGTCCCCGTCGTTCCGTACCGTACGCCGGGGCAGAGGGAAGCAGGCGAGATCGTCCGCCCCTACCTCGCCATGCACCGGGCGTTGCTTCTCGGCAACCACGGGGCGGTCACTCTCGGCCGCGATCTCGAGGACGCGTGCCGCCGCATGGAGCGGCTCGAGCATGTCGCGCGCACGGTCTTGACGGCCCGCCTGCTCGGCGGTGTCTGTCCACTCACCCGAGAGCAACGGGAAGCACTCGGTCACTAGAACGAAAGGAAATCGCCATGGCCCAAGGGATCGTGACGAAGGAAGATCTGCTCCGCTACATCTCCGAACACGACGTGAAGATCATCAACCTCTGGTTCGTCGACATCCTCGGGATGCTGAAGTCCTTCGGGATCACCCCGAACCAGTTGGAAGAGGCGATGGATGAAGGGCTCGGCTTCGACGGCTCTTCGGTCGAGGGTTTCGCGCGGATCTACGAATCCGATCTGATTGCCTTCCCCGACATCGAGACCTTCGAGATTCTGCCCCGGCTGGTCGACGGGCATCTCCATGCCCGGATGATCTGCGACATCCAGAACCCGGACCGCACTCCCTACGCGGGCGACCCGCGGCACGTCCTGCGGCGCAACATCGAGAAGGCCGCGCGCATGGGCTTCACCTTCAACGTCGGTCCGGAACTCGAGTACTTCTACCTGAAGGCGCACGACGATCCGCGCGCGCTCGACCACGCCGGATACTTCG
>CAZNRY010000002.1:0-69558 GCA_964575675.1 uncultured bacterium
CTTCCTCGAGGGTGATCAGGTAGCTGACGTGCGGAACGGACTCGAGGAACTGGAAGGTCTTCTTCCCGCCCTTCTTCTTGACTTCGATCAGGGCGCCGTTCGAGATGGCCGTGTATCGTTCGTCGACGGTGACGACGACTTCCGTGGTCATCCTCTCGTTGGGCGCGTCATGGCAAGGGATCCAGTGACGCGCATCCTCGTCCTCTCCCTGGCTCCAGAGCTGCCACTCGGCATCGGGCTCGACCTCGGTGGGACCGATGAAGTACAGGCCAAGATCGGGGTGATCCACTTCATAGGAGATGATGAGATCAACCGTCCCCGCGATCTTCCGGGGGAAGTGTACGACGAGCTTCTGGTCGAGGTAGGTGAAGGGGATCGTGCGTCCGCGCCCATCCTTGACGGACGAAAGCGCGAGGCCGGCTGCGTCGAGCGTGATCGAGTCGAAGGGACCATATGCGGCCCGAAGGCGCTGGGTGCAAACCGCCTCGACGTGTTTCCGGGGAAGGTCGATCTTCAGGTCGAGCCTGAGATGTTCGACGTCGCACGTCCGATCGGGGGCATACTTCGGCGGTTCATCCCGCAGGGTCCACCTTCCGATGCCGTCGCGCAGGCGGCGGCAGACCGCTCCCTCCCTCATCGCCTCTTTCCATTGCGTGGAGTCGTTCATGATTCGGTCCTCCCCATCCGGGCGGCGTTCACGGGGACTCGGCGACTCCCGGCTGCCAGCCGGACCTCCCGCGTCTCGGGTTGATGCCTGGGGGGAGCCTACACGGGTTTGCTCACGCCGGCCACGGCGGGGGTGCGCTCTCGCAAACCGGGAAGCCAACTTGACCTGTCCGCGAAAGCCTGGGACGTTCGTTGGAGGTTGGATGAGTTGCGAGGGAGGGAGCGATGTTGAAGGCTGGCGATCCCGCGCCCCCATTCAAGGGCCTGACGACTTCCGGTGAATCGGTTGCCTTGAAGGATTTCAAGGGCAAGAAACTGATCCTCTATTTCTACCCGAAGGACAACACGTCCGGCTGCACACGGGAAGCGTGCGACTTCAGAGATAACCTCGCCCGGGTGAAGCGCAAGGGGGCCGCCGTCCTCGGGGTGAGCCCGGACAGCGTTCCCTCGCACCAGAAGTTCAGCGACAAGTACGCCCTGACCTTCGCACTCCTGAGCGATCCCGATCAGTCCGTCGCCAAGACGTACGGCGTGTGGGTTGAGAAGTCCCTCTACGGGCGCAGGTACATGGGGATCGAGCGGACGACCTTCGTCATCGACGAGAAGGGGGAAATCACGCGCATCTTCCCCAAGGTGAAGGTGGCCGGACATGTGGACGAGGTCCTCGCCGCACTCTGATTCGGCCGGCTCGCAGAATCCGCGCTTGGGGCGCGCCATTCGCGCTCGCCTGGCGCATCCCACCACGCGCACCTGGCGATTCATTCGGCTGACGCTGGCCGGGCCGAATGGTCCCTCCGGACCGGCGCTCGCTCGGGGAAGAACGAACGTCCTGGCTCGCGCCTGCGGCCCATTTCGCGCGTCGAGCGTCGGAGTTACCCGCAGGTCGCCTCCGCGCGGCGGGCAGCTCCTGCGGGACCATCCGGCCAGGCCAGCGTTACCGCGCCTCGCAGGGGCAGCCGCTCGCGTTGCCGGTTCCTTCCGTGCTCGGGTCCGGCCCGCTACTTCGGCTGGCGCCCCGACTTCGTCGCCGCCTCGAGCATCCGACCAAAGCGCGGGTCGGAGCGCAGGGGGGCGAGATCGGTGTCGACCGCCGCTTGCTTCGCTAGTGCCGGTTCCCTCGCGAGCGCCTCGGAGAGCATGTCGATCGCCCGTTCCGCAAGCCCCCCGCGCGCGTAGTAACAGGCGAGGTGGTAACGATACTCTCCCTGTTCGGGTTGGAGGTCCACCGCCTCGCTCCCCAATGCATATGCGCGATCGAAGGCTCCCTTCTCGACGAGGGCGTATCCCTCGGTCACGAGCATGTTCGGCTTCCAGATCGCATAGAGGCGGCGCAGTTCCGCGATCGGGTCCTTCGCGTCGTCCACCCGCAGATCGCAGAAGCGGTCGTTCATCCCGCCGTAGCCGCCGTTCTCCCGGACGATGAGAAGGGCGGCCGACTGCATTCCGCGCGAATCCCCGCCGGCGGCTTGGCCGGCCTCGAGGGCGGCGAGCAGACGGTCGCCCAGGTACCCGCGGGTCTTCTGGAACGCATCCGCCATCCCTCTGGCGACTGCCTCGCCGGTCAGGATGTTCCCCTGCGCTGCGAAGTTCGGGCCCGCGAATCCTCCGGCCCACGCCATGCACTCCTTGCCCGTGTAGGTCGCGCTTCGACCCGCGGCATCCACGAGGCCGAGCTGCCGGCGTTCGCGAAGGCTGTCGGCTCCGGTCAATGCGGCGACCGTCTGTTCGGGGGAGAGGCCCCAGGCGAGGAGTTCGAGTCCGCGGGGACCATAGCTCGTGTTCCCGGCCGCTTGCGTGGCCACGGCGCCGATGCCTGCCTTGGCCCAGGGCACGACGGAACCCACGCAGAAGAACTTCGACTGAACGATGACGCCGAGATCCCCGGTCTCGGGATCGAAGCCAACGCAGGAGAATGTCGCAATCGTCCCTCTCGGACCGCCTGAGGGGAGTGGGTCAAGCGGCGAGGCGGCCGCTCGGTCCGGCGCGAGGAGCGAGAGATTCGGACTGAGGCCGGGCGCGATCGCCGCGGCGACGATCGCAAGGACGAGTAGACTATGGGAGTTGAAGCGAGTCATGGGCCGTTCCTCCCTTTTTTCGAGCTCATTCGTTTCATCACGGGGGACGTGGGGTCGAACCCTCGGGGTCGCCATTGATAGCGCGCGAGGTCGAGGCGGCCCAGCGAATCGATTCGAATCCCCTCCCTGCGAAGGAGGACCATCTGCAGGGATTCCTCGGCCCCGGGAAACATCCCGGACCGCAGCGAGATTCTCCCGATCGCGTTGACGACCCTGTGCCACGGAACGCTCGATCCCTCGGGGAGGTGGTGGAGGGCATAGCCGGCGAGGCGAGGCTGCCCGGGCCGCCCAGCGAGCGCTACGATTTGGCCGTAGGTGGCGACCCTGCCGCGGGGGATACGGGCCGCGACCGCCCAGATCCGGCGGTACAGCTCGGACGGTGGATTGGATCGAGTTCCCATCGCGGCACACGGTAGCACGGATGTGATACAAAGGAACCGGCCGCAGGGGAGGACCGATGATGTTGGCTCGCTTCGAGGGGAAGTTCCCCCGGATCGGAGAGGGGAGCTATGTCCACCCGTCCGCCGATCTGTTCGGGGACGTCGAGATCGGACGGGGATGCTGGATCGGCCCAGGCGCGCGTCTTCGCGGAGACTACGGCTCGATCAGGATCGGCGACTGGACGAGCATCGAGGACAATTGCGTAGTCCACGCCCGCCCGGGCGAGATATGCAAGATCGGCAACTGGGTCACGGTCGGCCACGGGGCGATCATCCACAACGCCGCCAACATCGACGACTACGCTGTGATCGGAATGGGCGCAATCGTCTCCGACTGGGCCGTTGTTGGACGCTGGAGCGTCGTGGGCGAGGGGGCGGTCGTGCGTCAGCGACAGGAGGTCCCTGCAGGCCGAGTCGCCGTGGGCGTCCCGGCGCGGATTCTCGAGAAGGAGGTCGACGACGCCTACAGGGCCGAGTGGACCCGCTTCAAGGAGATTTACGTGGACTTGGCCCGCCGCTACCCGGCCGGCTGGGCTCCGCTGGATTGATGTCGCGCCCCGCCGCGAGAAAGCGGTGCGAGCGTGGCGTTCGCCCCGTCGGGATCCGACCGCGCGTGCCGTGAGCTTCCCGCGGAGTGTTCAACGCCGCGGGGCTGCGTCCCTGCGCTATCCTGTATGGAAATCCACCGGCCGGGCCGCTCATGGCGCCCGCCCTGAACCCGAGCGTTAGCTCCAGAAGGAGTTGCAAGTTGGTAATCGAATCGACCCCGGAATACGTTGCCGTGGTTTACGCGGCAATGGAGCGGAGGCTTCAGGTCGTGCGCAAGCGGCTCGGCCGGCCGCTCACCTTCGCCGAGAAGGTGCTGTTCGGACACCTCGATGACCCGCAGCGGCAGGATCTTCGTGCGGGCGAGAGCTATCTGATGCTGCGCCCGGATCGGGTCGCGATGCAGGATGCGACGGCGCAGATGGCGCTTCTTCAGTTCATGCAGGCCAACCGGCCGCGCGTCGCGGTGCCGACGACGGTCCACTGCGATCACCTGATCCAGGCCCGGCTCGGCTCCAAGTTGGACACGGCCTCCGCGCTGAAAGAGAACGAAGAGGTCTACGAGTTTCTGAAGTCCGTCTGCTCCAAGTACGGCATCGGGTTTTGGAAGGCGGGTGCGGGGATCATCCACCAGGTCGTGCTGGAGAACTACGCGTTCCCGGGAGGACTTCTGATCGGCACCGATTCCCACACGCCGAATGCCGGCGGGCTCGGGATGATCGCTTCGGGCGTGGGCGGCGCGGATGCCGTCGACGTCATGGCTGGTTTCCCCTGGGAGGTGAAGTACCCGAAGCCGATCGGGATCCGTCTGACCGGGGAGCTGGGCGGGTGGACGGCGCCGAAGGACATTATCCTCAAGCTCTGCGGGATCCTGACCGTCAAGGGCGGCACCAACCGCATCCTGGAGTATTTCGGCCCCGGCGCCGCGGCGATCTCGTGCACCGGCAAGGCGACGATCACGAACATGGGGGCCGAGCTCGGAGCCACCGGATCGATCTTCCCCTTCGACGAGACGATGGACCGCTTCCTGCGTGGAACGGAGCGGGCAGCGCTTGCGGCGCTCGCTGCGAGCCATCGCGGCCTCTTGTTGGCCGACCCGGAGGTGGAGGCCACTCCCGAGCGCTTCTTCGAAAAGGTGATCGAGATAGACCTTTCGACGCTCGAGCCGCAGATCGTCGGCCCCCACACCCCCGATCTGGCTCGGGGGATTTCGGAGCTCGCGGCCGAGGTGAAGGAGAAGGGCTACACGGAGAAGATATCGGTCGCGCTCCTCGGCTCCTGCACGAACTCCTCCTACGAGGATATCGGGCGTGCGGCGGACATAGCTGGCCAGGCGAAGCGGGCGGGGTTGAAGATGGCGAGCCCGTTTCTCGTCACCCCAGGGAGCGAGCAGATCCGCGCGACGATCGAGCGGGACGGGCAGCTCGCGGCCCTGGAGGAGATCGGGGGGACCGTCTTGGCCAACGCCTGCGGCCCGTGCATCGGACAATGGCGTCGGGATGATCTTCGCAAGGGCGAGTCGAATACGATCGTCACCTCCTTCAACCGCAACTTCCCGCGGAGAAACGACGGCAATGCGGAGACCTTGGCCTTCATCGGAAGTCCCGAGATGGTGATCGCCCTGGGCTTGGCCGGCCGGTTGACGTTCAACCCGGTGAGCGACACCCTGACGGCCCCCGACGGGAGGCGAATCAAGCTCAACCCGCCGTCCAAGGCGCCCGATCTTCCGGCGGGCGGCTTCGTGCGCGATGAAGATGGATACGTCCCGCCGGCAGCAGACGGGAGCGCCATCGCCATTTCGATCGCCCCCGGGAGCGAGAGGCTCCAACTCCTCGAGCCTTTTCCGGCTTGGGACGGGCGGGACGCGATCGAGCTTCCGATTCTGCTGAAGGCGAAGGGAAAGTGCACGACCGACCACATCTCACCGGCGGGTCCCTGGCTCCGCTTCCGCGGACACATCGATCGGGTAAGCGACAACATGTTCATCGGTGCGACAAACGCTTACACGGGGGAGGTTGGGCACGGTCGCAATCTCATGACCGGGCGAACCGGCGAACCCTTCCCGGCAATCGCGCGCGACTACAAGGCGCGAGGCGTCGGCTGGGTCGCGGTTGGAGACGAGAACTACGGGGAAGGGAGCAGCCGCGAACACGCGGCCATGTCTCCCCGTTTCCTTGGTGCGGCTGCCGTGATCGTTCGATCTTTCGCGCGCATCCACGAGTCCAATCTGAAAAAGCAGGGAGTGCTCCCGCTGACGTTCACCGATCCGGCAGACTACGAGAAGGTCCGCGAGGGTGACAGGCTGAGCCTGCTTGGTCTCGCTTCCCTTGCGCCCGGCGTTGACGTGAAGGGGCGTCTGCGCCACGAGGATGGGTCATCGGAAGATCTCCACCTGCGACACACGTTGAACGAGGAGCAGATCGGCTGGTTTCGGGCCGGGGGGGCCCTGAACGGCCTGAGAAAGTTGTCGTAGCGCGGCCGCCGAGGCATGATCGGGGGTCGAAGGCCGGAGCGTTCCGCGTGCCGGCCGCCGGTCGCCCCGGACAATTGCATTTGCTTGCGGTAGAAGAAGTTCCCTCTTCCCACCGGGACCGAGACTTGATAGCATCCTCAACAACATGTGGTCCTGGGGCAAAATGGGGAGGAACGATGAGATCGTACGCTATAGCAAACATTAAGGGCGGTTCGGGCAAGACGACGGTCGCGGTCAATTTGGCTGCCGGGCTGGCCCTTTCGGGGCGCAGAGTCGTCCTCTTTGATCTGGATCCTCAGGGTTCGAGCAGTTTCCATCTTCTGTCGCAGGCGACGAATGGCAACCTGGCTGATGCGCTGGCGAGCGAGAAGAAGCTCCAGGATGTTCTGCTCGGCACGAAGGTCGGCGGTCTCGCGATCGCGCCGGGGAGCCGGATGCTCGCCCCCTTCGACAACGGCGGCCATCCGACGAAGGACCGGCTCGGGCAGCTGCTCACACAGATTCCGGCGGATGTGGACTACGTCTTTTTCGATACGCCCCCGACTTGGGGTTCGTTGCTGATCGCGAGCCTTTCGAGCGTCGACGGCGTCCTGATCCCCGTTACGACCCGCGAGTTGGACGTGCAGATCCTCGGGCTCTTGATGGACGTGATCGAGCAGGTCCAGCGCCACCGCAATCCCCGCCTTGCGGTGTCGGGCATCATCCCGAACCGCATCGTCCGCACACGGTTGAGCGCGAGGATGGAGGAGACGCTTCGCCAAACGTACGGGGCGGCGATTCTGCCAACGATCCGAGAGAACGCCCGACTTGCGGAAGCCGCCGGTTTCCACGCGCCGATCCAGATCACCGCGCCAACCAGCAGCGGCGCCGAGGATTTCGGCGAGTTGACGCGGGTGTTCCTCGAGCGGGAAGAGCGCTCGAACTGACCCCGATCCGCGCTGGATGGGTGCGAGAAACGGCGGGTTCGGTAGCGAACCCGCCGTTTTGCGATTGCATCCGGCCAGCCTCCGCGTTGAAAATAGAAGGTTAGACTGACCGGTCAGTCAGATCGGTCAAGGAGGGATTGAATGGGCCGGCCAGCTCCATGAACTACCTTCTCCCCGTGCTCCGCTGCGCGGTGCCGAGCCTCTATTTTCTGACCCTTGTCCTTTACGGTCTGCGTTTCCTCGGAAGGGGGGAGCGGTGCGCGCGTCTAGCGCGGCCCGCTTTCTGCACGGTGCTTGGCCTTCACGCATTCTTCCTGGCGACGTTTGTCGCCGTGCATCGACGGATCCCGCTCGCAGCGGCGCCGGAGATCCTGACGGTCATCGCTTTCACGACGGCGCTGGCCTACTTCTACGTCGAGACCCGGACCGGCGATCTCTCGACGGGGTTCTTCCTGCTCGGATTCTCCACGCTCCTCCAGTTCGCCGCTTCGGGGAGGATCGCCCTGGATCTCGAGGTTCCGCCCCTGCTGCGCGATCCAATGTTCGGCCTCCACACCGGCATGGCGATTCTCGGCTACTCGGCCTTCGCGGTGTCGGCCATTTATGGATTCCTCTTCCTCCTGCTGTATCACGATTTGAAGTCGACCCGCTTCGGGTTGATCTACCGGCGGCTTCCCCCGCTGGACATCCTGGGAGGGATGAACATCCGGGCGGCGGTTTTTGGGCTCGCGTCGCTCACCGTGGCGATCGGCTCCGGGGTCATATGGGCGGAGAAGCTCCATCCCGGTTTCGTTCGCGACCCGATGTTCCTCCTGACGCTTCTCGTCTGGTTGATTTACGCCGTCTGTGTTTTCGCATACTACCGGCTCGGTTGGAGGGGAAAGCGGGCGATCTACCTCTCGATTTCCGGATTCGTATTGATGGGTCTGGCGCTGATCGGCGTGAGCGGGTTCCTCAACTCGTTCCACCATTTCGCGGACATCGTGGCGCCATGGAACTCGTCGTCGTCGGTCTGAGCCACAAGACGGCCCCGCTCGATCTGCGGGAGCGACTGGCCTTCACGCCGGGCGAGGCCGAGGAGTCCCTCCGCGCGGCGGATGCGGTCGCGGAGATGTCGGAGCGCCTGCTTCTGTCGACCTGCAACCGCACCGAGTTGTACTCGCTGGCCGAGACGACGGAGAAAGGGAAGGAGACCTTCCTCAACCTCGTTCAAGTCCGCCGTGGCATCGAACCATCGGAGCTCGACGGCTTGGTCTACGTGATGAACGGGCGCGAGATGGTTGCCCACCTCTTCCGGGTCGCGGGTTCGGTGGATTCGATGGTCCTTGGGGAAGCACAGATCCTCGGCCAGGTGCACGATGCCTTCGAGATCGCCCGCCGGGCGGGAACGACCGGCCCCCTCATGCACAAGCTTCTCGATGCAGCCTTCCGGGTTGGGAAGCGGGTTCGCACGGAAACCGAGATCGGGAGCGGTGCGGTCTCGGTCAGTTCGGCCGCGGTCAATCTGGCCGCGAAGATCTTCTCCGACATGCCGGAGCGGGTAGCCCTTCTCATCGGATCGGGAGAGACCGGAGAGCTTGCGGCCCGCCACCTGAAGGAGCAAGGCATCGGGCGGCTCCTCGTCGCAAACCGCACGCCCGAGCGTGCGGCCGTGCTGGCGAAGGAACTGGGCGGCGAGGCCGTTTCGTTCGAAGATCTGGAGAGTGCGCTCGGGCGAGCGAGCATTCTGGTCTCGGCGACCTCATCGCCGGTTCCCCTCGTTCGGTACGAGATGGTCCGGCGCGTCGTCTCGGGGCGCGGGAATCGCCCCCTGCTGATCCTGGACATCGCGGTGCCGCGCGACGTGGAGCCCTCAATCGGCGACCTTCAGAATGTCTTCCTCTATGACATCGATGCGCTCCAGGGATTGGTCAACCAGAACCTCGAGCGCAGAAAGCGCGAAATCCCCAAGGTCGAAGGGATCATCCAGCACGAGTTGGAGCAGTTTCTGAGATGGTACGGATCCCTCGATGCGACGCCGGTCATCCGAGAGCTTCGCGACCGGTTCGAGACAATTCGCGCGGAGGAGGTCGATCGGCACGCCGGGAAGTTCTGTGAGAAAGACCGCGAGCAGATCGAGGCGCTCACGCGGTCGATCGTCAACAAACTGCTCCACGAGCCCAGCGTGGCGATCCGCCACCTGCACAAGCACGGGGGAGGGGGGGCGACCCGGCTCGAAATCGTACGCAAGCTCTTCGGCCTGGGGGGGGACGAACCGGATGGCAGCGCTTAAGCTCGGCACGCGGGGAAGCGACCTCGCGCGTTGGCAGACGGATCACGTCGCGGGGCTCCTGCGGAGAGCACGCCCAGGCATCGAGTTGGAAATCGTCGTCATCACGACCACCGGGGATCGCGTCCTCGATTCGCCCCTCGCCAAGATCGGCGGGAAGGGGCTCTTCACGAAGGAGATCGAGGAGGCTCTTCTCGATCGGAGAATCGACCTCGCCGTCCACAGTCTGAAGGACCTTCCGACGCTTTTGCAGGACGGGTTGATCTTGGGTGCTGTCCTGTCGCGGACCGACCCGCGGGATGTCTGGATCTCCCGTTCGGGGAAGAAGCTCCTCGAGATGCCGCCCGCCGCGAGGATCGGCACCTCCAGTCTTCGCCGCAAGGCGCAGCTCTTGAGCGCGCGGGCAGACCTCAGAATCGAATCCCTCCGCGGGAATGTGCCGACGCGGCTGAAGAAGGCGCTTGCGGGCGAGCTCGACGCGATCGTCCTCGCTCGGGCGGGGGTGGAGCGGCTCGGGTTCCTTTCGCACGTGACCGAGGTCCTCTCGAGCGATCTGATGCTCCCGGCGCCCGGACAGGGTGCGCTGGGGATCGAGACTCGCGAGGGGGACGACGGGACCCGCTCGCTTCTCGCCGCCCTGGATGATCCCTCGGCAAGGTCGTCTACGACCGCCGAGCGCTCGTTTCTCCAGGCCCTGGGGGGAGGGTGCCAGGTTCCGATCGGGGCACTCGCGCGGCCGCCGCATGAGGGATCGATGTCTCTTCTGCTCGAGGGGATGGTCGCCGATCCGGGCGGGATGCGCGTGCTCCGCGGTTCGCAGACTGGACCAGCCGATCGCGCGTACGACCTCGGTGAGCTCCTTGCCCGACAGCTCATCGAACAGGGCGCGGGGGAGATCCTCGCCGCGCTGGGCGAGGGCGGCGCGGCGCCGCAAGCGACCTCGTGATGAAACGGGACGGAGCAGGCGCGGATCGCCCGGAAGGCGGGTCGGGGCGCGTCGAGCCGGGGCGTCCGCGGGGCCGGCGATCACCTTCCCCTGCGGCAAACGAACCTCACGGCCGGATCCACTGCCTCAAGGAAGAACAGATTCTGGAGGCTGCGGCCGGGCTCTTCGGGGGTCGCGACCTCTCCCTCGTCACGATGGAGGAGGTCGCCGCGTTGGCGGGGGTGGCGAAGGGAACTCTGTACAACTACTTCCCGTCGAAGGAGGCTCTTTACGCCTCGATCCTGACGGCGCGGATGAACGACCTTCTCGAAAACTTGGGGACAGCGTTACGGCTGGAGGAGGAAACAAGGGTCCGCCTGAGGAAGTTCGTCGCGGAGGATCTCACCTTCCTCCTCGATCACCCCGACTTCCTTCGAATGCTTCGCAAGGAGGAAACCCGGCTTCCCCGCGAGCGAACGGCCGAGGTCCGCGAATTGCGCGAGAGGCTCCGCAACCTCCTTCGCGAAGCCTTGGGACGAGGGATGGAGGAGGGGAGCATCCGCCGGGTGTCGACGGGCTGGGCGACGGACCTGATTTTGGGGACGGTGGAGGGAGCGGCGCTCCGCTGCATCGAGGAGGGGTGCACGGCGGGACGCCGCGCGGAGGAGTCCGAGGCCCTGTTCGATTTCCTCTGGCGAAGCATCTCGGTGGCGAACGGCTCGCGGGAGCCTGAGCACGACTTGGTGGGGACGACCGTCTTGATCACGCGCGAAGAGGAAGAGGGTGGGGAGTTGTCCTCGGCCATCGAGAGGCTCGGCGGTACGCCCATTCGTCTCCCACTGGTCAGGACGGCCCCGCCGAGCGATCCCGAGCGCTTGCGCAGGGCCGCGGCCGAGTTGTCGCGCTACGACTGGATTCTCTTCACGAGCGCCAGGGGCGTGGATGCGCTCTCCGCGGCGTGGCGCGAGGCCGGATCGCCGCCGATCCGGCCGGGAAGCTCATTCGGCGCGGTCGGCGAGTCAACGGCGCGCGCGGTGCGGGAGCGATTCGGCCGCGTCGATCTTGTGGCGCCCGAGAGGTCGGGCGAGGGGCTCGCCGCTGCACTTCGGGCGCGGGGGGTCGACGGCGCCCGATGCTTGCTGCCCCGCGCCGAGCAGGGAAGCCCCGACCTGCCCCGCCTGCTCAGGGCGTCGGGTGCGTTCGTAGACGATGTGGCCGGCTATCGGACGGAAGCGGTGGAATCGAATCTCGACCCCGCCCTCGACCGGTTGAGAGACTCGCCGCGGGCTGTCGTGGTCTTTGCGAGCCCCTCGGCGGTTTGTGCCTTCGCGGATTTGGCCGGGTTCGATTCGGTAGATCGGATGCGTTCCCGGGTGCGGTTCGCGACGATCGGAGTTGCGACGAGCGCCGCCCTGCGGAGCTTCGGCTTCGAGCCCGATGCGGAGGCGCAGCAGGCGAGCTTCACCGCCCTGGCCGCGGCAGCGGCGAGGGCGGCGTCCATGGAATCGGTGGCGAAGGCGGAGCCAGGACGCACTCAGGAAGGAGGGAGCAGCTGATGGATTACATCCCGGTCTCGCGTCCGCGGAGGCTTCGGCGGACCGAGGCGCTGCGGAGGATGGTGAGGGAGACGCACTTGGGCGTGGAGAATCTCATCCTCCCCCTCTTCGTCTGTCACGGGAAAGGGGTTCGCGAACCGATCGGTTCGATGCCGGGGGTGGAGCGGCTGTCGATCGATCATCTGGTTGGCGAATGCCTGGAGGCGCGGGACCTTGGCGTTCTTGGCGTGATCCTTTTCGGGATTCCGAAATCGAAGGACCCCGAGGGACGGGAGGCATACGCGGAGGACGGAATCGTCGCGACGGCGATTCGCGCGATCAGGAACGCCTGCCCCGAGCTGTCGGTGTGGGCGGATGTCTGTCTCTGCGAGTACACCGATCACGGCCACTGCGGCCTCATCAAGGGGGGACAGGTCGACAACGACGCGACGCTGCCTCTGCTGGCCGAAGCGGCTACGGTCTACGCCCGCGCGGGCGCCGACGTTGTGGCCCCTTCCGACATGATGGACGGCCGCGTCCGGGCGATTCGAGCATCGCTCGATGGCGCGGGGCTCCTCGACACGGTGATCTGCTCTTACGCGGCCAAGTACGCTTCCGCCTACTACGGTCCCTTCCGCGAGGCTGCCGGCTCGACCCCGCGCTTCGGCGACCGGCAGGGGTACCAGATGGACCCAGCCAACGCGCGAGAGGCGCTTCGCGAGGTCTTGTTGGACGTCGAGGAGGGGGCGGACATCGTCATGGTGAAGCCTGCGCTGGCCTATCTGGACGTGATCCTCCGCGTCAGGAGCGAGGTCGATCTTCCGGTTGCCGCCTACAACGTCTCGGGCGAGTACGCGATGATCTGCGCGGCCGCCGCGAACGGCTGGGTCGACCGGAGGCGAATCGTGCTGGAGACGCTCACCTCGATGCGGCGAGCCGGGGCGGACTTGATCCTCACGTACTTCGCGAAGGAGGTCGCCGCGTGGCTCCGTTAGGGCGGGAGGGCGAGATTCGCGGCGGCGAGCGGAGCGCCGGGCTCTTTGCCCGCGCCGTGCGGGTGATCCCCGGCGGCGTGAATTCGCCCGTCCGTGCGTTCGCCGCGGTCGGAGGGGGACCGGTGTTTCTGCGCCGGGGTGAGGGAGCGCGCGTTTGGGATGAGGATGGCAAGGAGTACATCGACCTGGTCAGTTCCTGGGGGCCTCTGATCCTCGGGCATGCGCACCCGGTAATTCGCGAGGCGATCGCCCGCGCGGCTGCGAACGGGACGAGCTTCGGCGCCCCCACGGAGGGCGAGGTCGAGTTCGCCGAGGCGATCGTCGATGCGGTCCCGTCGATCGAATCGGTTCGCCTGGTGAGCTCGGGGACCGAGGCGACGATGTCGGCGGTGCGTTTGGCGCGGGGGGCAACGGGGCGCGATGTGCTGATCAAGTTCGACGGGTGCTACCACGGGCACGCCGATTCCTTCCTGATCCAGGCTGGGTCGGGAGCCGCGACGTTCGGCCATCCGAGCAGCCCGGGTGTCACGGCGGGGACGGCCCGGGACACGCTGAACGTCCCCTACAACGACCTCGACGCGGTTCGGGCGGCGGGCGGGGCGAACCACGGGGGCTTGGCCGAGATCATCGTCGAGCCCGTGGCCGCCAACATCGGATGTGTTCTGCCCGAGCCCGGCTTCCTCGCCGGATTGCGGGAGATCTGCGACCGCGAGGGAGCGATTCTGATCTTCGATGAGGTGATCACCGGTTTCCGGCTTGGGTACGGCGGCGCGCAGGAGCGGTTCGGGGTCCGGGCCGATCTCACGACCTTGGGGAAGGTGATGGGCGGGGGACTTCCGGTCGCCGCCTACGGCGGGAGGCGGGACTTGATGGAACATCTCGCCCCGTCGGGACCCGTCTACCAAGCGGGAACTCTGTCGGGCAATCCGCTCGCCGTTGCCGCTGGTCGCGCCATGCTGGGGCTCTTGAAGGAAGGGACGGCCTACCGGTCTCTGGAAGCGCTCGGCCAAAGGCTCCGGGGGGGGATCGAGGAGAACATCCGGTCGCTCGGGGTGCCGGTCAGCTACACCGCGATCGCCTCGATCGGCTGTGTCTACTTCCGCCGGGGGCCCGTCCGGAACTGGGGTGATGCGAAACAGGCCGACACGGACCGCTTCCGACGCTACTTCCGGGAGATGCTGAGACTTGGCGTCTATCTTGCGCCGTCACAGTTCGAGGCGGCGTTCCTTTGCGGGGCGCACACAGAGGAGGACATCGACTGGATCGTCGCGGCCAACCGCCGCGCGCTTGCGGCGGCCTTCGAGGAGACGGCGTGAACGATCTCTTTCTGCGGGCCTGCAGGGGAGAGCCGGTCGAGCGGACCCCCGTCTGGATCATGCGCCAGGCGGGCCGCTATCTGCCCGAGTACTTGCGGGTGCGAGAGAAGTATTCCTTTTGGGAAATCTGCACGATCCCAGAGGTGACCTGCGAGGTGACGCTTCAGCCCGTCCGGCGCCTCGGCGTCGACGCGGCGATTCTATTCTCGGACATCCTGGTTCCTCTCGCGGCGATGGGTCTCGACGTCGACTTCCATCCGGCGCCGGAGATCGGAAATCCGATCCGCCGGCCCGCCGAGATCGACCGCCTCCATCTCCCGGAGCCCGACGGGCTCTTGGCCCGCGTTGCGGACGGGGTCCGGCTTATCAGGCACGAGCTCGACTCCTCGGTGCCCCTGATCGGATTCGGCGGGGCGCCGTTCACCCTCGCGACCTACGCCGTGTGCGGCGGCGCGTCGAAGAACCACGCCGAGATCCGAAGCATGCTCTTCGGCGATCGCGAGTCCGCGCACCGCCTGCTGCGCAAGATAGCCGACGGCCTCGTCGTGTCCTTGACCTCGCAGTGTGATGCGGGCGCGCAGGCGATCCAGCTCTTTGATTCGTGGGCGGGTCTTCTGGGCCCTGAGGACTACGCCGAGTTCGCGCTGCCGTACGCCCGCGACGTGCTAGCGCGGGTCGCGGGCCCGGGTGTGCCAAGGATCTATTTCGCTCCGGGCGCCTCGCCGCTGCTCGGGTCGTTTGCCGACGTCGGGGCGGAGGTGATCGGCGTAGACTGGCGGATCTCCCTCTCGGACGCGCTCAGGATTCTCGGGGATCGTTTCGCGGTCCAAGGGAACATGGATCCGGGCGTACTGCTCGGGAGTCCCGCCGCGATCGAGGAGCGGGTCATTCGCATCCTCGGCGAGGCGGATGGAGCGAAGGGACATGTGATGAACCTCGGGCACGGGATTCTCCCGGAGACTCCGGTGGAAAATGCGGTTGCTTTTGTCGATGCGGTGCGCCGCCACTCGCAAAGAGAAATCGGGAGTGGCAAATGATAGATGGGAAGCCTGCTGCGAAGATCACTGCGGAGATGCTCCAGCGGTATGACCGGCCGGGACCCCGCTACACGTCCTATCCGACGGCGGTCGAGTTCAATGAAGGGTTCGACTCCGCCGCCTATGAGGAAAAGCTCTCGGAGGCGAATGAAGGGAGAGGCGATCCTCTGTCCCTCTATTTCCACCTGCCGTTTTGTCACGAGAGGTGCACGTTCTGCGGCTGCAGCGTCGTGATCACGAAGAAGCCGGAAGTCTCCGCCCGATACCTCGACTACGTTCAACGGGAGATTCAGATGGTGGCGGCCCGCCTCCCCGACCGGCGGCGGGTGAACCAGCTCCATTGGGGCGGAGGCACGCCCACCTACCATCGCCCGGAAGAGATGGAATCGCTCTGGGAAGCGATCACCCGCCACTTCGAGATCCTCCCCGGCGCAGAGGTCGCGATCGAAGTCGATCCGCGCGTGACGACGCCGGCCCAGGTTGATCTCCTCCGGAAAGTCGGATTCAACAGGCTCAGCATGGGTGTGCAGGACTTCACCCCCGAGGTCCAGGTCGCGATCGGCCGCAACCAAGGACACGACGAGACGGTGGAGCTGTACGGCTATTGCCGCAGGGCCGGCTTCGACTCGATCAACGTGGATCTGGTCTATGGACTCCCGCTCCAGTCGGTCGAGACGTTCCGCCACAACCTCGCGCAGGTCATCGCCCTGCGGCCCGACCGGGTGGCCGTCTACAGCTTCGCCTACGTACCGTGGATCCGAGCGAATCAGAAGAAGACGGACCCCAGGACCTTGCCGACGCCCGAGGTCAAGTTCGAGCTGTTTCTCAATGCGCTCGAGGCCTTCACCGCGGCCGGTTACCAACAGATCGGCATGGACCATTTCGCGCTGCCGGATGATGAGCTCGCGGTGGCGCAGCGGGAAGGGCGGCTGCAGAGGAACTTCATGGGCTACACCGTCAGGCCTGCGACCGACCAGATCGGGTTCGGGATCACGTCGATCGGGGACCTGCGGGCGGCCTTCGCACAGAACGTCAAGAAGCTTTCGACCTACTACGCGGCAATCGATTCCGGGCGGCTTCCGATCGAGAAGGGATACATGCTCGACGAGGACGATCGGATCAGACGGCACGTCATCACCCAGCTGATGTGCAACTTCGGCCTGTCGATCGCGGACGTGAATGGACGTTTCGGGATCCGTTTTTGCGAGTACTTCGCCGCCGAACTCCTCGAGCTCGCCGAGCCCCGCGACCACGGTTTCGTGCAGTTCGACGAGAGCGAGATCCGCGTGACGGCAACCGGTCGCCTCTTCGTGCGAAACGTCTGCATGGTCTTCGATCGCTACCTCAAGCGGAAGATGAACGACGACCGGCCTGTCTTCTCGCGGACGGTCTAGGATCGGTGGCGCGCGACCTCCAGGCGCCGGGGGGAGATGGATGCCATCGATCGTCCTGCTGAACCTCGGGGGACCGGCAACCCTGGCCGATGTCCGCCCGTTCTTGAGAAAACTGTTCTCGGACCCATTCATCATCGAGCTTCCCGGCGGGAGGCTGCTCCGGCCCATCCTGGCCTGGGCCATTTCGACCTTTCGGACCAGAAAGGTCAGGGGGTACTACCGGCTGATCGGGGGTGGGTCGCCACTCCGGCGGCTGACGGCCGCCCAGGCGCGCGGCCTGGGCGAGGAGCTGAGCCGCCGCGGACATCCGGGAGTGCGCGTCGAGGTTGCGATGCGCTATGCGGACCCCGGCGCCGAGGAGGCTGTCCGGAGGCTGCACGCGGCCGGAGAGAGTACGATCATCGCTCTCCCGCTCTATCCGCATGAGTGCGTTGCGACGACGACATCGAGCCTGGCCGATCTGGAACGGGCGCGCGACCTGCTCGCGCCGGAGGTCGAGATTCGGGCCGTGCGCTCCTACCATCTTCATCCGGGCTACCTGGCCGCGATGGCCGCGCGGATCCGGGAAGCGATCGATCGGCTGCCGGTCGATCTGCGACGCGGCGCAGTCCTCCTCTTCAGTGCGCACGGGGTCCCGGAGAGACTCCCGATGCGCGGCGATCCGTACGTGGCGCAGATCAAGGAGACGGTGGATGCACTGCGCGCGCTCGTTGGCAGCGAGTACGAACACCGGCTGGGCTTTCAGAGCCGAACGGGGCCGGTTCGGTGGGTCGGTCCCGGCACCGACACCGTGATCGAGGAACTGCGGGGGCGTCCCGCGGTCGTCGTCGTTCCGGTCTCCTTCGTGTCGGATCACATCGAAACGCTCCATGAGATCGACCTTCTTTTTGGGGAGAGGGCTCGGAGGGCCGGGATAGGGCTTTTCGTGCGTTGCGAATCTCTGAACGATTCGCCGCTCTTTGTGGGCGCCCTCGCCGACCTGGCGGAACCGTTCCTGGGGGGGGCGTAGCGGTGGCGGAAGTCGTCGTGATCGGCGGCGGGATCGCCGGCCTTGCCTGCGCCGATGAAATCCTCCGGCGCGACCCGGAAGGATCGCTCCTACTCGTGGAGGCGCAGGAACGGCTCGGAGGGAACATCCGAACCTCGCGCGAAGAGGGATTCACCCTCGAGTGGGGCGTGAACGGCTTTCTGGACAGCGTTGCCGAAACCCTCGAGCTCGTGGAGCGGATCGGACTGGCGGAGGATCTCCTCCCGGCGGGGGACTCCGCCGGGAAGCGCTTCATCTACCGGGGGGGGAGGCTGCGAGAAATCCCTCTTCACCCCCTTCGCTTCTTCGGCTCCGATCTCTTGAGCCTCGGCGGCCGGCTTCGAATCCTCGGCGAGCCTTTCGCCTCGGCCCGCAGCGGGGAGGACGAGAGCGTGTTTTCTTTCGCGGCGAGGAGGATCGGGCGCGAGGCTGCGGAGATACTTGTAGATTCGATGGTTTCCGGTGTCTACGCGGGAAACGCGCGGCAGCTGTCGCTCATGGCGACCTTCCCCAAGATGGCCGAGATGGAGAGAGAGCACGGGAGCCTCGTGCGGGCGCTCTTCGCGCGGAGGCGCGAGGCGCGCCGGAAGGACCGGAGGGGGGGAGGGCCCGCGGGACCGGCAGGGACGCTGACCTCCTTTCGCCGGGGGATGCAGGTTCTGACGGAGACGCTGGGCAAGAGGATTGGGCCGTCGCGGATTCGCCTGGGCGCGCCGGTTAGCGAGGTAGCCCGGCGTGGATCGGGGTATCGGATCGCCTTCGATGGGCCGGACGGGGCCGTCGAGGCCGAGCGCCTGGTCGTTGCGGTTCCTGCCCGAGCCGCAGCGCAGTTCCTTCAAGGGATGGATCCGGGGCTCTGCGAGCCGCTCAGGGAGATCGGGTACGCCGGCCTCGCCGTCGTGGCCCTCGGCTACAAGTCGAATGAGTTGCCGCTCGAACCTCGCGGGTTCGGGTTCCTGACGCCGAGGGGTCAGGGGCTGCGCATTCTCGGCTGTCTGTGGGACTCGAGCGTCTTTGGAGATCGGGCGCCGGCGGGACGGACCTTGCTCCGTGCGATGATCGGGGGCGCCCATGACCCGGATGCGGCAGGGCTGGACGACGGCGCCCTTATCGAGATCGTCCTCCGCGACATCCGCGCGAGCATGAAGATCGAGGCCAGTCCTCGCCTCGTCCGGGTTTTCCGCCATCCCCTCGGTATTCCTCAATACACGATCGGGCACCCGGCGCGCCTGCGGGCGATCGACGCTGCGGTTGAGCGGCATCCTGGCCTGGCCCTGGTCGGAAACTCCTATCGGGGGATCGCGGTGAATAGCTGCGTCAAAGAGGCAGCCGAGCTGGGAGCGCGTTGGAACCCTCCGGCGTCGCAGTCCTAGGAAGAACTGAGCCCGGACGCGATCCCTTCTGTCGCCGGTGCGTCACCGCCGCGCGAAATGGAACGCGGCGGATCCCCGCAAAGGGAACCCGCCGCGCGGTGGCCGGCCCGCACCGGATCGCCCCGGCAGCAGTTCGACGCGCGTCTCTAAGGCGCAGCAGATTCGAATGGTCACAGCACGGTCGGATGATCACCGTCGCAGTCGCACTCACGGTCGGGTTTCCCGCCCTTCGCCAGGCGCCTATCCGTAGGACAAACTGGCAAAAGCCCGTTTCCGCGGTCGCTTGATTCCGGGTAGTACGAGCCGGCGACCCGATCTCCTCCCCCGGTGGGGCGCATGAGTCGATCAGGTCCCAATGCGACAATCAGGCAGCGTCGGCGAACCGGCAATCAGGGACTTCCTGAGGATGACGGTGGAAATGCCTTAGCCGTCCCGCCGGGGTGATGGGTGCGCAGGCGGGCTAGAGCGTGGTCAACCCTTCGCGGATCGCGTACTTAGTGAGTTCCGCAACGCTGTTCATCTGTAGCTTGATCATGACCCGGCGCCGGTGCGTTTCGACGGTCTTGGCCGAGACCTTGAGAGCCGACGCGATTTCTTTCGTGCTTCTCCCCTCGGCCAAGAGCTGAAGAACCTCGCGCTCCCGGGCGCTGAGGGAAGGACCCCCCGCGGAACCGTTCGACTCCAGGCCCCGGAGGAACTCCCCGACCACCGTGCCGGCAATTCCAGGGCTCAAATACGCTTGGCCGTTGGAGACCGCCCTGATCGCGCGGGTCAGCTCCTCGAAGGCGCAGTCCTTAAGAAGATAACCCGATGCGCCGGCGCGAAACATCTGAAGGACGTAACGGCGATCCGTGTGGATCGACAGGGCGATCACCTTCGTCGTTGGAACCGATACCTTGACCTGGTGGGTGGCCTCGATCCCGTTCATGTCGGGCATCGTCACGTCCATGATGACGATGTCCGGACGGGTCTCCTTGGCCAGTTCCACCGCCTTGCGTCCGTTCTCGGCCTCTGCGATCACCGACATCCCGGGCTGGCCCGACAGCAGCGAGCGGAGTCCCTGGCGCATGATCTTGTGATCATCGACCAGAAGGATCGTGGTCATGCGGGCATCCCTCCATCCGGCGGATCGCCCTGCAGGGGCGCCGTCAATACGATCATCGTGCCCTCCCTCGCCGCGCTCCGCACATCGACCCGGCCTCCGAGGGAGGAGATCCTCTCGCGGATGCTGAAGAGCCCGAACCCGGCGGTCGGGAAGGCGAGATCGGTGACGTCCACCGGATCGAATCCAACCCCGTCGTCGACGACCGTGATCTGGATCTCAGCTCCGGAGCGGGCGGCGAGGACCTCGACGTTCCGCGCGCTCGCGTGCTTGACGATATTGATCAAGAGCTCCTGAACGGACCGAAAGAGAAAGGCGCGCACGTCGGGCCCCAGAGGCTTCTTCGCGCCGTCGTCGCGAAACGCGGCCTGGATGCCGTGCTCCCCGCGAAACCGTTCCACTGACCATTCGAGCGCCGGCTCGAGGCCCAGCTCGTCGAGGATCGGCGGGCTCAGATCGAAGGTGAGGGAGCGCGTGTCCTCGATCGTTTGGTCGATGAGGCCGCGGATTTCGTCGATCCCGGCGCCGAGCGCCGCGCCGGCCGTCTTCCGCAAAGCTCCGAGCCGCATCTTCGCGATTGCCAGGGTCTGCCCGATGCGGTCGTGCAACTCACCGGCGATGCGCCGGCGCTCCCGCAGCTCGATCAGGCCAAGCTCGGAGGAAAGGGCCCTGAGACGTTCCTGATGGGAGAGGAGCCTCTCCTCCGCCCGCTTTCGCTTCGTGATGTCGGAGACAATGACCAAGGCCGAGTTGCACTGCCCCTCGGAGTCAATCAGGGGATTGATCGTTGTTTCGTGCCAGCGCTCCTCGCCCTTGACCAGAGTCGGCATCTCAACGACGGCGAGCTCCTGCTCGTCGATCGCACGGCGGAGTAGGCCCACCTGCACGTCGGCCCGCTCCTCCGGGAATACCTTCCACATCGACATTCCGATGAGCTTCTCGACGGGGATGCCCAGACGATCGGCCGCGATCGAATTGGCAAACTCGAAGATCCCGTCCCGATTGACCATGGCGATCGAGAGGCGGGCCCCCTCGACGAGGGACCGGTACTTCGCCTCGCTCTCGACGAGCGCGGCCTCGATCCGCAGGCGCTGGATCATCGCGCCGATGATGTTGCCCGCGGTCCGGAGGGCGTCGACGTCCGTGGCGGGCCATTCACGCTCGCACCCGCAGTCAGTCAGGCCGAGGATTCCCCACCACGTGTCCTCCACCTGGATCGGAACGAGGACGATGGCCTTGGCGCCGATCGACTCGAAGACATCCTGCACGGGGGGGGGGAGCGCGCTCTTGCGCGCCTGCCAAGGTTCGCGCCCCGCATACTCGATCCACGGACCGAACCCGAGGGATCGGAGCGAGTACTTCGAACCGCAAATAGGTCCGGGGTACGGGTGCGCGCCGGGTCCCATCCACGCGTTGCGGCGGATCACGACGTGCTCGCCGTCCGGTTCGACGCGGTTCTCATAGATGAAGGCGCGGTCGGCCCCTGTGGCGCGCCCGATCCGCTCGAGGAGATCGTCGACCCATTCCTCCCATTCAGGGAAAGTCGGAAAGTGCTCGGCCGCGAAGCTCACCGCCTGGAGGATCTGGACGTGGCGGCGGATCTCCTCCTCGGCCGATTTGCGCGCCGTGATGTCGCAGAGGATCGCCTGCATGCGCCCGTCGGAGAGACGCTTGGCGAGGACTTCCGCGTGGATGATCCCGCCGGACTTCGTGACGAGGGGCAGCTCGATCCGCGGCGCCTCTCCCAGCCTCACCTGCTCGAAGTGGGCGTGGACGAGGTGGAGCATCTCGGGAGAGACGGTGTCGGAGATTCGCATGCGGAGCATCTCATCGAGGGTGTAGCCGAGCATCTCGCATCCGCTGCGGTTCGCCTCTGTAAGCCACCCCTGCTCATCGGTGATGAAGATCCCGGTCGGGGCTTGCTCGATGGTCGTCCGCAGGCGCTCTTCGCTGCGGCGTAGGTCCTCCCTGACCCGCTCGCGCCGGATCAAGGAGCCCATGATGCTGGCGATGGTGCGCAGGGCGTCGATCTCGAAAGGGAGCCACTCTCGCTCCGACTCGCAGTCGGACAGGCCGAGCACGCCCCAGAACCCCTCGTCGACCATGATCGGGAGCGAGAGGACCGACCGGATACCCAGTGTCTCGTGACTGGTGACATCCTTGGGATAGTCGCGCGTGTACGAGAGGACGGGCTCGCCCTTCATGACGGTGTCGAGCCATGCGCCGTAGCCTGACGCTCGGAGCGGGAACCCCTCGAAGGAAAGGGTCTCCGGCCTGTGGTCATGTGCTGGATCCACCCAGAAGCGCCGGTTGAGCGTGCGGACTTCGCCGTCCGGTGTGGTGTGGGCTTCCCACATGTAGGCGCGGTGCGCGGAGAGGGCGCGCCCCAGAAGCTCGAGCGCGATCGGCGTCTGATCCAACCATCGCATCGATCCGACGAGCGCGGCGGCAGCCGTGGCCACGCCGCAGAGGACCGCCTCGCGTCGAAGCAGGTCGAGTTCATAATGCTTTCGGGCGGAAATGTCCCGGAAGATCACGACATCTGCCGGCTCGCCAACCCAGGTGATCGGCATCACGTTGACTTCGATCGGGACATGCGTCCCGTCAGCGCGGAGCAGGGCCGACTCGTACCGGGCGGGGGCCGGCCCGCCGGCGTGCCGAACCGCTCGAATCGCCGCGGCCTTGGCGAACGCGTCCGGCGTGAGCACCCGCCCGAGATTGAGCTCGGGCAAGTCCTTCTGACTGTATCCTGTGAGCTCGGCAGCGCCGCGGTTGGCGAAGATGACACTTCCGTCGCGGGCGAGCACGACGATCCCGTCCGTCGCGTCCTCGACCAGGGCCCGGAAGTCCAGCTGCTCATCCGGTCGAGACTGCTGATCAAAGGGCACGGAGCCTCCCCAGGTTCGCCAAACGGACTGTAGAATCAGCGAACTGATTGTCGGCCGTGGAGGGTCCTCTGTCAACTCGCGATGCCGGCGATCCTATGCGTCTCGGCCGCCGGAGGGGCGCGCGGGCCGCTTGCTGCGGCTCCGGCCGCGAATGGACGACCCAAGCTCGAAGTAGGCGCGCGTCGAATCCATCAGCGACTTGAAGCGGCGACGGTCCTTCCTTCGGATCGCCGTCGCGAACGCCTCGAGCGCGGAAGAGAAACTGCGGAGGAGAATCGGCGTGGCCGTGCTCTCTGTCTGGATCTCGAAGTACAGGTCTTGGTTCTCGGCGGATACGGAGCGACTGACCCGCGTCTGGGAAGCGAATGTCGTGCTGCCGGCGGCTGAAAGCGTCTCATACGACAATCCGCTCGTCGCGAGCGCGCGGGCAAAGACCAGGCTTGTGAGGTGCGAGAGGCCGAGAACATAGCTCATCAGCTCATCGTGGCGTTCGATCGGAATCGAGACGAGGGCTGCCGTCGTCTGCTCGAAGAACCGCCCCGCCACGATGGAGTGATCGGTTCCCTGCGTCCGGCAGAGGAGGACGTTTCTGCCGGCAAGGACGTCGGCGTCGGGACCGAACATCGGGTGGATCGATGCGACGCGCAGGCCCTTCGCCAGGGCGCTATCGATGGATCTCCTGACGGGTTGTTTCAACGAGCAGACATCGAAGATGAGCGCGGATGTGCCGGTCCGGACAATCCGGTCGAGGATCGGGGCGGTCGCGGCGATCGGGGTCGCCAAAGCCACGACCGAATGCTCTACGGCGGCCCGCGCGAGGTCCTGCGCACGGGGGAACTCCGTGCGCGTTCGGACGCCGGGACGGTCAAGGACGGTCACGCTGTGTCCGAGCGAGCTGAAGAAGCGAGCGAGCCAGCGGCCCATGCCCCCGAGACCGCCGACGACGAGGATCCTCTCCCCGGCGGCCGACGGCTCCTGAACGAGCAGGCGCCGGTCGGCGTCTTGTACGCGGGTCGCGTGCTCGATCAAGAGGCGCGTGACCTCATCGACCAGTGGGGACGCAAGGCCAAGACGTTCGGCCCTGCTCCGGTTGCGCTCCACGACCTGTCGCTCGATCTGGAAATCCTGCACGGGGAGGCCATGGTCGCGCTTGACGCGGCCGATCCGGCGAGCCAGGAGAAGGCGCTTGGCCACGAGATCCAGGATCTCTCCGTCTATCTGCGCGACCGACTCGCGGAGAGTTCTCATGTTCCTCTCGATGGAACCGCGCCCCCCCCCCCGTCGATCGTCAGCGGATCGCTTCGTGGGCATTGAGAAGAACCTCCCGCGTCGTCTCCCACCCGATGCACGCGTCCGTGATCGACACCCCGTAGGTCAGGGGGCCTGCGAGCTCCTGCCGCCCCTCGACCAGGTTGCTCTCGAGCATCATGCCGAGGATTGAATCGCCGGCCCGGAGATACTGGGCGAGGACGTCGGAGAAGATCCCCGGCTGCCGCGCGTGATCCTTCCCGCTATTGCCGTGACTGCAATCGACCATCACGCGGCGTCCTTGGCAGAATCGTCCGAGAAGACCGCCAGCCTTGGCGATGTCGGCGCTGGAGTAGTTCGGCCTTCCTCCACCTCCCCGGAGGACGAGGTGCACGTCGGGATTGCCGGTCGTCTTGACGATGCTGGATCTGCCCGCCTGGTCGATCCCGAGGAAGGCGTGGGGATGAAGGGCCGAGATCATCGCCTCGATCGCGGTGTCGACGTTGCCGTCGGTCGCGTTCTTGAAGCCAACGGGCATCGACAGCCCGCTCGCCATTTCGCGGTGCGTCTGGCTCTCGCTCGTGCGCGCGCCGATCGCCGCCCAGGAGATCATTTCCGCCGTGTACTGGGGGACGATCGGATCGAGGAACTCCGTCCCGCAGGGGAGGCCGAGTGCGTTGGTTTCGTTCAGCAGACGCCGGGCGAGGCGCAACCCGGCGTTGATGTCGAAGGTTGCATCCCGGTGAGGGTCGTTGATCAGACCCTTCCATCCGACCGTCGTGCGGGGCTTCTCGAAGTAGAAGCGCATGACGATGATCATCTTGTCCTGTACGGAACGGCTCAACTCGGCCAGACGCGCCGCGTAGTCCATGGCGGCGTCAGGATCGTGGATCGAGCAGGGACCCGCGACGACGAGGAGGCGCCGATCCTCGCCGCGGAGCGCGGCCTTGATTGCCTCGCGGCTGCGAAGGACGGTCTCCGCGGCCTGTGAGCTCAGCGGAACGTCGCGCTTGATCGCATCCGGAGGGTCGATCGGCAGGAAACTCGATACGTGCAGGTTATTGAGGGCGCCGGGCACGCGTCAGGGGCCTCGCTCTCCGGCGGGGGGCCGAAGAAGGAAGATGTTGCCGCGGTTAGGCCATGATACGGCATGCGGGGGGATTGGGCGGAAGCGAATCGCATCTGGGCCGGGGGTGGGTAGTCCGTTGACCGGGATGGCCGCCGGTCAGACGCTGAAGCGCACGTGCAGGATCTCTCCGTCCTGAACCGGGTAGTCCTTCCCCTCGAGACGAAGGATGCCGCGCTTTTTCGCCTCCGCCAGGGATCCGCACTCCTGGAGGAGGGACCAGTGGATGACCTCGCCCCGGATGAATCCACGTTCTAGGTCGCTGTGAATCACCCCCGCGGCCTGGCGGGCGGGGGAATCCCTGCGAACCGTCCAGCCCCGGACTTCATCCTCCCCGACGGTGAAGAAGGTGATCAGATTGAGCGCGGAATACGCGTGGCGGAGGAAGCGATGGAGTCCGGGCTCCTCGAGGTGGTAGGCGGCCAGCAACTCGGCGCGATCGGCCGGCTCGAGCAGCGCGATTTCCGCTTCGACCTTTGCCGAGAGGAGGAACAAGGGCCAACGACGCTGCTCGCAGAATGCGCGCAGCCCGGCGACGGCCGGATTGCCGGATGGGCCGGCGAGATCCTCTTCCGAGAGATTCGCGATCGCAAGGATCGGTCTCCTCGTGAGGAGGCCGTACTGGCGGACGAGCTTCTCGCCGTCGGCGCTCAGGGCGGCCCCTCGCAGACCATCGCCCGATTCAAGCGGGCCGACCAAGCTGAGGAGGAAGGTGTGGCGCCTCTCCGCGTCGGGGTTGTGCTTGCTCTTGGCGGCCATCTCGACGTTCTCGATCCCCTTGCTCACGATCGCGTAATCGGAGAAGACGATCTCTTCCCAAGCCCGCGTGAGCGACGAGAGGGCCTGCTCCGCCGCCTCCGGCCGGAAGAGGTCGAGAACAATCGCCATTCCGTCTGCCTTACGGACCTCGTTCATGGCGGCTGTCTGGAGCTTTGGATCTGTCTGGGGATCGAAGCCCGGAAGATCGAGGACTTCTACCTGGACGGGAGTGCTCTTCTTCGGCGTGAAGATCGCGCACAGCTTCTCGAAACGAGGATCGTGGACGGGAACCATCGCGCGGTCGGCGGTGAAGTTCTGCTTGAGCGGCGCCCGGGATGGGACGCCGCCCAGTAGCTCGAAGACGGTGCTTTTCCCGCTCCCGGGCGGGCCGATCAAGGCGAGACTGGGCATCGATCCTCCGATTGGACAATATCTTGGTGGAGGATACAGGAGAGCAGGCGGAAGCGCAAAGCGACTTGCCCGCGTTCTCTTCTTTTCGCTAACCTGCTGAAGGCTTTCCGCACTCGACGACTGGCTCTGGGAAGGGAGGTTGGTGATGACGACGAACGCCAGCGGCCTTCACGCGCAAACCATGGGATTCGCTCCCCGGCGAGCGATCTATGTCCCGGTGACCGAGGAGCTCAATGCCGGGCGGGTTCCGGGTCGGGCGCCCGATGAGGAGCTGATCGCGGACCTCGAGCGCTACGATCTGCTGTACCGGACGCTCTGCGGGGTTCTCTACAACTTCGTTCCGACATCGGGACATCCCGGGGGAAGCATCTCCTCGGGACGGATCGTCGCCGCGCTTCTCTTCGCACTCCTCGACTACGATTTCAGCGAACCCGACGAGCCGGCGAACGACCTCCTCGTTTACGCGGCTGGACACAAGGCGATGGGGCTCTATGCGATGTGGGCGCTCCGCAACGAGGTCGTTCGGGTGGGGGCGAACGGTCTGCTACCGGCGAGCGTCAAGTACCAGCTCCGCCTCGAGGATTTGCTCGGCTTCCGGCGCAACCCGACCAGCAAGACCCCTCTCTTCCGGGAGTACGCGGCGAAAGCACTCGATGGGCATCCGACCCCTACGACCCCCGGCGTGCGCATCGCGACCGGCGCCTCGGGCGTTGGGGTCCCGGCTGGAATCGGCCTTGCGTTCGGGATGCTCGATTCCTTCGGACCCGATGACGCTCCCCACGTCCACCTTCTCGAGGGGGAAGGGGGAATGACGCCCGGACGCGTTTCGGAAGCGCTTGCGACCGCTGCGACGGCGGGGCTCTTGAACGTGTTCCTCCACGTCGACTGGAACCAGGCCAGCATCGACTCCAACCGCGTGTGCCGCGAGGGGGAGAAGCCGGGCGACTACGTACAGTGGAATCCGATGGAGATGGCGTACCTCCACGACTGGAATGTCTACCGGGTCGATGACGGAAGCGACATCCGGCAGATCCTGGCCGGGGTCGAGCTGGCCCGGCAGCACCCGAACGACCAGCCGACGGCGATCGTCTACCGCACCGTCAAGGGCTGGCGGTACGGGATCGAGGGGCGCGCCTCGCACGGCGCGGGGCACAAGTTCTGCTCCGATGAGTACTACGTCTCGCTGAAGGAGTTCGAGGATCGCTTCGACCTGAGGTTCCCGCGTTTCGACGGGAACAAGGCGCCTGAGGCCTTGGAGCGCACGTTCTGGGACACGCTCCTTGTGTTCCGGCAGGTGATCGAGCGCGAGGGGTTCGTTCCCCGGCTCGCCGCCCGTATCGGAGAGCGCCGCGAGAACCTGAAGCGCCAAGGGCGCGCCATGCGGGCGGATCGCCCCGATCTCTCGGCGCTCTACGGCCCGGCCATTCGCGCCGACCAGGTTCCCGACGAGCTCGCGCTGAAGCCGGGGACGGAAGCCACGCTTCGCGCGGCCCTCGGAGATGCCCTCGGGTACGTCAATCGCGCGACGAGGGGCGGCATCATCGCGGCCGCTGCAGACCTTCTCGGTTCGACGAGCGTCTCGAACATCGGCAAGGGGTTTCCGGAAGGGTTCTACCAGGCCCGAACGAACGCGGGTTCGCGCCTCGTCGCCTGCGGGGGAATCTGCGAGGACTGCATCGGCGCCTTCCTGTCCGGGCTGTCGAGCTATGGACAGCACATCGGCGTGGGCTCCTCCTACGCGGCGTTCATCGCAGCGCTGCAACACATCGCGTCACGCCTCCACGGGATCGGCCAGCAAGCCCGGCACGAGCTGTCGGGCGATCCGAGGCGAACCTTCGTTATGGTCTGTGCGCATGCCGGCCTCAAGACCGGGGAGGACGGTCCCACGCATGCGGACCCGCAGGCGCTGCAGCTCCTCCAGGAGAACTTTCCGCCCGAGACCTGCATCACCCTCACGCCCTGGGAGCCCGCCGAGTTGTGGCCGCTCACGATCGCAGCTTTGAAGGCTCGCCCGGCGGTCCTTGCCCCCTTCGTGACGCGCCCCAACGAGAAGGTCCCCCACCGTGGCGCGCTCGGGCTGCCTCCGGCGACCGAGTCGATCAAGGGCGTCTATGCTCTGCGGACTGCCGACGCGAACGCGCAGCCGTACCATGGGACGATCGTTCTTCAGGAAAGCGGCGTCGTTTATGCCTTCGTCGACGAGGTTCTTCCGAGGCTGCACAAGGACGGGCTGAGGATGAACATCTACCTCGTGACGAGCGCGGAGCTGTTTGCGGCCCTCCCGGCCGAGGAGAGGCGCCGGATCTTCCACCCCGATCGGGCGCGGGAGTCGATGGGGATCACCGGCTTCACGATGCCGACGCTGTACCGGTGGGTCGCATCCGAGAAGGGGAGGGAGCTGTCCCTCCACGCCTTCTCGCGCGGACGCTACCCGGGGAGCGGACAGGCGCAGATGGTGATGGAGGAGGCGGGGCTCGACGGGGAATCGCAATATCAGGCGATCCGCCGCTACGTCGACGTCTTCTCGCAGGTACGGGGGTAGTCGCCGGGCGGCCGCTCATGCGGGAGGGGAGCGGCCGCGCTCCCTTCTAACGCTTCAAGAGGATCCACGCGCCCGCGGCGAGGAACAGCAGACCCGAGACCCAGCGGATCATCGCCGGGGGGATCGTCCGGGCCAGGAAGGCTCCGGCCCCGACTGCGATCGCGGAGGCGCAGGTGAGGGCGAGGGCGGCGGCGGCGAAGATCACCCAGGGCGCATGATGCGCCTGTTCCTTGCCGGCCAGAGCCAAGGCCGCGAGCTGGGTCTTGTCGCCGAGCTCGGCGACGAATATCAGGGCGAACGTCGAGAAGAACAAGCGCAGCATCGGGACCTCCATCGGGAATACCCGGATCGAATGTAACCTCTCCGTCCGGGAGATGCGACCTTGCCGGGCGGGCCCCGGAGATTGAACCTTGATCCCGTCCTCGGCCGGCCGTACCCTTCCACCGCAGGGAAGAAACCTGCGCCCGAGGAGTCGGCATGATGGGGAGGTGGCATGGGTAGGAAGCGGACCTGCCGAACGCGTCGCATGAGGCGCCCATCCTCCGATCCAGACCCTGCCATCGTTGCTCCCCCGCTCCCTTTCTTCCGCCAGCCGATTGATGTTCTCCAGGCTCGCTTCCGTCGGTCTCACTCCAAACACTGATGAGGGCATCGCCGATGAGACGGATCGCGTTTCTGATTCTCCTGCCGCCCATGCTCTCGATCTCCGTCGCCCGGGCTCAGCCTCCCCCCGGCGATCCTGGCGCAGGAGGCGTTTCCCCGCCGACCAATGTCGCCGCCGTCGATACGCCGAACGACGGCGGGGGGAGCATCACGCTCGCGTGGCGAGGGCCGTCCGGCGCGGCAGGCTATCGCATTGAGCGAGCCGAGGGGCAGGAAGGCTTCGACTCCCTCGACGTCGTGGCGGCGAGGGCCGCGGGCTATGCGGACGACAAGGCGGAGGACGGCAAGGAGTACCGTTACCGCGTTGTTGCGCTGGGGCCGGCGGGGGGGGAGGCGGCATCTTCCCCCACCGGAGCGATCCATAGCCGGCCTCAGTGGTTCAACGGCTACCTGACCGGCGTCGCGATCGCCCTTTTGGTGCTCGCCGGGTTGATCCTCTGGTTTATCCGAAAGGCGAAACAGGGGATCCAGCTCTACATCCGTCGGATCGCCGGTCTCGAGGCTGTTGACGAGGCCGTGGGACGCGCGACCGAGATGGGGCGCCCCCTCCTCTACGTCCCGGGGACCGGCTACATCGAGTACATCAGCACCGTCGCCTCGCTCAACCTCTTGGGCGAGGTCGCGAAGAAGACGGCCGAGTATGGGACGTCGATCCGCGTCCCGCTGCGGGATCCGATCGTTTTCACCGTGTGCCGGGAAGTCGTGAAGGGCGCGTACATGGCGGCGGGCCGACCCGATGCCTTCGAGTCCGACAGCGTCTTCTTCCTGGTGGAGAACGCGCTGGCCTACGCGGGGGCTGTGAGCGGGATCATCGTCCGCGAGCGGCCGGCGGTGAACTTCTTCATGGGCTACTTCGGCGGCGAGTCCCTGATCCTTGCCGAGACCGGCGCCTCGACCGGCGCGATCCAGATCGCGGGGACCGATCAGACGACCCAGCTGCCATTCTTCGTCGTGGCCTGCGATTACACCCTGATCGGCGAGGAGCTGTACGCGGCCTCCGCCTACATCTCGCGCGAGCCTCTGATGCTGGGGGCATTGAAGGGTCAGGACTACAGCAAGTTCATCATCTTCACCCTTCTGATCGTGGGAACGCTGATCTCGCTCGTTGCGGGGATCGACGCGGGTCGGATCCTCTCGACGTCCGGGCGCTAGGGGAGAACAACGATGCGCGAGAAGCTGCCGCTGGCGCTCCTGATCATCATGGGAATCCTCGGGATCACCGGGCGATTCATCCCTCACCCGGGTGCGGAGGCGTTCAACGATTACCTGCGCAACAGCGTGCTGCGGATCGTCGGATCGTTCGCCCTGATTCTCGGGCTGGGGAACTTACTCCTGAGCCACACAAACCGGATCAAGCGAAAGGCGCAGAACTGGCGGCAATCGTACACGGTGATCATCTCCTTCGTCGTCGTCGCCGTGATCGGCGTCTTCGGTGGTCCGACGGGGGCGGGGCCGATGCCAACGAAGATCTTCGGCTTCCCCTTCGACTTGACCACGCTCTACAACAAGCTCCTGACGCCGCTGGGGGCGACCTTGTTCGCCCTGCTCGCTTTCTACATGGCTTCCGCGGCCTACCGCTCATTCCGGGCGAAGACCGCGATGGCGGCGCTGCTGCTGGGGTCGGCCTTCATTGTGATGCTGGGCCAGGTCCCCGTGGGCGAGCTCATCTCGCCCTACTTCCCGAAGCTGAGCAGCTGGCTGATGCAGGTTCCGAACACCGCGTCGAAGCGCGGAATCGATGTCGGCGTCACCCTGGCCGCGACCGGCACGCTGCTAAAGATCCTCACGGGGGTTGAGCGGAGCTGGATGGGAGGTGGCAAGTGAACTTCGATCGGCTGATGCGGATCGATCGGAGGATCATCTTCCTCTTCACGGCCATCGTGATCATCGTGCCCCTGCTGATCCCGATGGATCTCCCGATGGGGGTGCAGAAGCCCACACAGCGCTTCTTCGACACGGTTAACGCCGTCGATCCGAAAGAGCAATGCGTCCTGATCGCAACCGACTACGTGCCCCAGACCGAAGCCGAGAACCAGCCGATGGCGATCGTGCTCATGCGCCACGCCTTCGCCGCGAGGATCCCGGTTCTGCTCGCCGCTATGTACATCGAGGGGGCGGGGCTCGCGCTGGACGCGATGAACCGCACGATGGACGAGTTCAACGCCAGGGCCGCTTCGTCGGCGGACAGCATCAAGTACGGACGCGACATTGTCTACCTCGGGTGGCAGCCGCCCCCCATCGTGCCGATTCTGGGCATGGGGCGCAGCATTACGGCCGTCTATCCGGTCGACTGGTACGGCAGGAACACGCTGGGCTATCCGCTCATGAAGCGGATCAAGAACTACAACGATGTCGGGATCGTCTGCTCGATCTCGGGCGGATCGATGCCGCTCTCCTTCGTGCAGTACGCGCAGGCGAAGTACGGGGTGAAGGTCGGGGCGGGTGTGACGGCCGTGAGCGCCCCAGATTACTACCCGTATTTCGAAACCGGGCAGTTCTCCGGCATGTTGGGCGGGATGAAGGGCGCCGCGGAGTACGAGTACCTAGTGGAGAAGCACTTCGGCGTGGGCGGACGCAAGCGGGCCACGGAGGGGATGGGGGCGCAATCTACCGCGCACATCATGATCATCGTCTTCGTCATCATCGGCAACATCGCCTACTTCGCGGGAAGGAGGAGGGCGAAGTGAACATCACACCCGAGGTCCTCTGGATCTGGATCGGGGCGTTCCTGACGCTCTCCGTATTTTCCTTCCTGTACAAGGACAACCCGTTCTATCGATTCGCCGAACACCTCTTCGTCGGGGCCTCCAACGGCTGGACGGTCGGCTTCTACTGGCACCGGGTCCTGATGCCGATCCTTTTCAGGCCACTGGGGCAGGCGTTCAAGACCGCCGGGACGGAGGGGCTCTCGGGCCAGCTCTTCAATCCCTACGCCCCCGCCAACTTCATCCTGATCGTGCCGTTCTTGATCGGGCTCCTCTACTTCATGAGGTTCGTGCCCAAGGGCGGATGGTTGGTCCGCTTTCCGATCGGCATCTTCATGGGCTACTACACCGGTCTGGCGATCCCCGCGGCGTTCGAGGGGGCTCTGTTCCCGCAACTGAAGGGAACGATCGTCACGCGCGCGAGCTTCGCGGATCCGCTCTCCGGGGTGTGGGCGGTGCTCGTCCTGATCGGGGTGGTCAGCACGCTCGTCTACTTCTTCTTCTCGAAGGAGCACAAGGGGATCGTGAAGCTCGGCGCGAAGACGGGGATCGTCTATATCATGCTCGGCTTCGGCGCCTCCTTCGGCTTCACGGTGATGGCGCGCGTCTCCCTCGTGATCGGCCGATTCGTCTTCCTGCTAAGGGATTGGCTCCACCTGATCACCTGATCCGGAGGAAGCGGACCGACGAACACCGAGCCCCGGCGGGGTAACCGGCCGGGATTTCGACTATGATCACTTCTCATGAAGAGGATGGTGAGCGAGCCGATCGATCCCGAAGCCGGAAGTTTCGCCGCGGGCGCAATGGCCTCCGGGGTCCCGGGTCTTCCGGCGGCGTTCGTCTGGCGCGGTTCGCCTCGACAGGTGCTCGCCTGCGAGCGCGCTTGGAAGGGCCTGCGGTCCGAGGCTTCGAGCGGCGAACTCTATCTGAGGCGCCACTACTACGAACTTGAGATGGACGACGGAGCACGCTGGGTCGTCTATTGCCTGCGCCAATCCTCGAGCGCGAAGGGCGGGCGCCATCGTTGGTACCTCTACACGATTGAGGATAAGAGCGACGCGAAGGGGGAGGGACGGTGATCGGAAATCCGATAATCGGCGGGGTGCAGCTTGAGGAGAGTGATGCGTGGGACATCGCCGTCGTTGGCGCCGGGGCGGCCGGCCTCGCAGCGGCGATCTTCGCCGCGGAGGAGTCGGGTCGACTCGTAGCAGACGGCCGGCCGCGGCCGCGGATCCTCGTTCTCGACGGCGCGGAGAAACTCGGGGCGAAGATCCTGGTCTCGGGCGGCGGGCGGTGCAACGTGACGAACGAGGAGATCCGGCCCCAGGATTTCAATGGCAACCAGCCGTTCATACGCAACGTCCTCGCCGCCTTCGGGGTCGCCGAGACGGTGGGGTGGTTCGAGTCGCTGGGAATCCGCCTCGTGCGCGAGGAGACGGGGAAGATGTTCCCCGCCAAGGGCGGCGCGAAGGCGGTTCTCGAAGCCCTGACGAAGGGTTGCCAGGAGGCCGGAACGACGATTCTCACCGAGCATCGTGTTCGGGAGGTGTCGATCCCACCGTGCGAGGAGGCGTCTGGCGTTGACGCGGACGCCGGTGCAGAGGGAGAAGGGGAGAAGGCGAGCCCCAGGGGGGCAGTGCGTCCGCCGGCCGGCTTCATTCTCAGGCACGATCGAGGCGCTTTCCGGGCGCGTTGCGTCATTCTCGCCACGGGCGGCCGCTCGATTCCCAAGAGCGGAAGTGACGGGGAGGGTTGGGAGATCGCAGGGCGCCTCGGTCACTCCGTTACGGCAACCCATCCGGCCCTGGTTCCTCTCCTCTTCGATGCGGGGATGTTTCACGGGACGCTCTCTGGCGTGTCCCAGCCCGCCGAGCTCTCGACCTACCTTCGCGGCAAGCGGGTCGACCGGAGGACGGGGAGCCTGCTCTGGACCCACTTTGGAATCAGCGGGCCGGTTGTTCTCGATGCGAGCCGGCACTGGATCGCGGCCAAGGCCCAGGACCCGGGAGCGGAGTTGCGCTGCAACTTCCTGCCGGGATGGGATGCGGAACGTCTGGATCGATGGCTGGTCCGGCGCGTGGCGTCGACGTCATGGCGGTCGGTCGTCCGCGTCCTCTCCGACCTGCTCCCGGAACGTGCCGTGCGCGCGCATCTGGGGGCGGGCGGCATTGCCGCGTCCATGCCGATCGGTGAGGTGAGGCGCGAGGTGAGGCGGCAGCTCGTCGCCGGGCTCGTCGATTTCACCTTCCCGGTGATCGGGGATCGCGGATGGAACTTCGCCGAGGTGACGGCCGGCGGGGTTCCGCTGAACGAAATCGACTACCGAACAATGGGATCGCGGAAGGCGCCGAGGCTCTTCCTCGTCGGCGAGATGCTCGACTGCGACGGGCGGATCGGGGGATTCAACTTCCAGTGGGCATGGGCGAGCGGGTATCTCGCGGGGAGGGCGGCAGCTCGGGATGTTCGACCGCTCCTCGGGCGGCTCCCAGACGCTCCCGCGCCCCAATCGATTGACGGAACCGAATCGCCGCAACAGGATATCTGATCAGACGATAGGCTCTGGAACCACCTCGGGTTCTTGAATACCGTACAAGCGTATGGTATTCTGGTGATCCGATCCATGGGACTTCAGAGATGCCCGAAAGGCCCCGGACCGCTTCCCGTTCCCTTGGTCGTCCGGAGCGCATTCTCCCTCGGCCGCGGGGCGAGCGCGAGCGGGGCATTGTTGGCGCGCGCCCGCGGGCACGGCTTCGATGCGCTCGCACTGACCGACCGCGACAACTTGTACGGCGCGATCTCCTTCCTCGCGCGCGCGGAGGATGCGGGCCTGCACCCGGTCCTTGGTGCGGAGGTCACGCCGCGCGCGCCGAATCCCCAGCGTGCGGTTGATCCCCCGTGCGAGGAGGGAATCCGGGGAGGGGGCCGAGGGCCATGCGGTGCACGCGGGTCGGCTGTTCTGCTGATTCGCGAGCCGGCCGGGTACGCATCCCTCTGTCGGATCTTGACGGCAAGGCGCTTGGCGCCGGGATTCGTCCTCGAGGATGCCGTTGCGCGGTGGAGTGCGGGGCTCGTCGTTCTCGCGCGCGAAGCGTCGTTGCTCGAACGTCTCCACCCGGCGCTCGCGCCCGGCACCCTCTACGCCGCCATCATCCGCCCTGCGCCGAGCATCTCCGACGAGCGGTGCCTACGGGAAGCGGCGCGGCGCCTGGGGCGTCCCCTCCTCGGAACGCTCGACGTCTACTTCGCAGGAAGAGAGGAGTGGGAGACGCACCGCGTCCTCGCGGCGATCCGGGAGCTCGAGATGGTGACCCGGCTCGATGCCGCGGCGCTTGCGCCGCGCTCGGCCTATCTTGCAGGCGCGGCTGAGATCTTCGAGCTGTTCGCCGATCAACCGTCGCTGCTCATCGCGGCGCGCGAGTTGGCCTTCTCCTGCCACTTCTCGCGGGGGGACCTTCCATCCCCTGGAACCCTCTTCCCGAAACTTCCGCTCCCGCCCGGCGAAACGGCCTACGACCGGCTCTACCGAATGACGCAGGAGGGACTGCGGCGCCGCTATGACCGCGTGACGCGAGAGATCACGCGGCGTCTTGCGTCGGAGCTCGAGCAGATCGACACGATGGGGTTCACGGACTACTTCGTCGTGGTGGGGGGCATCTGCACGGCGGCGCGCGCGCGGGGGATTCCAACCGTGGGACGCGGCAGCGGGGCGAGCTCGCTCGTCTCCTACCTTCTCGGCATCACGAATGTGGACCCGCTTCGCTATCGACTGACCTTCGAACGGTTCTTCCACCGTCTCCGCCGCGACCTGCCGGACCTCGACATCGATCTCTGCTGGCGCCGGCGAGACGAGGTGATCCGGCATGTTTATGAGACATACGGCGCCGATCGCGTGGCGATGATCTCGACACACAACCGCTACCAATCGCGCGGCGCGTTTCGTGAAGCCGGCAAGGCTCTCGGGATGACGGCCGATCAACTCGAGCCCATCGCGCGGGCGATTCCCTCCTTCAGCGATGCGCCTCTGGCCGAGGCTGCCCGCTCGACCCCCGTCGGACGGCGGTTCGATCTGAGCGAGCCGCCCCTGCCGGAGGTCTTTGCCGCCGGCGACCGGTTGACCGGTCTCCCGCACAGCTTGGGGATCCACTGCGGGGGAATCGTGATCGGTCCGGGGCCGCTCGATCAGTGGGTGCCGCTCGAGACGGCGACGAAGGGGATCATCGTCACGCAGTACGAGATGCATGCGATCGAAGCTGTCGGCCTCGTGAAGATCGATCTGCTCGGCAACCGGGCGATCTCGACGATCGCCGAGACAATCGACGGGATCGCCGGGGCCGGCGATGCGCCGCCCGATCTGGCGCGGCTGCCCGATCCGGATGCCGCGACGGGCAGGATGCTCGCGCGCGGGGACGCGCTGGGGTGCTTCCAGCTCGAGTCGCCCGGGATGCGGAATCTCCTGCGGATGCTCGAGACCTCGGATCTGGACGGCACGATCGCGGCCCTGTCACTGATCCGGCCCGGCCCCGCGGGCTCCGGGATGAAGGAGCGCTTCATCCGCCGGGCGCGCGGTCTCGAGGCGACGAGCTACCTTCATCCCTCGCTCGAACCTCTTCTGGCGACGACCCACGGGATTCTCCTCTACGAGGAGGACGTGATCTGCGTGGCGAGTGCGATCGGCGGTTTCGACCGCGCCTTGGGAGATCTGCTGCGGCGGGCGATCGCCTCCGCAATGGCGGTGTCTTCGGACCCGGCGCTTGGGGAGCGCCCCTCGGGCGGCGGGCCGGCGGGTCCCGATGACCCTTGGCGGGGGGGGACGATTCGCGAGATCGAGAACCGCTTCATCGCGTGCGCGGTGCGAAACGGGGTCGACGCCGACGTGGCGCGGCAGGTGTGGTGCGAGCTGGCCCGGTTCGGCTCGTACGCATTCTGCAAGGCCCACGCTTCGGGCTACGGCGTTCTCGCCTACCAGACCGCTTACCTGAAGGCGCATCATCCGGGTCCGTTCTACGCGGCCCTTCTGAACAACCACCAAGGGATGTACCCGCTTTGCGTGCACGTGGCCGACGCGCGCCGGCACGGGCTTCGCTTGGCCCTCCCGTGCGTCCACCGTTCCGCCCCAGAGTGGAGTTGGGAGGGAGGTTCCCTCCGGTGCGGGCTCGCGCAGGTGAAGGGACTCTCGCGACGCACCCTGGAGGCGATCGCGGCGGAACGCAGGCGCGCCCCCTTCGACGAGATGGACGACTTCATGTCCCGGACCGGGGCGAGCGCGGCGGAGGCAGTTTCTCTGGTTCTCTGCGGGGCGCTCGACTCGGTCGGTGCGGGGCCCCGCCCGGCGCGACTCTGGCGCCTGCAATGCCGCGCGCGCGTCTCGGCGCGGGCGCTCGGGCCAACACCGCGGCTGGGCCTGGGCGGTGGGGTGGAGCAGGGCGGAGAGCCCCCGTGGCGCGAGTTCGAGCTTGAGGAGCGCGTCGCGCACGAGATGGAAACGCTGGACGTCGCGTTGAGCGCGCACCCGGTTGCGCTCGTCGTGCGACGGCTTGCCCGCGCCGGGCGCGCCGTCGGAAGGACCCCGGCCGGGCAGCTCCAACGAGAAGGTCCGGCGTCGGTTCTGGGGTGGGCCGCCGCGGCGCGGCGCGTGCGAACGAAACGCGGGGAGTCGATGCTCTTCCTGACGCTGGAAGACGAGACGGGCCTGGCCGAGTGCACGCTCTTCCCGAGCGTGTACGCGCGGTACGGACACCTCGTCCGGGCGGGGGGCGTGCTGCGTGCAACGGGGAAGGTCGAGGCGCCCTACGGAGCCCCGACCCTCAACGCGGCGCGCATCGAGTGCATCGATGCTGGATTTGGCAGGGCGGCAGATGCGCCGCCCGAGACTAGCGAAGCCGCAGGAGCTTGACGCTTCTTTCGCCGGCGGCGGATCTGAGGCGCGCCCAGTAAACGCCCGCGGGGGCGGGGCGTCCATCCTCGTCGGTGCCGTCCCAGACCTGCTGTCCCGCGCCGCGGGCGCGCCTGCGGGACGGGAGGAGCGTGCGAACGAGGCGGCCCGAGATATCGTAGACCGCTAGATCGCTGTCGCCCGCGCGGGGTAGAGACCAAGAAAGCCCCACGGTCCACGAGAACGGATTGTCGCTCGCCCGGAGGTCGAGGGCGAGTCTCGGCCCCGAGCGAACTCCCGTCCAGGGGCCGGCGAACTCACCGCCGGCATCCTCGATCCAGTAGAGATAGACGGTTCCCGCGGCCGCGGATGGGTCGCGGAAGCGGTAGTCGAGCCCGCCAGGGTCGTGGGGAAGAACCGGATCGCGCGAGACGAGAATCGCGTCTGCGCCCGGACGCGGCGAACCGTCGAGAACCGTCGGCGCCTCCCTCCAGAGGCGATACGCGCCGCCGGCCCGGTCACTCGGCACGGACCAGCGGAGTTCGAGGGCATCCGGCAGCTCAAAGATCACCCAGCTCGCGACGGCGACCGGCGTGTAGTCGCCCTCGTAGTGCCAGCTCACCGTTCTGACCCGCACGTCCCAGCTGCGCTGATCCCTGCTGTCGGCGAACGCGTAACGGATTCGTCCCGCGTCGGCAGCCAGGTTGCCCTGGAGTGTGGCTATCTTCCCCCCAAGAATGCTGACGCTGTAGGGGGCGCCGATCCGGTTGGCGCGGGCATCGAAGCGCTGCGCGATCACGCGCGCGGAGTCGGCGGAGGTATCCCAGTACGTCACGACGAATCGTCCATCCGGGGCCATCGCCACGCGCGGGTACTTCATCCCGGCCGATCCCCCTCCGAGCTGGAAAAACGTTGGTTCATCCGATCGGCCGCCGCCGCTCTTCGCGCTGGGAAGAACGACGAGCAGGCCAACGACGCCGCCCCCTGTGTATGGCTCTTCGTCCCAGACGACGACGTAGCGATCGGCCTGGGACGCGACATCGGGATTCGATTGGACGACCGAGCCTCCTTCCTCAGGGATGCTGATCGGGATGTTTGGCCCGATCTTCGTTCCCGTGGGCCCGATCCTCTGGGCGTAAACGTCAAAGTTGCCCATCCGGTCGTCGAGCCAGGCGATGACGGTCTCTCCGCCTTCCCCGGAGGAGATGGCGGGGCTGATCTGGGTGGCGCCCGCGTAAGCGCTATCCGCGATGCGGATCGTGTCGCTGTCGGCCGAGCCATCGACCAGAAAGCGCTGCGCGTAGACGTCCCCGGCGCTGAGCAACGTGCAGGTATCCCACCAGGCCAAGTAGAAGCCGCCGTCCCTCGTGGCCGCGAAGGCGGGTTGCCCCTGGATGCCCCCGCCGCAGGCGGAGGAGACGAGCGTGTTGCCGCCCACCGGCACGCCGGTCGGATCGTAGATCTGAACCATGACCCTCTGGCCGCCGGCGAGAAGCGCCGTCCAGGCTGCGACGAGGGAACCATTCATGGTCGCCCCGAGCGCGGGTCTGTTTCGGATCAAGTCGCGCATGTTGTCCGCCGGCGCACTGGATGCCCCGCCGCTGATGTCACTGATCCGGAAGGACCCGCCCGCGGGGCGCCCTTCCGCGTCGAGATACGCCCCATAGATCCCCATCGTCCCCGAACGGAAGTCCTCCCAAACGACCGCGCCGCGATGATCGGGTAACAAAACGACATCGGGGAATGCCTGGGTCGATGTCCCATCCTTCGGATCGAGCGGGGTCGGTGCGCTGAGCGGGTGGCCTTCTGCATCCGCCGTGAGTTGGAAGAGCAACTCCCAACCCTCGCGGGCATCTGACCAGACAAGGCGCGCGGGCGTTGTGGAGCCGGGTAACAGCGCGAGGTGCCGCGGCGTGAGAGTCTGCCCCGGCGGAGGCGTCGGGTCGTCGACAACGACAATCGACCCGGCCGCGGTCGAGGGGAGAACCACCTTCCTGGCATGGAAGCGTGCGCTTTGTGCAGGCCCGGCCGTCCAGACGACGAGAACGGAAGTTCCGTCGATCGCAAGCAGCTCGGGGCCGCGCGGCGTGACGGTCTCCTCTTCGCTCGATATCAAGAAGGATGGCGCCGCGGGGTTCAGATCCGCGTCGAGAAGACGACCGGCGAGGCTGACCTCGCCGGAGAGACCTCGTGTCCAGGCGACGAAATAGCCCCCCGTCACACGAACGATTGCCGGCTCCTTCTGGATGACGAGAGGGTCGGATTCGACGATCCTCGCCTCTGCGATCGCATGGCCGTCCCGATCGAACGCGCGTACTGAGACGCGCGCTGGATCCTGCGAGTCACCCGACCAGGCGACGACCCAACCTGCGGCCGAAGCGGCCACACGGGGATCGCTCTGCACGTCCTCACCGCCGGGGTCGAGAGAGAAGTTCGAGAGAACCGGTTCGAGGGAAGCGGTGAGGACCTGGCCCCGCGCCTTCCTGAGCGGGGAGTCTCCTTCCGTCCAGACAATCAGGGCACGATCGCCGGAGACCGCGATGTGGGGAGTCCTCTTGGTGCTGTAGGGACCTTCCTCGGTCACGACGATCGGGCCAGCGATGATCCCGTCTTGATCGACCAGGGCGGCCCGAACCTCCGGGTGGCCCTCCCGCGAATCGACCCATGTCAGGATCGATCGACCGTCGGCAAGCGAGGCGAGGAAGGGCTCGGAGACTTGCTCCGCGTTGACGTCGAAAGAGAAAAGCCCGTAGCCGTCGGTGACCGGCGAGGCCGGGCCGAGCGGCTCATCCTGAGAGTCGAAGGACCGCACGAAAATCGAACCATACCCCGTGCAGAAGTCGATCCAGGCGGCGGTCCAGGAAGCGTCGGAGTGAACGGTCGCGGTTCCGTCGCGCTGGTACTCTTGCCCGACCGTCTCCTCGTGGACTCTCCATTCTTCCGGCGGATTCGAAACGGCCGAGGTAGCGAGAATGAACGAGGCCAAGAAGGCAAGGCAGAGGATCGGGCTGAGCGCTCTCACGGTTCCTCCCGAAGCGAACGCCCCGCACGGAACGCGGGGAAACCAACCCCCCCAGATCGACGGGCGATCGGTTCGATGAAACCGATCCGCCAGGACTGAGTGTAGGAACGGTCGTCCGGCTCGGGCAAGCAGAGAGTCGCCTCAGGCTCCGAGCCGCGAACGATGTGGGAGGAACGAATTACCCCCGCGCCGGCGAACCGATCTGTTCGGTGGATCAGACGCCCCTGCGGGCCGCCTCGGCGAGAACTTCCGCCACACGCAGTGGGGCGTAGAGCGGCACGCCCGACTGCTCGAGCAACTCCCGTCCGCCCTCCTCCCTGTCGACGAGCGCAAGGGCGAGGACGGGGACGGCGCCCGCCGCGCGCACAGCGTCGACGGCACGCAGGATCGAGCCGCCGCGCGTGACGACATCGTCGAGCACGGCGACCCGCGTTCCCTGCGCGCAATGTCCCTCGATCTGGCGGCCGGTTCCGTGGTCCTTGGCGGCGGCGCGGACGAGAAAGCCGCGAAGGGAGTGACCGTCGCGCCGCGCCTCGAGAATCAGTCCGGCGACGAGGGGGTCGGCCCCAAGGGTCGGACCCCCCACGGCGGTGACGCCGGCGGCACGCAGGGCCGGCCAGAGAACGGCGCATGCGGCGGACAGTCCGTCGGGATCGAGGGTCGTCTTGCGCAGGTCGAGGTAGTAGTCGCTCCACGCGCCGCTCGACAGGAGGAATCGGCCGCGCTGGAAGGAAAGAGCGAGGATCGCGTCGAGGAGCTTCTCAGGATTCGTATCCGCATCTGGTTGGGAGTGGATCGACATGCGCGGAATCTAGATCCGGAGGGGAGGAAACGTCAAGCAGGGGACGCCGCGGAACCCCGGCGCGACGCCCCCTGCAGGAGAATCGATGTTGGATGCCTGTGCGGGCTCTAGCCGATCTCGCCGCCGGCCTGCTCCATCGGCTCGTCGCTCGAGCCGCTGCGGCCTCCCGAGCCCGACCCGGGGGTGATCTCGTTTCCATCACCCTGCCCTGCCGGTAGGCCGCCGGTCGCGCCTGAGTATGAGAACCGCATCATCCCGCCCATTGGGCTCTCATTGTTGCTTGCATCGACGGCCGTCACCCTGAAGATGTACTCGGCGCCGTTGGTCCCGGTGACGGTGAGGGTGTTCTTCAACAGCAGGCCGTCACCACTCAAGCACGTGTATGAATTGCCCCGCAACGGATCGGGGAAGTAGAGATAAACGCGGTAACCGGCCAGATCCGGCTCCGTGTTCTTGTCCCATGCGAGGGCGAACTTGCCGTGCATCTGCCAGTCGATCCGAGCGCCGTTCGGGGGAGTGGGCGGCGCCTGGTCGATCGTGCCGGGGCCGAGGGGCGTATCAGAGCTGTTGCTTCCGCAGCCGCACAGCGTGGCGGCCGCGAAGACGACCATCGCCAAGATGGAAAGGCGAATCGGGTGACGGGAATCGAACATTGTAGGGTCCTCCTTCTGCTGGGTCCACGGATCGCCGGGACGACACGTGCCGCGAATCCGAGCTCGATCCCCGACATCTGCAAGCGGCGTGCCGGAGAAACCGTTGTTCGTGCAGATCCCATGACGTCCATTCGCTGGGGCATGCGGAGGTCGTCGCCGGGCGGCGACGCAGGCCGTAACCTGTGGCAGGTCCTTACGATACGGCGTCGCAGGCGAAGCGGGTCTTCGTGTGCCAAATCGTCCGAAGTTCGCCAAGCGCACGATGGTCCGCATCGGTGCGCGGATGGGCCGCGAAGGCGCTGGCATCCTGCACGATTTCGCCCATCGATTTGCACTTGGCAATGGATGGGCCTTTCGGGTTCCTCCGCGGTGTTGCTCGCCGCGATCGCCTACGGGGCCCCGCCCGAGTTGCTTCCGCCCCTGCCGAGGGAGATCACCCCCATTGCGACGTTTGGTGAGATCGCTCCGGGCGTCTCCCATCCTGGGATCGACCTCCCGACGAATGGACGGGTCTCTCCGATCGCCGCCGCATCTGATGGGGAGATTGCGCGAGTGCGCGTTTCAGGCGGGGGATACGGGCGGGCCCTGCACCTCTCCCTGCCGGATGGCAGGGAGATCGTCTACGCGCACCTCTCTCGGTTCTCGGCGGCCGTTGAGGAATCGTGCGGGGCGATCCAGGTGCGGGGGGGCGCCTATGAGTTGGACTGGCATCCTCCGGCGGGCCTCTTCAAGGTCCTTCGGGGCGCGCTGCTTGGGTTTTCGGGAGAGACGGAGGACGGCAGGCCGATTCTTCACCTGGAGGTCCGCGAAGGCGGGACGCCGCGGAATCCGCTGAGATCGGGCTTCCTCTGGCCCGATCGGATCTCCCCGCGGATCGAGGCCCTGCGATTCGTCCCCCTGGGCCCTTCGGCGCGCGTCAATGGACGGCTCGCCGCCTGCGACGTGGCGGTCACCCACGGCGTCGGCGCCTTCAGCGGCGTCGCGGCGGTTCTCTGGGGGCCGGTTGGTTTGATTTGTGAGAGCGCGGACGCGAGCTACGGTCAAAAATCCTCGCCGTGGCAGGTCTGTCTGGAGGTCGACGGGGTTGCGGCCTACTGCGCCGACGTGGGAATGCGCCTAGGTCCAGGCTGGAACCCCGAGCGCCCGGAGCCCGAAGCGCCGAGTCGCCTCCAACAGCGGCTCTACGACCCGATGGAGGGGGATCGGGGGCGTCTCGCCTGTGGGAGCGAACTGAAGGAGGGGACGCATCGCATCCGCATCATCTCCCGCGACGCCGCGGCCAACGCCGATACGGTCGACCTGACCGTCCTCGTTCAACCTACGCCCCGCGTGCGAGAATGGATGGCGCGACCCTTGGAGAAGAGCGCTTGGGATCTCGCGGTCCTCGTCGACCCGGTGGGCGGGGAAGATCCGGAGAGAATCCGGCTTTGGGTGGATCTAACGGAGGACGGCAGGCGCTTTCCCGTACGAACGCTTCTCGGACATCTCGGCTCGGGGTGGTTTCTCGGGGAGATTGCTCCCCTCGTGCCTGCCGGCCGAATCGGGCTTCGGGTCCGCCTGCGTACCCCCTCGGGGCTCGAGGCATGGGAAGCGGTGCAGAGCCTCGATCCGAGCGGGCTCTGCTCGGAGGCCGCTTTCGATACGCCCGTGGTCGTCGGGGCACCGCGGTGGATCACGATGTCGTGGCGGAATGGCTGCATCCCGTCCCGAGAACCCTCCGCGAGGCTCTTGCTCCGGGGCGCCGTGATCCAGTGCGCGTTCTCCGAGATTCCGCCCGAAGAGAATGACCCGCCGGCGTGGCGTTTCGCAGCGCCGGCGCGGGGTGGAGCGACCGGCGCCTCGCCGCGATTGGAACTGACCGTCGATGGAAAGCTCCACCGTTGGGATCTGCGGAGCGTCTTCCTCGCCACGCCGAGGGGCGACCTGATGTGGATCAGTCCGGACAGCGCGTTGACGCTCGAGGTGGCCGCTGGTACTTTCTACAGGCCCGTCTGGTTGGCCTGGACGCGAACCCTCATGCCCTGGGGTGGGCGGGTCCGGGACGAGGGCCGGATCATCGGCCGCTCCTGGTCCGAGCAGGACGAGGTGCTGGTCGTGCGGAGCGATGCGCATGTGATCGGGCCCGCCGGCGCCGACATGGATGGACCCTTCCGGGTCTCGCTTCGGCCCCATCGGCAACCTCAGACGGAGGAGGAATCGCGCCGACTAAGAGTTTTCGGACGGTCCGCTCCGCTCGGCGCCTGGGAGGCCCGCGCGGGACTCTGGACGGGCAGGTCGGTCGTCGCTGTCGTGGATCGTCTAGAGGAGTGGATCATTCTCGAGGACCAATCGGAGCCGTGGATCTACGGGATGGATCCAGCGGCGGGGTCGCGGAGGAGCGGGGGCATCGCGGATCTGCGCGCAAGAATTCGCGAGGAAGGATCGGGAATCCGCGTTGACGAGTTGAAGATCCTGTTGGACGGCAAGAGAGTCCCGGCCGAGTGGAATCCCTGGTCGCGCAGCATCCGGGCAGCGGCGCCGGGAGCGATCGCACCGGGGGATCATCGCTGGGAAGTTCGCGCGACCGATGAGGCCGGCAACGAGGCGCGCCGAAGCGCCGAGTTCACACTGATCGACCGGCCATAGCGGAAGGAGTGGGCATGGAGACCGGGTGGCTCGAGTTCGAGAAGCCGATCATCGAGTTGGAGCAAAAACTCGATGACCTCCGGGTGTTCGCCGACAAGGAGCACCTCGAGTTCAGCGATGAGCTCCAGAAGTTGGAGGCGCGGGCCGCCAAGCTGCGCGAGGAGACCTACGCGAATCTGACGACATGGCAGCGCGTGCAGATCGCCCGGCATCCCCGCCGGCCGTACACGATGGATTATGTACAGAGGGTCTTCACCGATTTCACGGAGCTGCACGGCGACCGGCGCTTCGGCGAAGACCGGGCGATCGTCGGTGGGCTGGCACGGTTCGAAGGGCGACCGGTAATGATCGTCGGGCATCAGAAGGGGAAGAACACCAAAGAGAACCTTCTACGGAATTTTGGAATGCCCCACCCTGAGGGGTACAGGAAGGCGCTCCGTCTGATGCACATGGCGGAGAAGTTTCGCAACCCGATCATCTGTTTCATCGACACTCCGGGGGCTTTCCCTGGAATCGGCGCCGAGGAACGCGGACAGGCCGAGGCGATCGCCCGAAACATCATGGAGATCTCGCTGATCAGGGTTCCGATCCTGATTCTCGTGATCGGCGAGGGGGGATCCGGCGGGGCGCTGGCGATCGCCGTCGGCGACGAGGTCCTCATGTTCGAGAATGCGATCTACTCCGTCATATCGCCTGAAGGGTGCGCCGCAATCCTCTGGAAGGACCAGTCGAAGGCGCAGGAGGCGGCCGAAGCGCTCCGTTTGACTGCCAAGGATCTCGAGGCTCTGGGCGTGATTACCCGGCTCGTCGCCGAACCCCTGGGGGGAGCGCACCGAGGCGTCGATGCGATGGCAGAGACGCTTCGCGGGGAGATTCGGGCGAGCCTGGATCGGCTGACGGCGCTGCCGACGGACGACCTGCTCCGGCGGCGCCACGAGATGTTCCGGAAGATGGGGGTATTCGCGGAGAATCGATAGCGTTCCGGGGTTCGTTGACCTCCAGGGGAGCTGTTGTTAGGCTGGACGCAAGAGTCCCGCGTCCCCGCCGGGCTTAGGGAGGAACGATGCTCTCGAAGGAACTCTTGGAAATCCTCGTTTGTCCGCGATGCAAGGGAGATCTCGAGTATGACACGGAGCAACAGCGGCTCCGGTGCCATCCCTGCCGCTTGGCCTACCCGATTCAAGATGACATCCCGATCATGTTGATCGAAGAGGCAGAACCGTTCGACCCGCCGCCCTCCGCCGACTCGAAGGGAGGGTCTTGATCTGCGCCCCCCGCAGGTCGGTCTTGCCCTCTGTCTCGTCCTCGCAGTGGGCCTCGGGGCGCCGGGGGCGCGCGCATCGATCGAGGGGCTAGAGGAGCCGCAGGCCACACCGGACGGCGTGACCTTCGTCCTCTCTGCTCCCGAGGGGACCGGGCGAATCGTCCGGGAGGATGGGGAGTTGCCCCGCCTCGATGTGGCAGGGATCCCGTCCATCTGCGAGCGCGGGGGTTGGTTGCTCCCTGCGCGATCGGTCTGGGTGGGGATCCCGCGCGAGGGAGGAGTCGAGGTCTCGTTCGATCCTCTCGACCGCTCGCCCCTCCGCCTGGATGAGGGCGGCGGTAGTCAGTTGCCCCTCGGGTTGCTTGGGCGCGGTTCCGTAGAGGTAGGGCCTCCCAGTTGGATTCGCAATCAGAGGGTCGTCGCCGTGACGTGGATCCCCCTCGTCCCCGCGGCGGGCGATGCCGCGTGGGAGGGCGGGGTCCGAATACGCCTCCGCTTCCAGGGCGCGAGAGACGCCGCCCCGGCGCCCGTGGGACGGGATTCCTGGGAGCAGCTCTACGCGGATCTCCTCGTCAACTACGAACAGGCCCGCTCCTGGAGGCGCGCGGGGATCGCCCGCCCGCGGGCGCGGGGCGATTCATTCTCGACGACGGACAATCCCTGGTTCCGCATCGAGGTCGCGAGCCACGGCGTATACGCGATCGAAGGTGCGGACCTGCAGGCGGCCGGACTGGGGGATCTCTCCCAGATCGTACCCGAGAAGCTCCGGCTCTTCACGGGAAGCGGTCTGAGCCTGCCCGAGGACGCCTCCGTGGCGGATGTCCCCGCCTGGTTAAACGAGATCGCGATCCACTTGGATGGGATGAACGACGGTCGGTTCGAACCCCAAGACAAGATCCTATTCCGGGGGCTCGGACCCGACGGCTGGTACGGCGAGTTCGGGCAGCCGGATCACGCCTACGAACGGTACCGGACCGATGAGTTCTCTTCCGTCAACACATACTGGCTGAGCTGGGGGGACTTCACCGGAGAGGCGCTTCGCTGGACCGAGTCGGCGGGCCTTCCGGTCCCGGATCCGATTCTGACCGAAGCGCGCGCCCGGATCCACTATGAGAGGAATCAGATCTGGGATCCGACGCCCTCGGAGATGTCGACCGGCAGCGCCCCTTACCCATCCAATCTGCCGGCTTGGGAGAGATGGTACTGGCTGCAAGTGATTGCGACGTCCCGCGAGACCCGCTCTCGGATCGACTTCACCGTGCCCGACCCGGTCTCGGGGAGCACGGGGAGATTCCTCGCGCGGGTATGGGGGGCATCGTGGGATTTCTCGACCACGTTCAGGGACCACTATGCGCGCCTGATCATCGGAAGCGACTCGGTTGAGGTTTCGTGGGACGACAAGGTCCATCGCGATCTCGTGCTGCAGGACCTGCCTCTCGAAGGGGAGGAGCACGAGCTCATCTTGACGGCCCCGTACAAGTCGGATCCGAACCCCAACGTGTTTCGCCAGGATCGGTGGTACCTCGCGTGGTTCGAGGTCGACTACCAGCGGAAACTCGTCGCGCGGGGTGACAGCCTGGATTTCGTCGTTGATCCCGGCTCTTCGCGAAGAGGATTTGCGGTGAGCGGGATCTCCGACACGGCCGCAACGGCGATCCTCGATGTCACCGATCCCCTCATGCCCCGCCCGATCGCCCCCGCGTGGGAGCGGGAAGGCAACTTCCACCGCGCGATTTTTGGGGTTGATCCTCTGGCGAGCGCCGAGCGGCGCATCGCGGTCGTGAACTTGGACGCGGCGCGCACGCCCCGGATCACGATCGATGCGCCCCCGCCGGCGGGATACTTGCGCGATCGCCGCGATGCCGTCGACTACATCCTGATCACGCACGCATCCTACGGGGAGGCTGCCGAGATCCTCGCCTCGTGGAGGCGCGAGCACTCGGGGGAAGGGAATGGTTTTCGTGTCGCCATCGTCGACGTGCAGGACATCTACGACGAGTTCTCGGCCGGCCGGCTCGACCCGACGGCGATCCGCAACTTCCTTCGCGTCGCGTTCGAGCAGTGGAACGGCGGGGACCCCTCCGCCGCTCCAGCCTATGTCCTCCTTCTGGGGGATACGACCTTCGACTTCCGGGATCGGCTGAAGCAAGGGGCGTGGGTTACGGTGCCGACCTACGAGGGGTTCTATGACGCGAGCCTCATGCGCACGGTCTATTCCCCGCAGTTCGCATCGGACGATTGGTTCGTGCTCTACGACCCATTCCCCGATCCTTCGCTCGACATGGCGATCGGGCGGCTGCCCGCCGACACGCCCGCGCGCGCGTTGGCGATGGTGGAGAAGGTGCGCAACTACGAGTCGACGCAGGACACGGGGTCCTGGCGGCAGCGGGCTACCTTGGTTGCCGACGATGTCTGCCAGGGGCTCCGCTGCGACTATCCCCTCATGTTTACGCACACGCGGCAGACCGAAGCTCTCGCCGACGATGTGCTCCCAGTCGGCCTCGAGCGTGACCGCGTCTACCTTTACGAGTACGGGAACGAGTGCATCTATGACCGGAAGCCGGTGGCGGCGGCCGCCCTCAGGAAGAGCATCGACGACGGGACCCTGATCGTTAACTACACGGGGCACGGCAGCGAGGTGCAGCTCGCCGACGAGAAGATCCTTGAGCCGTCCGGCGTGGCCAGCATGACGAATGCCGACCGCCTCTTCTTCTTCCTCACGGCATCCTGCTCGGTCGGGAAGTTCGATTTTGCGGGAGAAGGACTGAGCGAGGCGTTGGTTCGCAGACCCGGGGGAGGGGCGATCGCGGCGCTTTCCGCCACGGCCGTTGCCTACTCGCCCAGCAACGCGGAGCTGAACCGACAGTTCTTCCTGGGGACGTTTCCGGATCGCGATTTTGCGCGATCAAGGCCGCTCGGCGAGGCTCTGGTCCGGGCGAAGATCGTGATGGGGGCCTTCTCGGCGCTGAACAACCGGCGGTATCCGCTTCTTGGGGATCCTGCCGTCCGGCTGAGCGCGACGCCGTCGAGTATCCGAATGCAGGTCGAGACCGTGCGTGCGGCCGGGGCCGTCGCGCCGGACACCTTGATGCGGGGGGCCCGCGTGGTTCTGCGGGGGCAAGTGGTCGACGGCGCGGGTTCGATCATCGATGATTTCCGGGGAGCCGTGAACCTCCGCGTTTACGATGCGGAGATCCGTCGGGACGAGACGGCCGATTGCCGGGAATCGCGATTCCAAGCGACGTACAACCTGACCGGAGCGGCGATCCTTCGTCAAACGGCCGCGGTCGAGAATGGCCGGTTCGAGATCTCATTCGTCACGCCGGCAGTCCTACGGAGCGGCGTCCGTGGGTGGGGGCAGATCTACGGCTACGCGCTATCGGAAGACGGTCGCAGCGCAAGCGGCGGGCTCGACAGCCTCGTTGTAACCGAGAACCAGCCCCTGCTCGCCGATGACGGCGAGGGACCCCGGATCGTCCTGACCCCCGAGGGCGATCCCGAGCAACTCGCGTCCGGAGCCTTGTGGCGCGCCGTCCTGAGCGACTCGAGCGGGATCAACATCACACAGCTCGTCTCCAACCGCTCGGTGATCATGCAGATTGCCGAGGGAACGCGCCTGGCCCATGTGGAGGACCTCTCCGACTCGGTGAGGTTCTCGGAAGGGTACGCGGAAGGGCACCTGAGGTTCCGGTTGCCTGAGGGACTGGCCGGCGGGCGGCGCTACCGGCTGACCCTGTCGGCCTCCGACAACTTGAACCAGGGCGGCTCCGCTTCGGCGGACTTCTACCTGGTCGAGGGCGCCGGGAGCGGACTGACCCTCGATCGCGTTTTCAACGTTCCGAATCCGACCGAGGGCGCAACGACCTTCTTCGTCGAAATGAGCCAGCAGGCCGAGATTACGATTCGGGTCTTCACGGTGGGGGGGCGGACGATCCGCGAGCTTCTTCCCGGGACACTTACCCCGTCCGAGGGACTCGAGAAGGGGATCTACTGGGACGGCAGGGACGCGGAGGGGGCCTCCCTTGCGAATGGCGTCTATTTCTACAAGGTCTCGATCCGGGGCAGGAACGGGGAGAAGCGGGATCGGGTTGAGCGGCTTGCTGTCCTCCGATGATCGGACCCGGGGGCTGGGCGGGGCGGGCGTCCAAGGGGCCCCTGCGCCTCATGCTGGCGTTGACACCTTCCGAGGCGGTTGGTAGACTCCTGAAGTTCGCGGTCGAAGAAGAATGATTCCGTCCGCACGCTGGAGGGCGCTCACAGACGCCCCGGCGAGGGGAAACCGGGAAAGGACCGAGCCTCGATGGGTTGTGGGAAGAAGCGGAAGAGAAAAAAGATCGCCACGCACAAGCGGAAGAAGCGGCTCCGGAAGAACCGTCACAAGAAGCGGATTCGCTAGCCGCGCGGGTTTCCCCACCGTGCACGGACGTATGCAAACTCCGGGGTCCTTCCTGAGGACCTCGGAGTTTTCGTGCGTGTTTTCCGGTGGTCCCGCGTTGGATTCGGCTTCGTGTTGATCCGAGGGACGATCAAGGGAACGCGGCAGGGATTCGCCTTCCTTTCGCGCGAAGACGGCGGCGAGGACATCTACGTCGCCGAGGAAAACCTCCACGGTGCGATCCATGGCGATAGGGTCGAGGCGACTCTGTTCCGGCGTTCCCCTCGGGATTTCCGGGCCGAGGCCGTCGTCGAGAAAGTCCTGGAGCGGACCCGGCCGATCTTGACCGGCAACGTGGTGCGCCTTGGACGGACCTACTTCGTCGCCCCCGACACCCCGATCCTTCCCGCGAGAATCCACCTCCGCGGCCTGACCGAGAGAGTCCCCTCCGGCGCAAAGGTGCTGTTCCGGATCGAGGACCACAAGGATGGCGCGCCCCTCTCGGCATCTTTCGAGGAGCTGCTCGGAGAGGGGAACGACCCCGCCTTGGATGCCGTCGTCGTCTCGACGGCGCATCAGCTCCCGGGTCGCTTCCCGGACGAGGCGATCGATGAGGCCATGTTCGCCGCAGCGCGGGTCGACGCGGAGGACCTGGCCCGAAGGCGCTCGTACGCGGACCGTTTCGTCCTCACGATCGACCCGGAAACGGCGAAAGACTTCGACGACGCGATCTCCATCCAGAAGGACGCCGCCGGTTACCACCTCCAGGTCCACATCGCCGACGTGTCGTGGTATGTGGCCGAGGGAGGATGTCTCGACGGCGAGGCGTCGCGGCGGGGCAACAGCGTCTACTTCCCGGGTTCCGTGATTCCGATGCTTCCCGAGGTTCTTTCGACGCACACGGCAAGCCTGGTGCCCGGCGAGGAGCGGCGGGTCTTGACCGTGGAGATCGACCTCGATCACGGCGGGGAGCCGCTCCGCGTGTCCATGCGCGAGGGACTGATTACGAGTTGCGCCCGTCTTCACTACGAACAGGCGCAGGAGATTCTCGATACCGGAGAAGGGGATCCAGAGGTGGAATCGGCGTTGCGCCTCATGGCCGAGCTTGCGCGCCGCCTCCGGAAGCGGCGTTTTGCGCGCGGCGGCTTTGACCTCGACATCCCGGAGGCGGAGATGACGCTCGGCGCCGACGGGGTGCCTGCGACGCTCACGCGCCACCGGACGCTGGAAACGAACCGCCTCATCGAGGAGTTCATGATCCTGGCCAATCAATCGGTTGGGCGTTTTGTCGTCAATGCCGGGATGCCGCTCATCTTCCGGATCCACGAGGAGCCCGAAGCGGCGGCGCTGGGGCGGTTCGCGGAGATCGCGCTGACATTGGTTCCCGGGGCCTCGCCGCGGGACGTCGAGACGATTCCCGCGCTGCGGCGGTTTCTCGTCGGACTTCCCCCTGGTGCCTTGACCTCGATCGTCCATGCCTTCTTCCTGAGAAGCATGAAGCAGGCCGTCTACTCTCCGGTCGACGCGGGACACTTCGGGCTTGGGATCGACAGTTACTGCCATTTCACCTCGCCGATCCGTCGGTACCCCGATCTCTTCAACCACCGTGTCGTTCGCTGGCTCATCCGCAATCCCGATCCGGCCGGGAACGTGCGGGAGGGCGCATCCCGTCAGTGGCGGGAGGATGCCCGGCGGCATTCCCTGAGCTGCAGCAGGACGGAAAGAACGGCCGCCGTCGCCGAGCGGGAGATCGCGCGGATCAAGGTGTTGAGGTGGGCCGAGCGGCGGATGGGAGAGTGCCACTGGGGGCGTGTTGTCGGACTGACCTCCTCGGGCCTCTTCATCGAGCTCGAGGAGTTTCCCGTCGAGGGTTTCGTCGCGCGTGCTACATTACGCGCGGGCAGTCGTCTTCGGGAGGAGCGCTTGGCATTCGTCGAGGGGCGGAGCAAGTGGGAGCTCCGTCTTGGGGACCGCGTTGAGGTGCAGATCGTCCGGGTCGATGTTCGCGAGCGTTTGCTCGATCTGCTCTTGGTTGGGCGGAGAGGGGATGGGACGAAGAGACCGCCCGCCGCATCCAAGAGCATGCGGCGGGCGCAGCGCGCAACGGCACGGAGGGCACGCGGGGGCGAGACTCGGATCAAGCCGCACGCCGATCGTGCCGAACGGAAGAGGGGGGGCGGGAGTTCGAAAAAGACCCGGATCCCCCGCCACCGATCAGGAGGGAGCAGATGAGTTGGGACGGCAAGAGCGACCGCCGGCGCCATCGTCGGGCAGGGATCCGCATTCGGAGCGAGTTCGGGGACGCGAGTTCTCCCACGTGGGTCGAGACCGTGGACTTCAGCGCCGGAGGGTTCTCTTGCTGGATGAACCACCCGGTGCAGCCGCTGACAAAGTTGGCCCTTCAGTTCGACTTCCCGCCGTTCGGGACCGAAGACAGCCGGACGGTGAGCTGCGAGGCAGTTGCAGTCCGCTGCGAGAAGTCCCCGCAGCCGGAGCACAGCTGGACTGTTGCGGCCGCATTCACGGGTCTCGCCAAGTCCGACCGCGAGTTCATCGAGCGGTATGTCGACTGGCACGACGAGGTGATGAATCCGCCGCAAGCGGAGGAATCGGGCAACGAGGGGGGGGGCGACGCGAGCGGGGAGGAGGCATGATCCCCGTTCTTCGTTTGACCGCTGTTCCGAACCTCCGATAGAGTCTAGCTGGAGAGCGCGGGACCGCGGTGACGATCGGAGACGGAACCAGATCGGAGGAACCTTCGCTTGAATCGCCAATCGAAACGCTCACCCATTCCGGTTTGCCTCCTTCTGCCGCTCCTGCTTCTGCTCCCATCGACCACGTGGGCGACCAAGTATGCCGCCGAGTTTCTGCGGATCGGCGTCGGCGCCCGCGCCCTCGGGATGGGGGGAGCCTTTACGGCTCTGGCGAACGATGCCTCGGCCGCGTACTGGAATCCGGCCGGTCTGATCACCCTCGGGAACTCTGAGCTTCTCTTCATGCATGCCGAGCAATTCGGCAGTCTCGCAACGCACGATTTCTTCGGATACGTGCAACCATTGTCGGGTGAAGGTCCCGCGCCGTCCGCGGCGGTGGGGATCTCTGTGATCCGTTACGGCGTCGATGACATCCTCCTGACGCGCGATGCGTGGGACGACCTGAACGGCAATGGCAGGCCCGATCCTGGCGAGGTCGACTCCTCGCAGTTCCGCAAGGGGAGCGACGTGGAGTGGGGCGTGTTGTTTTCCTATGCCCGCAGCGCCGGCGACCGCCTGGACCTCGGCGGCAATCTGAAGGTCGTCCGCCAAGGGCTGCTGCGGAACACGAGCTTCGGGATGGGGGTAGACCTGGGAATCCTCTATCGTCTCAACCACGATCTGAGAATCGGCGTGCGTTTGGCTGACATCACGACGACGCAGATTTCGTGGGACACCGGCACGCGCGAGGTTGTGGCTCCTTCCATGACGCTGGGAGGATGTTGGACGCGCACGGTGCCGGGCATCAGGGGAGATGTGACGCTTTCGCTCGACCTCCCGATGACCTTCGAGGGTCGCGAGGAGGCCAGCCAGCTGAATGCGGGAAGCGTCGGTACCGATCTCCAAGGCGGACTCGAATACTGGCTTTCCCACGCGATCGCTTTCCGGTTCGGAACGTCAGCGGGGGAGTGGACCGCGGGAGGCGGACTGCGGTACCGGGGCATGGGAGCCGACTACGCTTTCCTGCCCCACGACGATCTCGGCGACACGCACCGCATTTCGGCATCTGCCCGCTTCTAGACCTCCCGCGGGCGGAACGCGCCCGGCCTGCGGACGGTGCCCGCTCCCGATCCGGCCGGACCGATTCTGACCGCCCGCATGCAGATCCGGACAAATCCTGTGATCTCCTGCGCCCGGAGCCGCGTCCCGTGACCCGGCGGCCCTGCGCGAACCCATTCTATCAAGCTCAGTTAGAACAAGTTGCGTTCCCATTCGTACCCGCCTCGATGCTGGCACTTCCCTGGCAATTCCCCCGAAGTAGCCCAAGAGGAGGAGGGGAACATGCGCTCAGGACCCGAGAATCATGGCCCGACGCGGATCGAGCTCGCGAGCTCCGAGCTGGAGGGTGGAAGCACGATGGCCTGGGTCGACCCGCAGCAGGTGCTTGCCTGTGTCGCCCAGGTCGACTCGCGGGAGAGTTTCTCGCGGTTTCTCGAGCCGCGGCTGGCCGACATCGATTCCCCCGCGTCCGGCCCTGCGGACGATGGAACGAAGGCCTTGCCGGCTCGCGTCAGCTGTCTGCTCGAGCGGTTGCGTCAGACCCATGCCCGCCTGTTTCGAGAGAACACAGCGGCTCCTGGTTCCCAGCGGGTCATCCGACCGGTCCTAGCGTCGGTTGAAGAGGGAGCGGTCTATTTCCTGAAGGCGGCCCCTTGTTGGGTCTTTCGCGTAAGGAACGGAACGTCGGAGCTGATTCGCTCGGGTGGCGACCTGTCGGAGGGCGGCGCGGCTGACGCAGGATTCGGCCAATCGGCGCGGCTGCATCTCGCCGTGAGCTCGGTCGAGGTGCTGCCGCACGACATCGTGGTCCTCCTCGTCTCGAGTGGCGGCACGAGCCCCGACCGCCTCGCCGTCGCCGGTGTCTTCAAGGCTAACCAAGATCTGAAGCGCGCCTGCGATGGGCTTGTGAATCTCTTCAGCCTCGCCTCCGCGGGTGTCGGGGCGGTCGCGATGCGGTTCGTCCCCGTCGGCGTGCGGAGCGGGGACGCCGTTCGCGGGATCGATCTCGTCGGCGACCTTGAGCGTGAGCTATTCGACGGAATCACGACATCGAGCGCGGCTGCACGGCCGGAGGATCCGATGCGATCTGCCCAGGCGGCGCCTGACTCCGGCGGACTGGGGCTTGAGGAGTTCGTCCTCCCCGCGTTCCTCGAGGAGGCGGGAAATCCGTTTGTTTCGCACCCGCCGGAAGCTCCCGGAGCGGCGTGCCCATCGCGAAGCGCCGCGCCGGCGTGGGCGGAGAGAAAGAGCGCGGAGGCTGCGGACCGAGGGCCGCTAGCGGCGGGGCCGAGCGACTCGGGGTCTGTGGAGGGGCCTGCACGGGTTGAGCCGTTCGAAGCCCAACCCCTGGCAGAGGAGCCGGAATTCGCCCCCAGCGTGGCCGCCCGATTCGAGACCGGAAGCGATCAGCTTCTCAATCAACCCTCCGCCGATCGCGTCGAGCGGTCCCTCGGTGGGATGCCACCGCGAGGAAAGAGGGTGTTGACCCCATGGGCCGCGGCTTTCGCGACGGTCCTTGCAACGTTGCTTGCGGTGGTCGGGGTGCCCCGCGGCATTCAGCTGCTTCGTGGGGGCGCAGAGCTTGCCGAAGGGGGCGTGATCCGCGTTGATCCGGTTCCGCCGGCGCGGGCGATCTTCATCGACGGGGTGGATCAAGAGACCGGATCGCCCGCCATTCTCGAAGGAGTGGCTCCAGGGGTCCGCCGCGTGCTGCTCGATCTCGGCGCATTTGGTTCGATGGAGGTCAAGGTGCGCGTGAGGACGGGGGAGACGGTCGACCTGCATCCCAGGGCGACCGGTTCGCTCGAGATCAGCGCGATCGATGCGCGCCCCCGGGCCTCGGTCTGGTTGTCCGGCCGGCAACGAATGTCCCTGCCGTGCCGGGTCGACTCGCTCCCCGCCGGATGGCAGGAGGTTCTCTACGAGGACGATCGTCTCCCGCTCTGGCAGCGGCAGGTACTGGTGCTGGCCGGCGAGACTGCGAGGCTGCGGATCAACAATGCGTTCGCGACCGACCAAGCGCTCCTTCGCGTCGAGTCTTGGTCCTACCGTCAAGGCGAGGGGCTGCACGCGGCCGACGGCGATACGGTGTTCGTCGATCGTCGTTACTTCGGCGTGACGCCGATCGAGAGGGAAGTTCCTCCCGGGCTTCACGGTGTCTGTGTCGTCGGGCGCGAGGGCTCAAGTTGGACGGAGGTGCTGAACCTGACGGCCGGAAGCAGCCGGGTCGTCGCGCCGCGATTCGGACTCGAGCCCTGGCCTCGGATCGATCATCAGGAGCCGGGCCGGATTCTGCTGCGGGGAGCGGTTCCCTTGACGGCGACCTTCACGTCGCCCGATGGCGCCCCGCCGCGCAACCCGCGCCTTCACTTCCCGGGACTCGATGCGACCGTGCGCGATCTTCCACTTTCGCCCGTTGATCCGGAGAAGGGGATTTATGTGGGGATCGTGGATCCGCGCTGGATCCCGATGAATCAGGCCGTGGAGTACTACTTCACCGTGCAAACGACCGAGGGACAGACGCTCTGCTCGGAGCTCTACCGGTTGACGGCCGTAGGGGAGATCTCGCAAGGCATTCTGCCCTGAGACATCGAAGCTCGCCTCGCTCCGCGGGACTTGCGGGCCTCCGTCCCCCCGAGCCCTTCGCGCGGGCGGGCGGGCGCGCGGCCGCGCAGGCTCCTGGGCGAGAGATCTCCATGAGCTTCCGTCCTTGACTGAATACATGGCTCTACATATACTTATCAGAGGTGTTCCGCACATCTCCGCCGCTTGCTCATGCCGTGCGGCGCCATGGACTTATCGCGCCGAGGAGGGCCACCGATGAACGCGTTGCGCCTTGTGCTCCTATCCGGATTGCTGCTCTTGGCCGCACAGCCGCAAGCCCTGGCCGCCGAACGGCTGGGGGAGCTCAGTTCGCCGTCGGCCCTGCAGGCGATCGAGAGCGCATATGATGCGGGAGAGATCGGTCAGGCGGAGGCGCTCCTCTACAAGCTGTATGCGCTCCACCAATCGGCCCGCCTTCCGGAGAAGTACCGTGTCGCCGGGGCTGTGCCCGTGAAGTGCGGTACGCAGATCGTCCTTGAAGTGCAGGAAAGTCTCGCCTCGATGCCGGGCAAGATCGCGCAGGAAGCAGCGGCGCTGCTGGCCCGTCCGACCCTCGACTCCTACATCGACACGACACACTTCCGCGTGCACTATGCCACCACGGGGACCGACATGGTCTCTGGCTGGCCGGACGCGACCTATCGCGACGCCGTGATGGACGCTTGCGAAACGAGCTGGGCCCTCTTCCACACCACCAACGGCTGGCCGGCACCTCCGTCCGACGGGGCCGCGGGAGGCGGAAGCGCCCTGATCGACTGCTACGTCGACGATCTCGGGACGGGCGCGTACGGCGTGACCTATTCAGAGAGCATCGTCGCCGGCGGGCATCCGTTCGACTACACCTCGTACTTCGTCATCGACAACGACTATGTCGGATTCGGCTACGCGGACAACAAACTTCCCATGCGCGTCACGGTGGCGCATGAGTATCATCATGTGATCCAGATGGGGCTCAACGCGCAGGGCAGCGGCGGCTGGTTCATGGAGAACACAGCGACGTTCGTGGAGGACGAGGTCTACGACTCGATCAACGACAACTACAACTACCTCTCCCTCATGCTTGCCAACCCGTGGAAAGAACTGAAGACCGCCAACGGAGGGTTCGAGTACGGCGCCTTCATCTGGCCGACCTATCTTACCGAGGGAATCGGAGGGCACGCCCTCGTTCGGGACACCTGGGTCGAGTACGCGGATCTCACGAACCTCTACACCTGTTTCGATAACAATCTGGCCCCGTACGGTAAGAACCTCGACACGGCGATGGCGCAGTGGGCGACCTGGAATCTCTTCACCTGGCTCCATGATGATGGGAACCACTACGTGGAGGGTTCCGACTATCACTACTACCAGGCCTACGACAAGAACATCACGACCTATCCGCAGACGAACGTCCATCCGACCTCGACGAAGAAGCCGGCCGGTCTCGGCGCTAACATCACCCGTTTCGCGCGGCAGACGGGATCCACCGACAATAAGATCACCGTCACCTACCAGGTCCTGAACGCCTGCTCGTACAATCACGTCATCTCCTTCATGCGGAAGATCGCGAGCCAGTCGGTCTGGGATGTGTGGGACGTCCCGGTCGACGCGACGGGAGCCGCCTCGTTCGAGATGACCCAGTGGGACCAGACGGAGTACATGTACATGGTCGTTGCGATGAAACGCGGCTGCGCCCTGGCGGGCACGGACTTCCAGTTCAGCGCCTCGACGACCTACACGGTTGATGTGGCCGACCTGGCCCCAACGCGTGCGCTTCGCCTCGATCAGAACAGCCCGAATCCGTTCAATCCATCGACCGCGATCCGCTTTTCACTTCCCGAGCCGGGATCCGTCCGTCTCGTCGTGCACGATGCGGCGGGGCGCGAGATCAGAAGCCTGGTCGACTCGGTCCTTCCGGCCGGCGAGCAGGAAGTGCACTGGGGCGGGACCGACGACGCGGGCCGCCTTGTAGCAAGCGGCGTCTACTTCTGCACCCTCGAGGCGAACGGAGGGAAGACGGTCCGCAAGATGATCCTGTCTCGGTAGCGCGCACCCCAGGGATCGTCCCTGCATTTGAGACCCGGACCGGCGCCGCCGGCCCGGGTCTCTGTCTTGCTGCCCGCTCCCCGCGATGGGGATGCAGGGACACTATCCCGGCGGGGCGGCGCCCCGGCGGCCGGGTCTACCGGGGGTCGTCCCCCTCTGCCTCACGTTTCTCCCGGCCTTTCTATTGAGTGGGGGGCTCGAGGGGGCCGCATGGTTCGCGGGCTTCGGTGCAGCCTGCGCCGTCGCAGGGGCGGCCGCGGCCGTGTCGAAAGAGCAACGCCGAGGACGGCTCTGCGACTGGCTTCTGATCGCGTCTGTGGCATGTCTGGGGATTGGTTGGGGCTCCTTTCGGACGCCGCCCGCTCCTGTCCCCATGGGGGTGCCCGAGCTCGTCGTCAGGGGAACGATCCACGAGGGCGGTCTCGGGTGGGAGGCGCGCGAGGTGTCGATCGCCCGCGCGGGGCGCTGGTATCCGGTCTCCGGCCGTTTCCTGGTCCTCGGCGACGGCCTGCTCGAAGGGCTTTTCATCGCCCGAGGGTTCATCGTCTCTCTCGATGAGCCGCGCTTGCCTGGTCTCGCCGACCGGAGCCGGGGCGCCCGGTGGAGTCTGATCCGAGGGAAGATCGACGCGGCCCGTGCATGGTTCGTCCCGAATGGGGGAGAGAGCCCGCGGGAGGGTTGGCGCCATCGGTTGCGCGGCGCGCTCGCGAGCAGGGTCGGGCGGTCCCTGCCGGTCGAAGTGCGGACCATCATCCCGATGCTGATCTGGGGCGAGCGGGCGACGGTTGATCCCGAGATCGAGCGGATCTTCCGCGGCACGGGCACGATGCATCTCCTTGCGATTTCAGGGCTCCACGTCAGCCTGGTCGCGATCCTGCTCGAGTTTCTCCTTCGTCTCGTCCTGAGGCGTCCAATCGTGCGAGTCCTCGCCGTTCTCGGCGTTCTCTACGGCTACGGCGCGATGGTCGGCCCGATGCCCTCGGTCGTACGGTCGATCGTGATGGCGGCGTGCATCTTGATCGCCCGCGCTCTCGGACGATCGGGGGGGACCGCCGTCGCGTGGTGGATCTCGCTCCTCGTCGTGGGTTGCTTCACGCCCGGGGAGATCCCGCGTGCAGGGATGCAGCTCTCCTTCGGCGGGACGGCGGCGCTGATCCTCTGCCCGAAGACGCCGAAGGTCATCGCGCCCCTTTTCACTTCGGCCGTTGCCGTTGCGGTGACGTCCGGCGTTCTCTGGGCGCACTTCGGGGAGAGCGCGCCGATGGCGATCGTCGCGAACTTGACCGGGATTCCCGCCTTCGCGCCGGTCCTCGTCTCGGTTCTCTGGGGACTCGCATTGGGGAATCCGGCGGGATGGACACTGCAGGCGATCGCATGGGGGCCGGCCCGCCTCTTCTCGTCCGCGTGGATAGGCCCCCTCGCCTTCCTTCTGCCCGCAGGGGAAGCGGTGATCGTTCGGGCCGGCTGTGGCGAGCTGGTGGGGCTCGGGAGCACGGTCGCAATCCTCGTGGTCCTCGCCCTTCACCGGCGGTTTCCGAGTCGGCGCGCCATCCCCGTCTTCGCGGCTGCCGGGGCACTGGCGCTCTCGTTGTCTCCCGTTGTCGTCCCGCTCATTCGCGGACAGCCCCGCGCGGATCTGGAGGCGGTCATCCTTCCGGTCGGTCAGGGCGATGCCACCCTGATCCGCGCAGAGGGAGGAGGCGTCTATCTGATCGACACGGGACCGGGAGGGATGGACGGTTCCCGGGGGCGCCGAGCCCTCGCCCCCGCCCTCCGGGCCCACGGAGCCCTCCGGTTGCGCGGGGTGTTCCTCACGCACGGCGACGAGGATCACGTGGGAGGTCTGCGCGGACTCCTCACGGCGGGGATAAAGGTCGATACGCTCTATCTCAGCCGCGGCGACGGCTACCGTCTCCTCCTTCCGGCCTCCCGCGTACCGGTCGTGCGCATGATCTCTGCGCCGTGGTCTCTGCGGGATGGTCCGCTGACGATCGACATCCTCGCGCCGCGCACGGAGGAGCAGCAGAATCTTGGAAACGCGGGATCCCTCGTGCTCCGAGTGCGCGCGGCGGGCGGATCCCTTCTGTTGCCGGGAGATCTGGGAGGGGAGGAAGAGGAGCGCCTCGCGGCGTCGGGTGGCCTCGAGCCCGCCCAGGTCCTGCTCGCAGGGCACCACGGCAGCGGGCACTCGAGCGGGGATCTTTGGTGCGATCGGCTGCGCCCGCGTCTTGCGCTGATATCGTGCGGGGCTCGCAACCGCCACGGACATCCGGCGCCGGCGACCTTGGCCCGATTCGCGCTGCGCGGGATCGAGGTCCATCGGACAGACCGGGAGGGATCGCTCGAGTTGCGATGGGTCGGAGGAGTGATGCACCTGAGGCGCGGCGGTTGTGGGGCGTGGGGGGGTGTGCTATAAGGAGCACTCGGAGGAACCGGCCATGGAAACGCCATTCCGCAGCCTCTCCGATCACGGACTTGCCGCTTCCCACACAGGGAAGGTGCGAGAGATCCTCGATCTGGGAGACCACCTGATCCTCGTCACGACCGACCGCATCTCTGCCTTCGACTGTGTTCTACCCACTCCCGTTCCCGGAAAGGGGAAGCTGCTGAACCGGATCTCGGCCCACTGGTTCCGTGCGCTCGCCCCGATCGTCCCGACCCACTTCGTTTCCGACAGCGATGCGGACTTCCCCCCTGATTTGGGATCGATCTGCGCTGCGGTCCGTGACCGCTGGATGCTCGTGCGCAAGGCGCGCCGGATACCGATCGAATGCGTGGTTCGCGGTCATCTCGCGGGATCGGGTCTGCAGGAGTACCGGGAGAAGGGAACGGTGGGAGGGATCGCCGTGACGCGGGGGATCCCCGCCCACGGGAGACTCCCCGAGCCGCTCTTCACGCCGACGACCAAGGAGGATTTGGGCCACGATCGAGCCCTGTCGTTCGACGAGCTTCAGGAGACGGTCGGCGACGACCTCGCCGCGCGCCTTCGGGATCTCTCGGTCCGGATATTCACAGTGGCGGAGCGTTTCGCGGGCTCTTGCGGGCTAACCCTCGTCGACACGAAGTTCGAGTTCGGGTGGATCGATCGAGAACTCTGCCTCATCGACGAGGCGCTGACGCCCGATTCGTCGCGCTACTGGGATGCCCGGACGCAGGAATCGGCACAACCGATATCCCTCGACAAGGAGTATGTCCGCGAGTACCTGAAGGGGCTTGCATGGGACCGCAATCCGCCGGCCCCGCCTCTGCCGGAAGATCGAATCGCGGAGACCTTTCGGAGATATCGTGTCGTGCACGATCGTTTGGGCGTCGGGGGGGTGATCCCCGATCTTCGGGAGATTCAGGGCGCCGCATGATTCCCGTCCGCACAGCGCTCCTGTCGGCCTTCCACAAGGAAGGCCTGGATGCTCTTGCCGGGGTCCTGGTCGAGACGGGAGCCCAGATTCTCAGCACCGGCGGCACCTTCGTCTGGCTCAGCGAGCGCGGCTTCCCGGTCACCGCCCTCGATGAGTGGGCGGGCCTCCCCTCGCTCTTCGGGGGCCGGGTGAAGACGCTCCACCCGCGGGTTCACGGCGGGATTCTCTACCGGCGCGGGGAGCCGTCCGACGAGCATGAGCGGGTCGCGCACGGGATCGCCCCGATCGACCTTGTGGCCGTCGACCTCTATCCGTTCGAGGAGACGCTCTCGACCGAAGGCGCAGGGAGGGAGGCCATGATCGAGATGATCGACATCGGCGGGCCGGCGATGCTGCGTTCCGCCGCCAAGAATCACCGATCGGTTCTCGCCGTCTGCGACGCCCGGGATTACGGCCGGGTGGCGGAGGCCCTGCGCGCGGGGGGGGGGAGCATAGAGGAAGGTTTCGCCGCGGAAATGGCGGCAAAGGTGTTTCGCAGGACGGCGCGCTACGACGCGGCGATCGCCGCGTTTCTCGAATCGGGCCCCGCAGCGTCGGCGGAACTGCCGGACGGTTTCGCCTGCGGCGCGCCCCTCCTCTGGAAGCTCAGGTATGGGGAGAACCCTACGCAGCGGGGGGCATTCTACGGACCAGGCGAGGGATTTCCGGGCGGGTTGACGAAGCTCCAGGGCAAGGAGATCTCCTTCAACAACCTCCAGGATCTGGACGCGGCTGCCGAGCTGGTGCGGTCGCTCGGACCATCTCCGGCCGCCGTCGTGATCAAGCACGCGACACCCTGCGGGGCCGCAATCGCAGATGACGTTCTGAGCGCGTTTCGCGCAGCGCGCGAGAGCGACTCCCTTTCCGCCTTCGGGGGAGTCGTCGCGCTCAACCGCACTGTCGACGGCCCTTGCGGTGCGGAGTTGGCGGCGAGGTTCCTGGAGGTCGTGGCGGCCCCCTCGTTCTTGCCCGAAGCGAGGGAACGCCTTGGCGCGAAAAGGAACCTGATCGTGCTTGAGGGCGAGGCGCTCCTCGGATCCGGCGCCGGCGGCGCGAGATCCCGACCCGCATTCAGAGGTTTGGGCGCCGGGATTCTCGTCCAGGATCCGTTTCCTGCCTCTCTTGGCGAGACGGGATGGCGCGTCGCGAGTCGAAGGGCGCCGTCGCCGGCGGAGCAACGATCCCTTCTCTTCGCGTGGAAGGTCGTTCGGGCTGTCCGTTCGAATGGGATTGTCCTTGCGAGGGAGGGAAGGATCCTCGGGATTGGCGGAGGACAGACAAGCCGGATCGACGCCCTTTGGGTTGCGATTCACAAGGCGCGCCGGGAGGGTCACGACCTGGCGGGCAGCGTGATGGCTTCCGATGCCTTCTTCCCGTTCCCGGACTGCGTCGAGGAAGCGGCCACCGTTGGGGTCGCGGCCGTCATCCAGCCAGGGGGATCGAAGCGCGACGTGGAATCGATCGAGGCCGCGGACCGGGCCGGCATCGCGATGGTGATGAATGACGCTCGGTGTTTCCGGCACGGATAGAAGGGTGGCAGGGTGATCGGGATCCTCGATTTCGGCAGCCAGTACAACCTGTTGATCGCCCGGCGGGTGCGCCAACTCGGGGTCTATGCGGAGCTTTTCCCTTTCGATGTCGATCTCGCGTCCTTACAGCGAAAGGGCGTGCGCGCCCTGATCCTCTCTGGGGGACCCGCCTCCGCCTTGGATGGCCGCTACATGCCGCGCCGTGAGCTTCTCGATGCGGGGCTGCCGATCCTTGGGATCTGCTACGGGATGCAGATCGTGAGCCATCTGCTCGGCGGAGAGGTCGTACGCGGGGAGAAGGGCGAGTACGGGAGGCAGATCTTGAGGCCGATCGGTGAACCCCAGCTCCTCGCCGGTCTACGAGAGCCGATCGAGGTTTGGATGAGCCATGGGGACCTCGTCGGTCGGCCGCCCGAGGGCTTCGAAACGGTCGCGCGAACAGAAACATGCCCGCACGCGGTCGCGCAGGATCCAGAACGAGGAATCTACCTCGTCCAGTTTCATCCGGAGGTGAGCCATACGCCGCAGGGGACGCGGGTGCTCTCAAACTTCCTCTTCGAGATCGCGAGGCTCGAGCGAGGGTGGGACATGGGCGACTTCGCCTCCCGCTCGGTGACGGCGATTCGCGAGGCTGTCGGATCGGGCTCGGCCGTTTGCGGCGTGAGCGGCGGCGTTGATTCCACCGTGGCGGCAGTCCTCTGCGAGAGGGCGATCGGAGAGCGCCTGCACGGCATATTCGTCGACACAGGACTTCTCCGGGAGGGGGAGTCGGACTGGGTCGAATCGAGGCTCACGGCCCTAGGGGTGCGCCTCCATCGGATCGATGCCGCACGGCGGTTTGTCGGAGAGCTTGCGGGGATCACCGATCCGGAGGAGAAGCGGAAGCGAATCGGCCGGCTCTTCATCGAGGAGTTCGACGCGGCGGCCCGGCGAATCGGAGAGATCGATTTTCTCGTTCAGGGAACCTTGTACCCCGATGTGATCGAATCGCAGGGCGCGCGGGGCCCCGCCTCGCGAATCAAGAGCCATCACAACGTCGGAGGACTGCCGGAGCGGATGCGGCTGCGCCTGGTCGAGCCGTTGCGCGAGCTATTCAAGGATGAGGTGCGAGACGTCGGCCGCCGCCTGGGAATCCCCGAGGAGTTCCTGGGCCGCCATCCGTTCCCGGGGCCGGGTCTCGCCGTCCGGATCATCGGAGAGGTGACGGAGGAGCGGCTCGCCCTCGTTCGCGCGTCCGACCGCATCTTCATCGACGAGTTGCGGAGCAGCGGCACATACGATTCGGTTTGGCAGGCGTTCACCGCGCTCTTGCCGGTCCATTCCGTCGGGGTGATGGGGGACGAGCGAACCTACGGCGTGACGATCGCCCTGCGTGCGGTGACATCGGTCGATGGGATGACCGCCGATTGGGCCCGGCTTCCGGCAGAGGTTCTGGAGCGGACGGCCAATCGGATCGTCAACGAGGTCCAGGGGGTCAATCGGGTGGTCTACGACGTGACGAGCAAACCCCCGGCGACGATCGAGTGGGAGTGACGGAGAACCCGGTGATCCGCCGCCTCGACGGCGCCCCGCGGTTGGGCGCGCGCGCGCTGCAGATCGCCTGCCTCGTGTTCGTCCTCGCCGTCCAGATCGCCGGGGCCGCCGCGTGGCCTGATCTGGCGGCGGAACCGATTCCGCCGGAATCTGTCCCCGAGATGGTCACGCCGCCCGAGCGGGCGGAGCATGATTCAACGAGGCGCGCTCTACATCGGACCCTTCTGTCGGCTGAAATGCCGGCTGCGCCGAGCGGCACCTCGCCTCGCCTGATCGCGTGGCTCGTCCATTCGGTCAGCTTCTCGCTCGACGGCGAGGTTGAGGCCTTAGGGGAGAAGTTCGACCCCGCAGCATGGTCGACAGCCGATCCGGCGGGGGATCTTGCCCTCGCGTGCGCGCTGGCCCTCCTCGAGATCGGCCGGACGAGCGAGGCCGTAGAATGGCTCGATCGGGCAGGTTTCGCCGCAGAGACGATGTCGTACCGCGAGTTGCTGCGGATCGAGGCGAAGGATCGAAGCGGCGACTCGGCCGGCGCCGCGTCAGTGGCCGAGGATGTGCGCTCCCGTTTCCCGCGGAGCGATTGGACTCTGGCCGCGGCGCGCCGTTTGTTGGCAGAGCGTGAGAGGGTCGGCGATCCCGAAGCGCTCATCCGCGAGAGCCTAAGGACGCGCCGGGATCTCGGACGTGGAGCCGACGAGACGGCGGCGCGTTTTCGGGGCCTCCGATCCGCGGGAAGGTTCGGCGCCGCGCGCGCGGTGGGCGACACGCTGCTTCGTCTCTACCCAGGGACGAGGACGGCGCGGACCGAGGCGCTGCGCCGCTTCCGGGAGAGTGCGCCCGAGAGCCGTCGGCGCGAGGGGAGTGTTCTCGTCGAGGTCTTCTTGCGTCACCGGTTGTTCGGGGAGGCGGAGAGCACCCTCGCCTTCGTCGCGCACTCCGATAGCCTGCGGGTTGTGCTGCTCGAGACGCTCTACCAATCGCGGCGCTACGAGGAGGTGCTCGCTACCGTCCTCGAACCCCGGAAGGGGTGGACGGCGTCACTGCGCGCCCGCTACCTGCTCGTCATGGCCCGCGCGGCCCGGAACAGGGGCGATTGGGATCGGATGGCGGAGATCTACGAGCGGGCCGCCGGATTGGGGCCCGAAACGCGGCGCACGGCGCTCGTCGAGTGGGGGAGGGAGGCCGAGTCGCTGCGCAGGGAATCGGTCGCCGAGGAGATCTACACACGACTGCTCGAGCTCCCGGCGAGCGTGGATGAGGGGATGTTCCGCCGTGCAGTTTCTCGTTTCGCGAGCAGGAGGCTCGTCGATGCGCTCGCGGATCTCGAGGGAGTAGGCGGGGACGAGTATGGAACGGCCGCCGCGTTCTGGCGCTCCCGAGTGGCCGGGGCGCTGGGCGACAGCGCGCGGGCCGCACGGGAGCTGCGGAGCGCGTCAAAGGGCGGCGGCTACTATGCGCATCGCGCTCGCGCCGAGTTGCGGGTGGATGGGGGCCTCCGGGGCAAGTTCTGGGCCTTCGAACGGGCGCGGGTCTTCACCCCCGGAGGGGCGGGCGCCGTGCTCGATCCAATCGACTGCCCGGATCTGCCTGGAGGAGTAGGTGTGCGGGCGATGCGGGTCCGCCTGTTCCGCCGCTTTGGCAGGACGGCTTGGGCCGAGCGAGAACGCGAGTTGCTCGAGGCGGAAATGCCCGTCGAGCGGCGGGGAGAGGGGCTGCTCTGCATGGGGCTTCCCGATTTGGCGATCCGCGTCGCGATCGCGCGGGGGGCGGCCCCCCTCGTCCTCAAGTACCCTAGGCCCTACCCCGAGTGGATCTCGGAGCAAGCGGCCAAGGCCGGCGTATCGGCCGAGCTCGTGTGGGCCCTCGCGCGACGCGAGTCCCTATTTGATGCGGGCGCCGTCTCGGGTGCGGGTGCGAGGGGAGTTCTTCAGATGATGGAGTCGACGGCGCGCGAGACGTCCGGTCGATCGGGCCTTCCGGCCGGCCCCCTCGAGCGGGCAGATCTGAACCTGGCGCTCGGAATCGCGCATATCCGAGAACTGGGAGAGCGCGATGCCTGGCATCTCCCGGCCATCCTGGCAGCCTATAATGCCGGAGTGACGAAGACCGAGGAATGGGTGGGGCTCTTCCCCGATCCGGACCTGTTCATCGAGCGGATCGGTTGGCGCGAGACGCGGGACTACGTGCGGCATGTCCTCGACGGCTACTGGACGTACCGGTCCGGCTACCCGGATGACGCGAGGGAAGGGGGCGGCCCATGAAGTTCCTCTCGGAGGTGCGGCGGAAGGCGTTCCACCTGAGCGGGATCGTGATTCCGATCGGCTACTACCTGGTCCATGAGCCCACCGGCAAGTACATATTGGTCGCGCTGACGCTCCTCGCGATCGTGATCGACGTCATCCGGTTGAACGAGCCGCGGGTGCGAACCTTCTTCTACTACCTATTCGCAAGGATCGTCCGGGACCACGAACGCTACAACCTGCTCGGATCGAGCTATATCCTGCTCGCTTCGCTCCTGTGCGCCTACGCGTTCGCGAGGCCGATCGCGATCGCATCGATGTCGTTCATCTTCATCGGCGATGCGATGGCCGCGATCATCGGGCGCCGTTTCGGACGCCCGCGCGTCTTCGGAAAATCGATTGAGGGGAGCCTCGCTTGTTTTGTCTCATGCGTGGCCGTCGCATGGGTTTACCCGGGAGATCCCTTCACCTGGCGTATGATGCTGGGAGGGGCGGCGGCCGCGACGCTCTTCGAGCTCGTTCCGATCCCGCTGGACGACAACATGAGGATATCCCTCTCGGCGGGGTTCGCGATGACGCTTCTGCAATGATGCGAGGCCCGGCGGCCAGCCGTCGCGCCCGTCGGGGCGCGCTTGACGATCGTGGAGAGGGGTCCTAGCATGGACGGACCCGCTGCTCGGGGCGCCGTTGCGGCGATGGCCGCTCCGGGGGGGATCCAGAGATCGACGAGGACCCCGGGCCTTTGGGCCGCGGGGTCGCATCGTGATGAGGCCTAGCGCGGATTGCGGTTCCGCACGAGGAGGAATGGACGAGAACAATGTTGGGCGCACTGAAGAGTAGTGGGACGAAGGCGATCACCCGGATCTTCGGAACGAAGTCGGATCGGGACCTCCGGTCCTTGATACCGATCGTCCGGTCGATCAATGAGGCCTGCTCCGCCCTGTCGGCGCTGAGCGATGGGGAGCTGCGGGGAAAGACGCAGGAGTTCCGGGCGAGACTGGCGGCCGGGGCAAACCTCGAGGATCTCCTGCCCGAGGCCTTCGCCGTCGTCAAGGAGGCTTGTCGCCGGCGCGTGGGGAGCAGCTGGCAGGTCGTCGGGCAAGAGACCCGCTGGGAGATGATCCCCTACGACGTGCAGCTGATCGGCGGGATCGTGCTGCACCAGGGGAGGATCGCGGAGATGGCGACCGGGGAGGGGAAAACGCTGGTCGCCGTGCTGCCCCTCTATCTGAACGCCCTGCCGGGAATGGGATGCCATCTCGTCACGGTTAACGACTACCTTGCGCGACGCGACTCCGAATGGGTCGGGCAGATCCTGATGGACCTGGGGCTGACGATTGGGGTCATCGCGCACGACGTCGACAACCAGGCGCGGAGCGCCGCCTACCTCCGCGACGTTACCTACGGCACGAACAACCGCGTCGGA
>CAZNRY010000003.1:0-34746 GCA_964575675.1 uncultured bacterium
GCCGTCTTTCGCCGGGCCCGTTTGTTGGAACGGTTGGCGGGCAGCCCGGGCGACGGCGGCCAGGCCGAGCCGGACTTGCAGGCCGTAGCGGGAGCCGGGGTAGATGGCCCATGACTCGCCGACCGCCGTCGACGCCAGGGAGATGACGGCAGGGATCTGATCGTAGGTCTGGATCATCTCGAGCATCGGGATCTTCTCGTACGGCGTGCCATAGTAGTCGTTCGGGAAGGTCCGGCTGAAGCTCTCGCCCATCTGGAGCATCGCGATCAGGGCGTTCGGCTGAAAACCCAGAAACGCCCAGTCGGTGTCCCTCTTCTTTCCGTATTCCGCCGCGATGCTGGGGACGATCTCGCTCGCGATTCCCGCTCCCTGCCCCGTGTAGTTCAGGCTGATCACGAGAACGCGGATCTCCTTCGAGAAGCAGTGGCGCAGGACGGCCACGGCCATCGGCGTCAGTTCCGCGGCGGACGCAGGGTCGTAGTCGAAGGAAAGAAGCAGGGGACTCCCGTTCGGCGGGATTGAGTCGATCATCTCGTAGGTGTCCCGGACTTCCTTCGAGACGTCGATCCGAACCTCCGGCCACGGGACATAGAAGGGGACCGTGACCGCGATCAGAACGAACGCGTAGATGATCCGCCGGTCGAGGCGTTGGATCTTGGCCAGAGAATCTCGCCAGTCCATCGCCTACTCCTTCCCCGACCCGAGGTAGGAGCGCTCGATCCCGAGGACGACCTTGAGGGCGGTCGAGGCCATGCCGAGACCGACGCCGATCAGGATCGCACGCTTGGCAACCAGGTTCGGCGAGTTCAAGATCCACCGCGAGACGTCGGGAATGTGCAGGGTCTGGCCGTCGTCGAGGCGGCCGATCATCACGATCACGGCCGAGATCAGGAGGACAGTCGCATCGAGGCTCCGCGTTCTGAAGGCCCGGAATGAGGCTGAGGCAAGATAGAAGGCGAGCAGCGCGAACATCGTCGCCTGGACGGGCAAGAGGATCGCGTTGAAGAGCTGCTGGAAGAGCGACTCGCGGCCGTGGCCCCCGATGAAGCCGGCCGCAAGCATCAGGACCATCGACGCGATCGCGGCCAGGCTATAGGGCCAGTCCTTCTTGCGCTTCCGCAGCCGTCCCCCGTGCCGTTGCACGACGCTTGCCACCCCCAGAACGATCGAGAAGGCGTAGACGATTTGAAGATAATCGTTCATCCGGTTGTATGCGGGAAGCGCGGCCGGCATGAAGTACTGGACGGCCATGAAGAGACCGGCGATCAGGCAGATGAAGAGCGGCAGTTGGAGTTTCATCCGCCCGAACCCCGCACGCGCAGGATGTCCGCGATCCAGGTGAACGGCTCGCCCCGGAACAGAACGCCGGCGGTCATGGAGAGGACGCCGATCACGATGAAGGCGATGCAGATCACCTTGTAGAGGTCTTGACCCTTCAGGCTCCCCAGCAAAGTCGGCTCGCGCCCGATGTAGGCGCTCGCCGCGTAGAGTTCCTCACCGATGATCGTGTAGTCGCAGGCCGTGACGAAGAAGGGGAGCTGCGAAACCGCGTCGGTTCCCGCGATCTGGATCGCGCCGGTCGAGGCCCCCGTCTCGGCCAGGATCAGCGACTCGGCGTAGAACATCCCGAGCAGGAGGTTCGCGCCCGGCTTCTCGCGGACCATCGTCCCGCAAACGGCCGCGGCGTAGGCGAACTGGTCGTTCGTGACGAAGTAGACGTCATCCTCGCGGAAGTCCTGCGGATAACCAGCCTCGATGTAGGCGAGCTTGACCACATCCTGTGTGACCGGCAGCACGATCGGGTCGCGGTTGGGAACGATGATCCGGCTCTGATAGCTTGCGACCTTCTTGGCGACCTGACCGAGGATGTTGATGGACGCGATCGTCGCTACATCGGAGATCGTGCTGATTCCGGGAATGTACAGGACGGGGCGACCCATCTCGGTGCACCGGCCCACCGCTTCGTCGATTGCGTCGAGCCCCGCGATCCTGCGGATGAAGAGGTTGCGCCCGCGGCGGGCGGCGCGGATCAGTCCGAGGATCAGCGCCACGAAGAGGATCGTGGCGAAGAGGGTGTTGATCTTGTTCGTGAAGAACCATTGGCGGGTCGGGGCGACCGGGCCAACGACCTGGCCGTCCGCGAAGGCGCCGGAGCGGCCGACCGTCCGGATCTGGTAGAAGTACCCCCTGCCCGGGCGGAGCCCCGTGTCGTCGAAGCTGAACCCGTCGAGGAGTTGGTTGGCCGTGAACGACTTGGCCGGCGCGAAGGCCGTGTCGCCGGGCCCCTTTCTCAGCAGCTCATAGCGGACGACATCGCCGCGCCCGGCGGAATCGCCGCGCGATCGGCCAAAGGTGATCTTCAAGATCTCGCCGGCATCGAGGGGCTTGTCGCGCACCGTCAGATCGGTCACTGGTGCGGGGGGTTGAGTCACTTGTTCCGCGAGGGCTAGGCTCGCGATGCCGGAGAGGGCGACGGCGAGAAGCAGACCGCGGCGGATCCACCGGAAGCCCCCGCGCGTGATTCCCATCCGTACCCCCTCGCATCCCACCCCGGACGCGCAGGGGGAGGGTAACCTAGATGATGACCCGGAGGCTAGAGCTTCCATAGACACGGTAGGAGACAAGGAGACTGCCATGAAGACCATGACGGCTGTCCGATTCCTAGGTCCGCGCCAGGAAATGCGAACCGAGATGATTCCCCATCCCGGCGACCCAGGTCCGGGCGAAGCGCTCGTCCGGATCGAGGCCGCCGGAGTCTGCCACACGGAACTTCACTTCCTCCGTGGGATTCTCGATCTTGGAGTCCATCCGCTGACGCTGGGACACGAAATCGCAGGGACGGTCGAGAGGATCGGCCCTGGCGTGCATGCGGTCCGCGAAGGGGACCGCGTCCTCGCCTACTACTACCTCGGCTGCGGGACGTGCGAGTACTGCCTGGCCGGTGAGGAGAACCTCTGTCCGCAGCCACGGAGGGTCCACGGCTTCTCCCACGACGGCGGTTTCGCGGAATACATCCGGACCGCCGCGAGAAACCTGATCCCGCTTCCCGACTCGATTCCCTTCGAGCAGGCGGCGCCGATCGGTTGCAGCGTCTCGACCGGCGTGCACGCGATCGCCCGGGCGGGGCTCAGGGTGGACGAGTGGGTCGTCGTCCTCGGGATCGGTGGGGTCGGTTTTGGACTCGTACAGCTCGCGGCGCGCGCCGGGGCGAGGGTGATCGCCGTTGGGCGCAACCCGAGGAAGCTCGAGATGGCGTGCAGGCTCGGCGCGGAGATCGCGATCGACGCCACGCGAGGAAAAGTCGTGGAGGCGATCCGGGACCACACCCGCGGGCACGGCGCCGACGTCGTCTTCGAGCTCGTGGGAAGCTCGGATACCCTACCGTTGCTCCTTCCCTCCCTCGCAAAGCACGGGCGGATCGTCTTCATCGGCTACACGGAGGCGTCGATGGATCTCTCTCCACTCGGGCTCGTCCTGCTCGAAGGAAACGTGACCGGATCGGTCGGCAACACGCTCGCGGAGCTGCGCCACGCGGTATCGCTCGTGGGCGAGCGGAAGGTGCAGGTCATTGTGGATCGCGTGGAGCCGCTCGGGCGGCTCAATCAGGTCCTGCATGATTTGGGCGAGGGGACGATCGTCGGCCGGGCGGTCGTCCGGCCGTAGCGGCCCTCGCGACGGTTCCTTCTTCAGACTCCGGTCACGAGCCGAAGTGACCTAGCCCGCATTTCTCACCACGGTTCGTCGTCCGTCCGGCCTACACTTTTCTCCGCACGTAGATGTCTCGAGCGACGTCGAAATCGAGCGCCAGATCGGTTTCGTCGATCTGGATGACGAAGCTCGGCTTCTTCTGGTGGAGCCGGACCGTCGAACCGGGAATAAGGCCGTAGGCCCCGAGCCGGTCGAGGCGCGTGTGGTGGCGGGACCGGATGTGGACGACCTCGCAGAGATCGCCGACCTGCATCTCGGATAGAGGATGGACCTCCGGGGCGCTTTCCGTGCCGAGTCCGCAGCAGCGTCCCGCGGGGATCGCGCGACCGTGGGGGCAATGGGTTGGATGGCCGAGGAAGGAGCAGACTCGATCGCAGGCGTCCTCGCTCAGCATGTGCTCGAAGGCGCAGGCCGTCTCCTCGGTTTCCCGCTCATCGACCCGGAGCACCGATTGGAAGAGGACTTCGGCCAGCCGATGACGGCGAATCACGCGTTCGGCCTGCGTGAGGCCCGATTCGGTCAAGGCGAGCGCGTCTTCTCCTTCTTGCTCTGCCATCCCGGCCTTCCGGATCTCGCGCAGGAGGCCTTCCGGGTCCTCTTCCCTGCACTCGATCAGAAACGTCGATCGGTCCAAGATCCCGCGTTCGCGCAGAAGGTAGAGGAGCTCTAGCCCCTCATCGATTCTCTGACGGCCGTTCATTTCGCCTCCGAATCCAGCGTACAAGACGTCCGACGCCCGATGCGACGGCGGAATCCTCGACGAATTCGTAGCCGCACGAGGGGCAACAAAGAACCCGGCAGCCCTTGGCCAGGGGACATCCCGCCGCGCAGTGCTCGCGGTCCGAGGGGAACTCATTGCTGCAGAGGGGGCACTTCCGGATCCTGGGAGCCTGTTCATTCATACACCCTCCCCCGGCGTGCGCGACGATCGGGCTTGATCGATCGGATCTTCGCGCATTCTAGACCTTCAGTCCGAGGAGGCTCAGAAGGCGGGTCAGGACGCCCCCCACGAAGAAAGCGAACGGAAAGATGAAGGCAACCATTCCGGCTGCGACCTTGGCCCCGTGCTCCTTCAGGATCACGAAGACGTTCGCGATGCACGGGATGAAGAGCGTGATCACGACCATGCTGACGAGAGTCTGGTTTCCGCTGAGCGTCCTGTGCGCACCCGTCGCCGCCTGCAGGAGAAAGACCGCGCCGTAGTCCCTCCGGAGAAACCCGATCAGGAACGCATCGGTCGTTCCGGCCGGGAGGCGAAGCCATCCCTGCACGAGGGGAGACGCGAGGTCCCGCACGCGCGGGAGAACCCCCGTCCGGTCGAGGATGAAGAGGATCAGCGTCCCCAGGATGAAAAGGGGAATGACCTCGCGGAGGTACCACTCGAGCCGGGCGAGTGTCTTGACGACGATGTTGCCGAGGACGGGCTTGCGGATCGGCGGGATCTCGAGAAAGAAGTCGGACGGCCGGCCGCGAAATATCCTCGATGCGAGCCATCCCACCGCGATCATTACGGCGGCGACCACGCCGAGCCAGATCACCGTGCCGAGGGGCGAGATCACGCTCATCATGGCGAGGATCACGCCGAGCTGCGCCGAGCAGGGGACCCCGAGGGCGAGCAGCAGGGTCACGATCAATCGCTGCTTGCGGGTCTCGAGGATCCGCGTCGTCAAGGTCGCCATCGTATCGCAGCCGAGTCCGAGGACCATCGGCAGGACGGCGCGGCCGTTCAGTCCGATCAACCGGAAGAGGTCGTTCACCATCACGGCCAGGCGGGGCAGGTAGCCCGAGTCCTCGAGCAGGCTGAAGAGAAGGAAAAATGTCGCCACGATCGGAAGGACGATCGCGAAGCCGTATGCGAGGGCCATCGTGATCGCCCCGTAAGGCCCAACCAAGAGGTCGTGGATAAATCGAAAAATCTTCTGAAGGGGGGTGAGAGGGACCGGAACCTCGTAGTCCGGGGTAACAACCGTCCGAGACCAGCCGATCCCCGTGTTGATCCCCCGAGTCGGCGTCAGGGGGATCTGGATCTTGACCTCGATCTCGGCGGGTGGGTGGGTGTGAGGAAACGGCAGGATCGCATCGGTCGCACGGATCGCTAGCGGGCTTACCCCTTGCGCGAAGAGGCCTGTCGCGAGCAGGTCGACCAGCGTTCCAGCGCCAAGGAGTCCGACGAACCAGAAAGTGATCGCGAGCACGGCGCCCAGCACGGCGATCCCCTTCAGGGGATGAATCGCCCAGCGCCCAAACCTCTGCATCCAGCCTGCCCGAGGACGGCTCGCCCCGACGTAGCAGATCGAGAGAACCTCATCGACCGCCGCGAGATGGCTTTTCTGAATCGCATTGGAGACCGGCTCGGTCATCTCCCGCGAAACGGAGAGCCGGATCTTCTCGCAGGCTTCGAGGATCCCTTTCTCGACGTGCGCGCGGAGCCATGGGAAAACCGTCTTGTCGCCGGAGAGAAACAGGACGGCGAGAAAACGAGAAGCGACCCCGGTGTCAGGCAGGAGTGATTCGATCTCCGAGAGGGCCCGCTCGATCGGTTCCGGGTAGGCGGCCTGGATGTTCGGGACGCCGGCTCGCGGCCACGCGTCGCGCAAGCGCCCGAGGCCCTGCCGGCGGATTGCAATCGTCTCGATCACCGGGATCCCGAGCCTGCTTTCGAGCGCTCCGCGATCGATGCGAACGCCCAGCGAACGGGCTTCATCCATCATGTTGAGCGTCAGGGCCACCGGCCTCCCGAGGAGGGCGAGCTCCAGCGTCAGGGCGAGCGTGCGGCGCAGGTTTTTCGCGTCGCCGACCTGCACGACGGCCGCCTCCGGCTCCTCGAGAAGTATGTCCCGGGTGACGCGCTCGTCCTCCGACATCGGGATCAGGTGGTTCGTCCCGGGGGTGTCGATGATCTCGCGGCCGCCGCCGGGACCGGTCAGGCTCCCCCGCGTGACCTCGATCGTCGTTCCGGGATAGTTGGAGACGGTGACGTAGCGGCCGGTCAGGGCGCCGAAGAGCACGCTTTTGCCGACGTTCGGGTTGCCGACCAGGAGGAGGGGGGGAGCCCCCGCCTCGAGCGGGACAGCTCTGCTCGCGGTGTGGCTATGCAAGGTGGCGCGCGCTCCTTCTTTCGTTTCCGCGGGATGCGGCAGCCCGCCCGCTGCGGCAGGCCTTGCAGGTCCCGAAGAGCTCATGAACGTGCCGGTGGATCCGGAAGCCCCGGCGCAAAGCGATCCTTTCTTGCAATGCCTCGAGCTCCGAATCGAAGAACTCCACGATGCGGCCGCAGGCTGCACAGATCATGTGATCGTGGTGGCCCCGGCCAAGGGCCCGCTCGTAAAGACTCCGCCCCTGGCCGAGAAGCGATCGCCTCAGGATCCCGCACTGCTCGAGCAAGGTGAGCGTGCGATAGGTCGTCGCGCGGCTGACTCGGGGACGGCGCCGGCCGAGGCTCGAAAGGAGCTCTTCGGCGTCGAAGTGTTTCTCCGCGCCCAGGGCTGCATGCAGGATCTCGAGCCGCTCGCGGGTCAAGCGCAACCGATGGCTGCGCAAGTAGGCCCGGAACCGCTCGACGATCTCCAGCATCGATGACGCGCCGCGCGCGCGCGACCCGCTCACCGGATGTTTCTTATTGAGACTTGGTTTCATTAAACAAGAGAGCATATGAGGGCGCTGGGATGGCTGTCAAGGTGCTAGAATCCCGCCCGGCGGGCTGCGGGGAGCAAGCGCGACGCCGCAGATGCGGCCAGATGCGCCGTTGCAGCAGAAGGCTGGTGAGAAATACGGGTTGGCCCCGGGGTCGCCCGTTCTTTCCCGGGAGCGTGCGACCTGTTAGCCTGACCCTCCGAACAGGAGGCCCACGTGGACAATCGATCAACGCCTGACCGCCCGGCCATTCGCGCCGGATCGAACCGCGGACGGCAGGACGTTTGGCACGAGCTCGAGGGGCTCGAGACCGAACGGAGCAACCCGGCGTCGCGCAACCTGGACCAGCTCGACGAGGGGGCGATGGTCCGTTTGATCCATCGCGAAGACCGGCAGGCATGGAAGGCCGTCGGCCAGGCCATCCCTCAGATCATCGCAGCCGCGGCGCTCGCGGCCGAAACCCTCGCGTCAGGGGGAAGGATCATTCATGTGGGTGCGGGGACGAGCGGCCGGCTTGGCGTTCTCGATGCCGCGGAATGCCCGCCGACCTTCGGGGCGCCGGCGGCGCGTGCGCGCGGAGTCATCGCCGGAGGGTCCCGCGCCCTGCGCCGTTCGATCGAGGGGGCCGAGGATCGCAAGGAGGAGGGCCGCGCGCGGATCACCGCGCTGGGGTGCGGACCCCGCGACTTGGTGATCGGCATCGCCGCAAGCCGCCGCACACCTTTCGTACTCTCCGCACTTGAACAAGCCCGTCGCCGCGGCTCGCGGACCGTCTTCATCCACTGCAACCCTCCGGGCCCGGAGGAGCGGGATTGCGATGTCGTCGTCCGCCTCGCTGTCGGCCCGGAGGTGCTCTCGGGCTCGACGCGCATGAAGTCCGGGACCGCGCAGAAGATGGCCCTTAACATGATCTCGACGGTCGCTTGGGTCCGCCAAGGGAAAGCCTTCGGGAATCTGATGGTCGATTTGCAGGCGAGGAGCGAGAAGCTGCGCGTGCGGGGACTCCGTCTGGTAGCAGCGACGACCGGTCTCGACCGCGCCGCCTCGTCCCGGCTGCTCGTCGCGGCGGGAGGGCGGGTCAAGCTCGCGATCTACATGGGACGCACGGGCCTCGGCTCGGCGGCCGGACGTTCCGCCCTCCGGCGGTCCAACGGGGTCCTTCGTCTTGCGCTTCAGACCGCCGGTGTTCCCTCCGATCCATATGTTCCCTACGCAGCGCCGGGATCGGGCTCGACGCGGCGGGGACGCGGTGCAGCGGTCCAGAAGGCCCAGAATCCGGGGTTCTCCTTGCGGGGGGCGGGTCCCCATGCTACCGTCCGGCCGGATCGCGCGCAGGGCTCCGACAAGCTGAGTTCCGCCCGATCCTGCAGGCGTTCGCGAATGGAGGAGAATCGATGAGAATGCGTGGAGCCGTCGTTCTGGCATTCGTCCTTCTGTCGATCGCCGCGAGCCCGGCGTTCTCCGGGTGCGGAGACGGACCTGCCGCATGCGGCAGGACGTTTGGCGTCGGCGGTGGGGTCGTTGCGGGCGGGTATTTCGGTGAGCTGAAGCACGATTGGGATCTCGGCATGGGCGGCTCCCTCTTTCTACAAACGCCGCTCCGCTGTTCGTTCGAGGGACGCCTCCGCGCCTCGATGCTCTGGAATGACGGCTCGGGATTGCCCCCGTATGGGCACGATGCGCCGGATCTCGGCGCCCTTCCCGGCGAGCGCGTGCGCTCCTCCCGTCGGGCAACCTATGAGCTGAGCCTCATCCGAAAGGCGGAGTGCCGCCGCGGGAGTGGTTTCGCCGTCCCCTATCTGGGGGCAGGGCTCAGCGCGTATGAACGAAGGGTCGAGTTCCAGAGCGGCTCGGACGGCGGGGATCAGGCGGATGAAGGCTCCCTCCTCCGCACGCACGCCGCGTGGGACCTCGGGTTTCACGGAATCGGGGGCATCCGGTTCTACCGCACCACGGGCATCTTCGTCGGGCTCGAGGGGACGTTCCACGCAATCGACACGCCGAAGGAGTGGACCGGCGCGTACGACATTTCCCTCCTCCTCGGGGTTGAACTCAGCCGCTAGACGTGACCGTACGGCGTTCGAGTGCCGGTGAGGCCGGCTTCTACCTCGGGCTGAACTCGGGGACATCGGCCGACCGCATCGATGCCTGCCTCGTCCGTCTTCCGAGCGAAGGTCGGCGGACCCTGCGGGTTCGCGTCGTTTCGCGGGCGGCCGTGGCGATACCGGCCGCGATCCGCCGCCTCTTGCTTGCCTCCCCGGACAGCTTGACCGTCCGCGATCTCTGCGCCCTCGACGTACGGATGGGAGAACTCTTCGGCCTCGCGGCTCGCCGCGTCATCGAAGCGGCCGGCCTGCCGGCGGGTCGGGTGCGCGCCGCGGGTCTTCATGGGCAGACGGTCTGCCACCTTCCCTCGCCGAATGGACGATCCGCGACGCTGCAGATCGGCTCGCCCGAACAGGTCGCGCTCATCGCAAATGTGCCGGTTGTGAGCGGGTTCCGCTCGGCCGACACGGCGGCCGGCGGGGAAGGGGCGCCTCTGAGCCCAGTCCTTGACCTGGCCCTATTCGGCGCGAGGGGGACCCTCGTCCTCAATCTTGGCGGCATCGCGAACATGACGGCGATACCGCAGGGGGGCGATCCGAGTCGCGTGGTCGGGCTCGACGTCGGGCCGGGCAACATGCTCCTCGATGGTTTGGTTCGGCGGGCCACCGGCGGGAAGAAGACGCGCGATACGGGAGGCCTTCTCGCGCGCCGGGGCTGGATCAGCCTCCCTCTGCTCGTCCATGCGCTCGCCTACCCGCCGCTTGCGCGGCGGCGGACGCGCTCGATCGGGAGGGAGGAGTTCGGGGAGCCGTACCTTCGGTATTTTCTCGAAGGGGCCCGCGGACTGAGGCTCGGGCACGAGGATCTCCTGGCCACCGCGGCGACCGTGACCGCGGAGTGCGCGTCGAGGAGCATTCCTCGCGCGGCGGCAGGTGGGTGGTTCGGGGACTCGCTCTGGATCTGCGGGGGCGGGATCCACAATCGCGCCGTCGTGGAGGAGCTGCAGTGGCGCTTCGAGGCGCGCGGATACCGCGTGCGCCCCTTCCTGAGGGGAGGCGTGTCGGCGGCGGATCGCGAGTGCGTTCTCTTTGCGTTCCTCGCGCGCGAGTTCGTTGCCGGACGCCCGGCCAATCTACCCTCCGTGACGGGGGCCCGGCGCCAGGTCGTTTTGGGCCGATGGACGCCGCGCCCCTCCGGCGCTAGGTGATCGGTGCCTCTTCGACGCGCAGCCGCGGCGATCGGACCGGCCCTCGTTGCTGCGATCGCCATCCTCTCGGCATCTCCGTCGCCCGGATCATCTGATGAAGCCCGGGTTCCGATCATCCGCGTCGGCATCGCTCCCGAGGCGTACTCCGCGACGATCTCATCCGACGGCCCCTGGCGTGCAGGCGTCATCGGGGGAGGTAGGCGCATCGAGGAGATTCCGCCCGGCGCTTCCTGGACCTTCACCGCCAAGGGCGATCTCCTCGCGATCGAGGATCAGGCCGGCCATGCGCGTGACGGAGGGTCTGACACGCTCTTCTTCTTCCGCTCGCCGGGGTCGCAGGCCTTCCTCCAAGTCGACGGGAGGCCCTATCGCGGCGAGGTCGTCGTTTTCGCCTCAGGGGGCGGGCGCGTGACGGCCGTGAACGTTCTCGATCTCGAGTCGTATCTCCGCGGAGTCCTTCCCGCCGAGATCGGGAGCGGGGGAACGAACGGATTCGAGGCCGTGAAGGCGCAGGCGGTCGCGGCGCGCTCCTATACGCTCGCCTACCTGAACCGATGGCGCGCGCGCGGCTTCGACATGCTCTCCACCGTGGAGGATCAGGTCTATCTCGGCGCGGCGGGCGAGAAGGATGCGTCGAGCCGGGCGCTGCTCGAGACGTGCGGCATCATCGGGATCTGCGATGGCTCGCCGATCGAGGCGTACTACAGTTCAACCTGCGGAGGGATGACGGCCGCTCCCGAGGATGTCTGGGGGCGGCCTCCGCGGAGCTACCTGAAGGCGCGGAGGGATTCGCGCGGGGAAGGGGAAAAATCGTTCTGCGCGGGCTCCGCATACCATCGGTGGACGGAGATCTGGGACCGGGCAGCGCTCGAGAAGATCCTTCGCGCCAGCCTCCCGGCCGCGACCGGAGAAAAGGGGCCGGAGCGGTGGGGATCACTGCGAGACATCAGGCTCGCGAAGGTCTCCGACTCGCGCCGGGTCGAGGCGCTGATCATCGAGTTCGACAAGAAGAGCTTCACGCTGAAGGGGGATCAGGTCCGCTGGATCCTTAGGCGTCCCTCGGGAGAGAGTCTGAGGAGCGCCCTCATCCTGAAAGTCTCCCTCCGCAAGCAGAAGGGACGAATTTCGATGATCAAGATCGAAGGGGCCGGATACGGTCACGGGATCGGGCTTTGCCAGATGGGCGCCCTCGAGATGGCGCGGCAGGGGTTCGAGTACTCGAAGATCATCCGCTTCTACTATTCGGGCGTACGGCTCGTCCGCGCGTATGACCGATGTCCCGAGTGATCCTGGGAATGCGGGAGGCCGATCCGGCTCCCGCCCTACGCGATGCAATCCAGCAGGGGCGGCTCGGAGGACTCCTGTGGTTCCGGGAGGCGCTGGGCGCTTCGGTCGGCGAGGCGGCCGAGCGCGTGGCCAGAGTGCGTGCACTCTGGCCGGACGGTGTTCCCTGCCTCTTCGCCTCCGACGAAGAAGGCGGACTGATCCAGCAGTTGAGCGGGCTCGAAGACGATGCGGGCAGGGTCTGGCGCCGACTCCCGTCGGCCCGAGCGCTCGGCCGCTCCGGAGACACCGGTCTTGCCTTCGCGCACGGCAGGGAGGTCGGGCGAAGGATGCGCGCGATCGGGCTCGACGTCGCCCTCGCCCCTGTTGTCGATCTCGATCCGGGGCCGGGGAGCGCGGTGCTCGGCACGCGATGTTTCTCGGACGATCCGGGCCATGTGGCGCGCATGGCACTCGCGTGGCTGCGGGGGCTTGTCTCGGCCGGGGTCCGCGCTTGCATCAAGCACTATCCCGGGCACGGGGCGACGCCGGTCGATTCCCACGCGGAGCTGCCGCGGGTCGGAGCGAATGTCGATCGGGCGCGCCATCGCTTCCCCTTTGAGGAGATCGCCCGCGCGTGGAGGGAAGAGGACGGCCCGTTCCCCGGCGTCCTGACCGCACACATCGTTCTGGGCGATGCGCTCGCTCCCGCGACCCTCGATCCGCACACCCTCTCCGAAATCCCGGCTTCGCTTGGCCCGATCTGGAGCGACTCGCTCGACATGGGCGCGCTCGCCTCCTTCGGGGATCTCGAGACGCGGGCGCGCGCCGCCGCGGCCGCCGGGGTGGACATCCTGATCGTCGGATCAGATGTCGACGGCGGACTGGACCTCGCACAGAGGCTCGATGTGCCCCCGTCGCCGCGGGTGGCCCTCTGGATGCGGGGCGGTATGGTGGTGGAGGCTCCGGCGGAGTGGGCTCCGGATGAGATCACGCGGGCAGCCGCGGCGGGTTTCCGTGTCGTGGAGCAGGCCGATCTGCCCGATGGGGACTGGGACTGGATCCTGCCGGAAAGATTCGGGCCCTACGGGATCGTCGCGGCGCCGTCGTCCTCGGTAGATCGCGCGGCGCCGCGGCGGATCTCGCGAATCCTCCGCTACGACATCGGGGACGCGGGGTCGCTTCGCCGGGCGATCGAGAAGGAGCGTTCCACGCCGGCGCTGGTGGGATCGATCCACCGCGGCGCGGTCGATTCGGGCATCAAGCAGCTGCTCCAACATGCCGGCGCGCGGGTGCGGGCGCTCGCGCACCTGCTGGACGGCCCCGTCGATCCTCCCGTCCCGGGAATGTGGACGTGCGAGACCAGTGGTTTTGGCGAAGGAGAGATCGATGTCCTACGGCAGCACTGGATGAGCGGCCGGGGGGGCGCATCGGCGCGATGACCGATCGCGGGACGCTCGCAGCCCGCTGCGGTGTTTCGCGGTGACAGCGCGACGGCAGCGGCAGTAGACTTCCTGCGGGTCCGCCCGGGCAGCGGGCGCCGCGAGCCCGTGGATGGGGTGTTTGGAAGCGGAGGTGGGTGATGAACCGAGCGGGTGTCCGGCGATCTGTTCTCGTGGTATCGCTGCTTTCCCTCGTGCACGCGGGCGGCGGCATGGGTCCGGCCCGAGGGGCCGACGTTCCTCCGAGCGCCCAATCGGATGCGATGCTCTATCCCGCCCCGCTTCTCGACCAGCCGGCGCTCGTCTTTCGCTTCCCGCAACTCGTCACGCGCTACGAGTCGCAGCTCTTCATGACGAGCGACGCGTACTGGAGCACCGATCTCGTCGCGGGGGGCGCCCTCGGGAGATTCGGCAACCACGGCGGCTTTCTCCTCATCAAGGATCGGGATCCATGGACCACGCTGGGCGGCACCTACGGACTATCGGGGCTCGGTTCCAGGGCGTTCCAGGGAGGGTTCGGTTCCGCCTGGGGGAGTTTCCGCGCGGGCATCGCCCTACTCGGGTCGTTGGAGGGAGGCGAGGACGTCGAGCGGGACACCGAGCCGTACAACGATCGGTTGAGCCAATCCTACAACAGGTTCCGCGACGACCTGCTCGAGCTCGGGACGGGGTTCGGTTGGGGGAACGATCGAACTCGGATCGACGGGGCGCTTGAAATCTCCTGGCTGGACCAGTCAGGAACGGATTACTCCCTGACTCGCCAAGACGACACCCCCGACGAGTACTGGCGCCTGCGTTTCGAGCGTGAGAAAGAGCCGCTCTTGACGGCCGCGCTTCGCGCGGGGTTCCCATTGGGGTCGAAGGGGGAGGCGGTCTTCGCCGGATACTGGGCCGAAGAGCACTCGTCGTGGACCGGGGCGACAAGGAGCGATGTTGACACGCTCCTGAAGAGCCATCCGTATGTCGACAACTGGGGCGTCGAGGCCGCCGTCGCATGGCCGCTGCCGAAGGTTGATTGGTTCGCGGTGTCGGCATCGTATCGGAATCTGCGGAAGGCCGCCCTGACCGACGCATATCTGGGATGGACGACCCGCGCTACCACAAGCCGAACCGGCTACGTCGGGCTCTCCTTGCGCAAGAAGATCATGCGAAGCCTGCAGGGCTATGCAGGGATCCGCGGAGTCTATCAACTGTCGCGCTTCGAGGAGCGTCGCGATTCGTGGATTCGCCGGTACTCGGTTTCGAGGGAGTGGACGGACGAGGATTTCGATGGTCAGGCGGCATGGGGGATGTCGTACGTCTGGAAGGATCTCCGCCTCATGGGCAAGGTCTCCTCGACACTCGAACTGAGCCGTCCGTTTGTCTCGATGGATGCATCGTTTCGCCTCTGATCGCAAATTGGGCCGCATCGCATGCAGCGAATCGGGATGGAGGAAGTGCGCGGCCGCCGGCGGGGATCGAGCCCCGTGGATCCGCGCCCGGGATGGCGGCCGATTTGCCAATTGACAACCCGGCCGCCGGTTCGATAGCCTCGGCCTCGGTTGAGGCTACCGCTCAAATGCTCTCTTGCGGGGTCGTAGTTCAGTTTGGTTAGAACGCCGGCCTGTCAAGCCGGAGGTCGCGGGTTCGAACCCCGTCGACCCCGCCATTCCCTTGATGGATCGCCTAGATCGCCGGCAGATCGCGGAGCCCGTGCCGTGCTGCCTCGCCCCGCATGATCCCGTCAAGAAGGCGGGCGCGCTCCGGCGGAGTCGGGTCGGTCCCCGGCGCGGCCAGCAGCCGGGCGGCCTCCGCGCGGGCCCGCTCCAGTGCGCTCTGCCCTCCCTTCGCTTCCCAGTCTCCGTATCTGTCCCGATCGATGACGGGCGAGGGGATCGACAGCTCGCTCCGCCAGAACTTGCGGGTGTGGGGGTGCGAGAGGAACTCCCCCGTGCGGACCAGCTCGGCCAGGAGGCCGACCGCGTCTTCGTCGCGCGGTTCAACGCCCCTCACGAGCCGCAGCGCCATCCCGCACGCCTCGTGATCCAGCAGGAGCTTCTCGATCGATTGGGTCAGAAGGTAGTCGAGCATCCCCGGGCCCGAGACGACGTTGATTCCGGCCAGCGCGGCCAAGATGGCGCCGATCCCGCTCTCCATGCCGGCCTGGTAGTCGGGTTCCTTCGCATCGGAGAGGCCGAGATAACCGTGGGTCGGCAGGCCGAGGTGCTTGCCGACCTGGGCGTAGGAAACCGCGATCATCATCGTCTCGATCGCGCCCATCGGTGTTGTGCCGTGCCGCATGTCGAACGCGGCAGGCGCCCCTCCGTAGATGATCGGCGCGCCGGGACGGGCGAACTGGTGGATCACGATCCCCGAGAGGCTCTCGGCGCAGTGCTGAACGACGGCAGAGCGCAGGGTCACGGGCGCGGTCGCGCCGGCGAGCGGCATCGAGACGAGTTCCGCGGGGATGCCGGAGCGGGCGCATAGTATCAGGGCGTCGCAGGTGAGATCGCTCCACTTGAGCGGCGGGCTCGGGCAGCAGTCGAAGATCGCGAGCGGCGAGGCGGCCAGAAGCGCCTCGCTCCCGCGGACCGCGGCCAACATCTCCCGCATCGGCGCAAATCCATCCTTCCGGAAGGTCCCAGTCACGACCGGCTTGCGGCCGTACCGCAGCGCGAGATAGAGACGATAGCGGTCGGCGATCTCTGCCGGGACGTCTCCCGGCGTGAGTGCGGTCGATTGCGCGGCGTAATTGGGGAGCCCATCCACGATGCGGATCATGTCGACCACATCGCGACCCTTGGCCTCGCGGCGCACCCCGCGCACGGCGTCCTGGATGTGGATCGCCGCCGAGCCCGGATCGAAGTGAACGCGGTCGCCGCCGAGGTCCATCGCGGCCGTTCCGTCCGAAGCGCGGATCTCGATGCGCGAGGGGACGGTCGCGACTGCCGCGCGCACGAGACGCTCTGGGATCGTGTGGCGGCCGCCGTGGAAGATGGCGCCCGCATCGTCCAGAATCGTCCGACCCTCGGCGTGCTCGACCAAGATCCCGGTCGTCTCGAGGACCCGGCAGGCCTCATCCACGATTCGTCCGGCATCGTCCTTTGTCAGGAGCGTCAGTCGCGGCCGCACGGCTTCTCTCAAGGGACTCCTCCTCCTTCGATCAGGTTGTTCGCCTGCGGTAGCGACAGTGCCCGAGTTGGCAGCGCGCGCAGCCGGAGATGCCTGCAATCGGTCGCGCGTCGGCCCCGAGCCACATCGCGAAGGAGATCGACTTTCGAGGGACCATCAGCATTGCAGGGGAGAGCGACACGCCGAGACGCGCATGCGGCAGGCGATCCAGGAGGGCGCGTTGCGCCTCCAGCGGCCACGACCCGTAACCCGGGCTGATTCGACACGAAACCGGGGAGGCGGGTTCGATCTCCCCTGCGGGCGGAGCTTGATCGGTGGGCCGACCCGCCAGCGGGCCGTTCCTCGGGGGACCTTCCATCCCGATCTCGGGGTCTGCGTTCGCGATGATCGCGCCGAGGTGATCGGCCGCTTCCTCGGCGGCCGCGCTCCCGGCGGCGTCAAGCAGGAGGGCGCCCGTCGCGTCCCCCGTCCCAAGGTACTCGGCGACCTGCTTCTCGATGCCGCCGCCCACCGTGACGAGGCCGATGACCAGGCCGGCCGCAGCGATCGGCTCGAGCCCGAGGGACGAGGCGGCCATGACGGGGAGGTGCCGGTAAGTCCCGGCGGCGGCGGCCAGGCCGCGCGCCTCGGCCAGCGCAGGTCCGATTCGCGCCTCGATGCGCGGAGGCGGATTGTGTGTCTCGGGGTAGCCGAGGAAGTGCAGAACCTCCTCGCGGCGTAGGAGGAGAGGGAGGCGGAGCACCCTCGGGATTTCCTCTCTATCGCTCGGCACGAATCCGTTCCCGAAGGGCGGCGATAAAGTGGGGATCGGTTCCGCAGCACCCGCCGAGGGCCGCGATCCGCTCGCGGGCCAGCGGCGCCATGGCAAGGGCGAACTCCTCCGGAGTCTGGCGGTAACAGAGCCGCCCATCGATCGTCTCGGGCTGTCCCGCGTTTGGTTGAACGACGATCGGCGCGTTGATCGCGGAGCGAACCTCCCGCGCGAGCGGGATCATCTCCGCGCTCGCGATGCTGCAGTTCGCGCCGACACAGGCGGCGCCGGCGTCGTGGAGCTCGCGCAGCGAACCGACGAGGGGATCGCCCATGATCGTGAAGAAACCGCGCTTCTTCTTCTCGAAGGTGAGGGAGACGATGACCGGCAGATCGGGGATTGTCCGGCGAAGCGCCTCGCAGGCGATCATGGCCTCCCGCTTGTCCGTCATCGTCTCGATGTGAAGGGCGTCGGCGCTGGTCCGCGCGAGGGCGCGTCCCTGACGCTCGAACGCCTCCCGCCAAGCCGCCGGGTCGCCGTGCCCGACGGGTGGCAGGTACTCTCCGGTAGGGCCGATGTCGGCGATCACGAACCTCGCGCCGGATTCGCGGGCCAGGCGGATCGCCGTCTCGTTCAGCTCCTCGCACCGGGCCTCCAGACCGAAGCGGCCGAGGCGGATCGGGTTCGAGCCGAAGGTGTTTGCATGGACGGCCTCGCTTCCCGCATCGACGTAGGCGCGGTGGATCGCCACAAGCTCTTCCGGACGGTCGAGTGTCCATGCGTCCGGGGGCACCCCGATCGGCAGGCCGCGGGCGATCAGCATCGTCCCGAATCCGCCGTCGAGCAGGAGCGTGGGGCCGCCTTCGAGACGAAGGAGGATGCCGTTCAAGGGTGGATCTCCTTCATGCCGGGAGGATGGACCGGCGCCCCGGCCGCGCCGAGGGCGTCGCTCACGCGAGGATCTCCCGCGCGACGGCCACAGCGCGCAGGGCGTTCTCAGCGTGCAGCGCGCCGATCTCGGCCGCCCATGCGGGGGTTGTGGGGGCGCCGCCGACCAGTACGCGCGGGGCCCGCGGCAGTCCCGCCGCCGCGATCGCGCGCACCAACTCCCGCTGGACCGTCATCGTCGTCGTCAAGAGGGCGGAGGCCGCGACGATGTCTGCCTCGACTTCCCGCGCCTTCGAGACGAATGCCTCCACCGGCACATCGCTCCCGAGATCGTGGACCGAGAATTCGTTCGCGGAGAGAAGCGTCGCCACGAGGCTCTTACCGATGTCGTGCAGGTCGCCCCTCACGGTGCCGATCACAACCGTTCCGATGTGCGCCCGCCCGGTCCCGCCCGCGTCCAAGGCGGGCCGCAGGACGGCCATCGCGGCCTTCATCGCCTCCGCTCCCTGGACCAGCTCGGGAAGGAAGTACTCGCCCTCCTCCCAGAGATCCCCGACGCGGCGGATTCCGGAAGCGAAGCCCCCGTCGATCGCAGCGACGAGGTCGACCCCGCCTTTGACCGCGGCCTCGGCAAGCTCACGGGCCCTCACAGCATCGCCGTCGACGACGGCCTGCATCATTTCGGCGTAACTCGGCACCTGCATCGGATCTCCTTCCAGCCCTGTCGATGGGATCTCTGGCTAGGACTATACCGCACGAAGGATGTGGTCCCGCCCGGGAGCGTCCGTCGGGCAGAGAGCGCCTCCACCCGGGCGGCGCGCCTTCATCCGCAAGCGCGGAACACGTTTACAGCCATTGAGATCACCGTTCGAATGGAGTAAAATAGGACAGGAATCTGCTTCAGCATCCCTTGTGTCTGCATAAGGAGGGGAAGAATGCGCTGCTCCACGCGGGTGCTCCTCATGGTCTCCTTCCTGGTCGCGCTTGCCAACGCCGCCGCCTTCGGGGCCGCCGAGCCGTACCAGGAAATCCGGGTCTTGCTGCCCACGGAAGCCTCCCTCCGGGACCTTCTGCAGAATCAGGATCTCGACCTGATCCGGCTCGGTGACGGGGATGCGCGACTCGTCTCGCGTCCTTCCATCACCGACGGCCTGATTGCGAAGGGTTGGGAGGTTGAGGTGATCCACGCCGACCTGGAGAGCTTTTATGCCTCCCGGCAGGTGGGCAAGCTCGACTACGGAGTCTGGCACACCTACGCGGAGACGCTCGCGGAGCTGAACCTCCTGCACGCCCAGTACCCAAGCCTCACCTCCGCTCCCTTCTCGATCGGCCTCACGGGGCAGGGGCGCAGCGTTTGGGCGATCAAGGTGTCGGACAACGCCGCTGTGGACGAGGACGAGCCGGAGGTTCTCTTCGACGGCGCCCACCACGCGCGGGAGATCATGCCGGTCGAAATGAGCCTCTACTTCCCGCGCTATCTCTGCGAGAACTACGGGACAGATCCGATGGCGACCTTCCTCGTCGACAATCGGGAGATCTGGTTCATCCCGATCGTCAACGCGGACGGGTTCGTCTACAACGAGACGACGAATCCGGACGGCGGCGGGATGTGGCGGAAGAACCGGAGGAACAACGGCGACGGCACCTACGGCGTCGACCCCAACCGGAACTATCCGTACATGTGGGGATACGACGATTCGGGATCCAGCCCGATCACGTCATCCGAGACATACCGGGGACCGTCGGCGGGAAGCGAGCCCGAGGTCCAGGCGTACATGAACTTCGTGATCTCGCGGCACTTCCTGACGCATGATTCCCTGCATTCCTACGGCGGCATGATCCTCTTCCCGTGGGGGTACGTCATCTCGCACACGCCGGACGACGCGACCCTGCGCGCCGTGGCGGCCGAACGGGCCGCCGAGAACGGTTACACGATCGGCCAGGCCCCCGAGATCCTCTACGCGGTCAACGGAGGCAACTTCGACTGGATGTACGGGGAGCAAGCCGCGAAGGGGAAGATCTTTTCCTTCTCCACGGAGTTCGGCGGATCCGGTTTCTGGCCCGATCCGTCGGAAAGGGACGGCCTGATCGCGGAGAACCTACACTCGGTGATCGTCCTCGCCCAGGTCGCCGGCCCTTCGGCCAGCACGACGGCGCTCGTGATCTCCGGCGGGGACGGCAACGGCCGGCTCGATCCGGGTGAAACGGTCGATCTCGTGGCGACGGTGAAGAACTCCGGCATCGCCGCCGGGATGACGAATCTGTCGATCCGGCTCCGGTGTGACGACCCCTACGTCGGCCTCGTCGATGTCTTGAACGTTGTCGGGTCGCTCGCCTCCGGTGCGAGCTTCACGAACTCGGCGGATCCGTTCACCGTGCAGATCGATGCGAGTTGCCCGGTCGCCCGGCAGATCACATTCGTCGTCGTGGCCGACGCCGACGGTGGGGTGCATTCCGAAACCCCGTTCCTGTTTGTCGTCGGGCCGCCCACGACCATCGCCGCCAACGACTTCGAGGAAGCGGGCGAAGCGTGGACCCAGGACGCCACGCATACGGCAACGACAGGGGCTTTCGTTCGAGTCGATCCCGTCGCGACGACCCATCAACCCGGCGACGACACGACGCCCTCGCCCGGCGTCGCTGCCTGGATTACCGCGCAGAATCCGACCGGACAGGTCGGGGTCGACGACGTGGACGGCGGGATTGCCGCCACACGATCGCCGGACCATAACCTCTCGGCCTACGGGCGGGTGCGACTCTCGATGAACTACTTTCACGGACAGCGCGACACGGGCGGCGATTCGGGAGATTTCTTCAAGATCGATGTTTCCTCAAACGGCGGCGGCTCATGGGTGAACCTGGTCCAGATCGGGGACGTCGCGACCTCTGCAGTCTGGCGGAATCTCTCGGTCAACCTCGGCGACTACATCACCCTGACCAGCCAGGTCCGTTTCCGCGTCCAGACTGCGGACGGCACGGCGGGCGGCGAGATCCTCGAGGGGGGCATCGACGACTTCTACCTGTACGACGAGGGGATCGCGAACGAGGCGCCTTCGGCGCCGGTTCTCAATGCTCCGGCCGACGGAGAGACCGGGGTGGCCGCCCTCGCGACCCTCACGGTGGCCAACGCGACCGACCCGGAGGCTGAGACGCTGACCTACGGTTTTCGGATCTACTCCGATTCCGACCTGACCCAACTCGTTCAGTCGGCGAATGAAGTGGCGCAAGGCGGTGCGGGAACCACTTCATGGACTGTTTCCGCGCCGCTTCCGCAGGGCACGTACTACTGGAGATCGTTCGCCGCCGATCCCCAGCAGCGCGGCCTCTACATGCAGACCGCCTCCTTCACCGTCACCGAGCAGGCGGGGGCCGAGGATCTGGCGCTTGACAATCGCCCCGCTCTCTCGATCGGTCCCAATCCGGCGCAAGGGGCAACGACGATCCGCTACCTCGTGCCCGCGACGACGACCAGCAGGTTGGCGATCTACGATCCGCAGGGACGGATCGTGCGTTCGCTCGAGACGGCGCCATCGGCATCCGGGTGGCACGAAGTCGCGTGGGATGGACGCGACGACGCCGGCCGGCCGGCCGCGAGCGGCAGCTACTGGGTCCGTCTCTGGACGCCCGGAGAGCTGCGGACCGTCCGGGTCGTGACGATCCGGTAACGAGCCGGGCAGCCACTTTGATCGAGGCCGCGAGCCGCAGGGTGGTTCGCGGCCTCGACGCGTGATCCGACTCGGACTTGAGGCCGGCAGCGGCGGGGTCTATTCTCGCGTGTAGGGTCCGTTCCACAGGGTCCGCCGGGGCGAGATAGGACGCAGATGCATCGGTTCCGCGGAGCTGCCATCCTGGCCTTCTTGGTCTGTCCGCTCTTACCCTCGCCTGCTCCCGCGGGCGATCCGTATCAGGAGATCCGCGTCTCCCTTCCGTTTGATCGGGACCTCGCCAGGGTCTTGAGCAATCCGGGATTGGAGCTGATGGGGCTGGGAGACGGTGAGGCAAGGCTTCTCTCCAATCCCGAGGCGACACGCGCATTGGTCCGGCAGGGATACGCGGTCGAAATCATCATCCCTGATCTCGAAACCTTCTACTCGTCCCGGCAGGGAAAGGCGGACAACTACGGGGTCTGGCACACCTATGCCGAGACCGTGGCGGAGCTGAGTCTCCTGCATGACCAGTACCCCGAGATAACAACCGCGCCCTTTTCGATCGGTCGGTCGAACGAGGAGAGAGATCTCTGGGCGATCAAGATCTCGGACCATGCCGAGGATGAAGAAGGAGAGCCGGAGGTTCTGTTCGACGGGGTTCACCACGCGCGCGAGATCATGTCGCTCGAGACCTGCCTCTACATTGCCCGCTATCTCTGCGAGAACTATCAGGACGAGCCTCTCACGAGGCGTCTTGTGGACGACCGCCAGATCTACATCGTTCCGATCGTGAACCCCGACGGCTTCGTGTACAACGAGACGCTTTTCCCGGGCGGCGGGGGGATGTGGAGGAAGAACCGGAGCAACAACGCTTCGCCCTGCAGGGGCGTCGATCTGAATCGCAACTACCCGTTCATGTGGGGGTTGACCGGCTCTTCCGGCAACCCGTGCGCCGATGACTATCGCGGCTCCGGAGCGATGAGCGAACCCGAAACGCAGGCAATGGTCCGTTTCGTGAGCGAGCACCGGTTTGTGACACACGAGTCGATCCACTCCGTCGCCGGGATGATCCTTTTCCCCTGGTCGCATACGACTGACCACACCCCCGACGACGGGCTCCTCCGTGCGATCGCCTCGCTCAGAAGTTCCCGCAATGGGTACATGATCGGGCAGGCCCCGGAGATCCTCTACCTCGTGAGCGGCGGGATGGGGGACTGGGCGTACGGGGAGCAAACCACGAAGTCCAAGATTCTCTCCTTCACGACCGAGATCGGGGGGTCGGGATTCTGGCCGGACGTGAGCGAGAGGGAGCCGCTCCTCGAGCAGAACCTCGCCTCGATGCTCGATCTGATTCGGGTTGCCGGACCCGCCCTGAGCGCGCAATCGCTCGCCGTCGCCGGCGAGAACGGCGAGGGCCGGATCTCCCCGGGCAGTGTCGTGGATCTGGTGGGACGGATCGTGAACGACGGATTCGCCGTCGAGGCGCGCGAGGTGCGGATGCGCCTGCGCTGCGATGATCCCTATGTTCTTCTCCTCGCCGTCTCGGATTCGCTCGGAACCGTGCCGCAGGGAGAATGGGCCGAAAACGCGGCGCGGCCGTTCCGCTGCCTGGTCGAGGAAGGATGCCCCAGGGGAAGGCGGATTCCGTTCACGATGGTTGTGGACGCCGCGGGATCACTTCACGTCGAGGAGACCTTCATCCTGCAGGCCGGACAGCTTCCCGTGATCTACGGGGACGATTTCGAGGATGCCGGGGACGAATGGCAGACGGACGGGAGCCAGAGTACGGTCGCCGGCGCCTTCGTGAGGATCGACCCGAATCCGACCCAGTACCAGCCGGATGATGACACGACGCCCGATCCCGGCGTTTTCGCTTGGGTGACCGGGCAGAACGTCTCCGAGGCCCAGGACGATGTCGATTCGGGCGTGGTCGCCACGCGCTCGCCCGAAATCGATCTCTCGTCGCATCCACGAGTCCGGCTTTCGACGAACTATTTCTTTGGCCAGAGGGATGGCGGGGACGATCCCGAGGGTGACTGGTTCAGGATCGAGGCGTCCTCGGACGGGGGAGAAGGGTGGGTCGGTCTCGTTGAGATCGGGGATCAAGCATCGATCCCGGCTTGGCGAAACCTGACGCTCGACCTTGGATATCTGATCGCGCTGACGGACCGGGTTTGCTTCCGCGTTCGGGTCTCGGACGGCCCCGGGGAGGGCGACATCGTCGAGGGAGGGATCGACGACTTCTTCCTCTTCGAGGGAGGCACGAACTCGGAGCCCCCCGGCGCGCCAACGGCGGAGTCTCCCTCAGGCGGCGTCCCCGTGGTTTCAGCGCACGTGACCCTGACCGTCGGCAACGCGGAGGACCCGGAGGGCGACCCCTTGAGCTACGGATTCCGGATCTTTGCCGATCGCGACCTGACGCGGATCATCGCAGCGGCCGACGCCGTTCCCGAGGGAACGGGCGCAGTGACTTCCTGGTCGCCCGGGTTCCCGCTTCTGGCTGGGACATATTTCTGGCGCGCCTATGCCGCCGATCCGTCGCAAAGGGGGATGTATGGTCCGGTCGCATCGTTCGAGGTTTCCGCGTCGCCTCATGCGCGCGAGGCGGAGCAGGTCCGCGCGGAGCCGAATCCGAGCCGCGGCGGGATCCGGATCGCCTACTTCCTTCCCGCAGCCGCGGTGAGCCGGATCGCGGTCTACGACGCTCAGGGGCGGATCGTCCGCGAATTGCCGAGGGGAACCTCGGCGTCGGGCTGGCGGGTCGCCTCGTGGGATGGACTTGACCGGGAGGGACGCAAGGTTCCATCCGGGAGTTACTGGGTCCGGGTCACCACGCCGCAGGAAACCCGAACCGCGAGGCTCGTGCGCATCGAGTGACGATTCCGCCGTCCATGGGAAGGCCCCCTGCTCGGCTCGGCGCGCGATTCTCTCCCTTAGAAGGAGCTTGATTCCCTACCCGTCGAGATCGCCGATCGTCTCTCCTGCGTCCACCCGGGAGTGGACGCCGCGGGGGAGGGTCACGGAAGGGAAGAGGATCGCGTTGCGCTCGATCCGCGCATCGCCCGGAATCCGCGCGCCCTTGCCGATCAGGACCTGTCCGCCGTCGAGATGGGTCGGGTACCTCCGGTTGGCTGTCGCCTCCCCGATCCCGCCGACTACGGCTCCGGCGCCGACGATCGCTTCCTTGTCGACGATCGCCTCCGTGATGCGGGCGCCCGCCTCGATGTGAACGTCATGCATCAGGATCGATCGCTCGACGACCGCGCCCGCCTCGACGACCACGCCGGGAGAGAGAACGCTTCCGCGCACCTCGCCGGCGATTCTCGATCCGCTCGCGATGATCGATTGCTCGATCCGTGCCGTCGGCGAAAATCGCGCCGGGGGACGGTCGCCCGGCCGCGCCTCGCCCCGATTCGTGCGGATCTGCCACGCCGAGAGATCGATCGGGCTGTCGGCGCGGAGCATGTCCATGTGCGCGTCGAAGTAGGCGCGAATCGTCCCGACATCCTGCCAGTAGCCGCTGAAGCGGAACGCCTGCAGGCGCCGTCCGTCGGAGAGCATGGTCGGGAAGACGTGTTTGCCGAAATCGGTCAGACCTTGATGGGCGACGACCTCCATGAGTTCTTCCTTCAGCACGGAGCGGCTGAAGACGTAGATCCCCATCGAGATCAGATTGCTCCGCGGCTGCGCTGGCTTCTCCTCGAAGCCGACAATCCTGCCGGAGGGATCGCTCAGAACAGTTCCGAAGTTGGGGGCCTCTTCGATCGGGACCTCGCGAACGGCGATTGTCGCGTCGGCCCCCGAGTGAAGGTGCTCGGCGACCATCGGTCCGTAGTCCATCCGGTACACGTGGTCGCCCGAGAGCACGAGGACCAGATCGGGCCGATGGCGGTCGATGTAGTCCATGTTGCGGTAGATCGCGTCGGCCGTGCCGCGGTACCAGTCCGAGGCGCGCTGACCCGTGTGGGGCGGGAGGACTTTTGCTTCGCGCGTGCGTCCCGTCAGACCCCAGCTGGAACCGATCTCGACGTGATCGGCGAGGCTGTAGGGCATGTACTGGGTGAGGATGCCGACCTTCTCGAGGCCGGAATGCATCACGTTGCTCATCGCAAAGTCGATGATCCGGTAAACGGCGCCGAAGGGCACCGCCGGCTTGGCGCGACGATGGACGAGGACGTTCAGACGGCTCCCCTCACCGCCCGCGAGCAGGAGGGCGAGGGTGCGGCGCATGTCCACCGCCTGCGTTGTCGCCGTCATTGTTTGTCCCAACGGACGCCGGGAGCGACGACTTCTCCCGGAGGGACAACTGCGCGGGGGGCGATTTCAGCTCCCTTTCCGATCACGGCTATTCCCATCTCGGTCGGTGACCCCGGAGGGGTTTCGATCCCGATCAGGCCGGGCCCGCCGACGCGGCTCGCGGGGCCGATCCGCACATCCTTGTCGACGATCGACCTCTCGATGCGGGAGCCCTCGGAGACCTGCGACCGCTGGAAGACAATCGAGCCTTCAACGATCGCGCCGCGGGCGACGTGAACCCCGGGTGAGAGAACGCTTCCGCGAACAGTTCCCTCGATCGTGCACCCAGCGCTGATCAGGGAGTTCCGGATCTCCGCGCTCGAGGCGATCTTCAGGGGCGGAGCGGCTGCGACCCCGCTGTCCTGCAGGTTTGTCCGAACCTCCCACGCGTCGAGATCGATCCGTCCGAGGATCAGATCCTGGGTCGCCTGATAGTAAGCGTCGATCGTCCGCGCGTAAGCCCAATACCCTCCGAACTCAAACCCGCACACCCTGAACTGGTTCATCATCCGCGGGATCACGTCGCGGCCGAACTCGAACGACTCGAGGCCGACGCATTCGGCGAGGACCCGCTCGAGCGGACCCACCTTCACGACGTAGATCGTGAGGGAGGCCAGATCGGTCTTGGGGACCGCCGGCTTCTCCTCATAGGACACGACCCTGCCCTCGCCGTCGAGGCTCGCATACCCGAACCGCTGACTTACGTTCTGGCCCATCCGCTTGAAGGCGATGGTAAGGTCGGCGTCCCGCTCGATATGGGAGCGGATCAACTCGCGGAAGTCCATCCTATAGATGTGGTCTCCCGAGAGGATCAAGACATGTTCCGCGCCGCAATCATGGACGTAGTTCAAGTTGCGATAAACCGCGTCGGCGTTGCCCCGATACCAATCGGAGGCCTCCGCCCCGCGGAATGGGGGGAGGATCTTTGCCCCGCGCTCAAACCCGACAAAGTCCCAGGACTCGCCGATGCGCACGTGGTCGATCAGGCTCGAGGGGCGGTATTGGGAGAGGATCCCGACATTGCGGATCCCGGCGTGCATGAGGTTCGAGAGGGGAAAATCGATGATCCGGTAGTGGCCGGCGAAGGGGATCGCCGACTTGGGCCGGGCGAGGGTGAGGACCGATAGCTCCCCGACGCGGCCGCCGGCGAGGATCATCGCGACGACCTTCCGCAAGGTGAAATCGGTGTTTGTCATGCTCGCGAAACGCTCCTTCCCCTGCCGGTCCGAATCGCTTCGCCGGGATGATAGCGGCGGCCTGCGTTCTGTGGCAAGTGACCCCGCGCCGGGCGGGCGGGTGCGCAGGGGAGTCGGTCTTGAGGCGGGTCAACGCGCTCCGCACTACTCCGCCCGGAGCGCCTCGACCGGATCGACGCGGGCCGCCCTCGCCGCCGGGTAGAGGCCCGCCAGGAGGCTCACGACTATCCCGAAAGCGATCGAGCCGAGAACGATCCAACCTGAAAGGCTGAACGGATCGACGTCGGGGCCGCCCTGCGAGATCATGATCCGCCGGATGATGAACGCGCCGAGCCGGCTCACGCCGTATCCCAGCAGGACTCCGGCGATCGATCCGAGGAGCCCGATCGCGGCCGATTCGATGAGGAAGAGCGAGCGGATCTGTCCTTCCTCCGCGCCGAGCGACTTCAGGACGCCGATTTCGCGCGTGCGCTCGGTGATCGACATCACCATCGTGTTCACGATGCTCAGCGATGCGACGAAGAGGGCCAGAAACCCTATCGCCCCGACCAGGGCGTCGAAGATCAGGAACGACTTCCGGATCTGCGCGAACTGGTCGACGAAACTGAAGACGCTGAACCCCATCTCCTCGATCTCGGCGCGCACCTTCCCATAGATGCGCTCGTCGGTGACGGTGACAACGAGCATCCGCCACCCACCGCCTGCGTCCCCCGAGAGCATCGAGAGCAACTGGTTGGGGTCGGAGAATGAAAGGTGGTCGATTCGCCCGGCGGTCCCGATCGGGATCAAGACCGAGGCCATGTTGAATCCGAAACTCGACTCGAAGTCGGTCGTTCCGACCACCCGCATGCCGGCCGAGGTGCTGCCGAGGAGAAGAGGGAGGACGGCCGACCCGATCCGGCCGGCGGCCTCAACGGCTCCGGCCGGCACGCCGATTTTCTTCAGCTCTCCCTTCGCCAGGCCAAGGAGGATCTCGCCGCGTCCGGTCGCGCGGATTGTGATCGAATCTCCCAGCACGGAGTCGGGGTTGGCGTCGATCCGCTCGAGCCACGCCCTGCTGACAACCGCCTCGCTCGCGCTGTCGGAGGAAAAGAACCGCCCACGGATCTCGCCGAATGGACGCTGCTCCACGAATGCCGCGGGAAGCGCCTGAACCGTTACCGGTTCATTCCTTGCCCCCCACTTGATCCGCGCATCGAACGATTCCTGCGGATAAACGAGGGCGACACCATCGATCGCAGCGATCCTCTCGACGGCTGCTTGATCCAGAGGCGGAGGGGGAGGGGGCGCAGTGGAGGAGTCGCCCGGGGCGGCGGAGGCGCGCGGCGCTGAACGTCCTCCCGCGCTGCCCGAGGCATCAGGGTCGCGCGCCGGCCGGCCTTCGCCGTTTGCGCCCGCGCGTTCTCCCGGCAGCGGGCCCGAGAAGACCTGCATTGTCCGCAGAAGTCCCATCTTCTTGAACTCGCCCGAGACGTTTTTCTGCATCCCGTTGCCGAAGGAGAGCATCGAGACGAGGGCGCCGATTCCGATCATCACCCCGCTGATCGTCAGGATCGACCGGAGTTTCAGGCGCCAGAGATTCCCGAGCGCAATCGCGAGGAACTCTCGGAGGATCATCGCGCAGTCCGCGGGGCGGGGTCCGCGCCGGGCGGGACCGTGGCGGTGCGGGAGATTGCTCCCCCGGACGGCCCGGCCGTTTCGCCGACGACCCTACCGAAGTTCATCCTGATCGTCCTGTGCGCAGCCCCCTCCGCGAGCGCCGGGTCGTGGGTGACGAGGACGACGGTCATGCCCGCCCGGTTCAGTTCAGAGAATGTCCGCGCGATGAGGAGGGAGTTCTCCTGGTCCAGATTGCCCGTCGGTTCGTCGGCCAAGAGAAGGCGCGGTTCTTTGACGAGAGCCCGCGCCAGAGCGACCCGCTGCTGCTCGCCTCCCGACAAATCGGCCGGCGTGTGGTGTAACCGGTCCCCAAGGCCAAGACGTTCGAGCTGCGAGATCGCCCTGTGCCGCCGGCCCTCGCGCGACGCGCCCCCGAAGAGGAGCGCGATCTCGACGTTCTGCAGCGCGGTCCGATGGGGAATCAGGTTGAAGGACTGGAAGACCATCCCCACATGGCGTGAACGCCAGAGGGCCAGGTCGCGCGGGGGAAGGGATGAGAGCTCGCCCACAGGCGTTTCGATCCGCCCCGAGGTGGCCCGATCGAGCCCCGCGAGCAGATTCAGGAGGGTCGATTTCCCTGAGCCCGACGCGCCGACGACGCGGAGGTACTCTCCCTCCCGCACCTCGATGCCGACGCCGTCCAAGGCGCGCACCTCTTCATGGCCGAGGCGATAGATGCGATGCAGGTCGATCGTCCGGATCAAACTGACGCCTTTCATCCGACGGAGAACGAGGCGATGGAAGCTGGCAGGCCAGGAGGGACTCGAACCCCCAACCTACGGTTTTGGAGACCGTTGCTCTACCAATTGAGCTACTGGCCTAGGCCTGTTGTGCGCCCGAAGCGCGAAGGAATCGTAACCGAAGCCCCCGACATCCCTCAAGGGGAAAGCCTCCCGCCCAGGCGACGCCGGGCGGGAGGCGGCATGATTCCCCTCTATTCGACCCGGATCAGCTTCCGGACCTCGCTCTGCCCCTCGGATTCGAGGCGATAGAAGTAGATCCCCGACGGCTGGAGGGTCCCGCGATCGTCCCGGCCATCCCACAGGAAGGTCTGCCAACCGGCCGGGCGCGCGCCGTCGACCAGTCGCCGGATCGTTCTTCCCTGGACATCGAAGACCAAGAGCCGGGCCGTCGCCGGTCTGGCCAGCGAAAAGCCGATCGTCGCGGCGCCCGACGTGAACGGATTCGGACGGCTCTGCAGCAGCGTGAAGGCTGCCGGCCGCACCGTCTCATCCGGCGCGTCCGTGACGCCGATCAGAAGAACCCCGACGTCGTCGACGCCCGCTTCGACGACCGATCCATTGCCGGCGTCGGCGGCGATGAATCGGATCCTCACGGACGCGGTCAGGGAGATGTATGCGGACAGATCGAATTCCATAAGTCTCCAACTCCGGTCGCTCTCCATCGTGCTCTCGAGCGTGATCCAGCTCGCGCCGTCGTCATCCGAGGCCTGCACGAGCCAGGTGTCTTCGCCGGGGTTGTTTCCCGTGTCGTTCGTGTACCACCTGCGGTAGTGAAGCGAAACGGTTCCGTAGGATGTCAGATCGAGAAGCGGGGAGGTCAGGGTCGTCTGCCCGTTGTCGATGTCGTTGTCGCCTTGCGCGGCGCCGATGGCCGATTGTCCGGTGATGTAGCAGTTCACTCCCGGCTCGGGGCTGCTGTCGTCCTCCGGCTGGACCATCGTGATCCCGTTGAAGGTCGCATTGGGATCGCATCGCTCCCAGATGCCGGTCGTCGCTGTGTCGTTCGGGCCGCCCACGGTCCACCCCTTGTCGCCTTCCATGTCATCGACGAACAGATCCAAAGCTGGGGCGACGAAGAACGAGTAGGTGCTCGCCGGAGCGTCCGGGGGATCGGTCGTGGCGATCCCCGCGCCGTCGCGCGCGAAGACATAGTACTCGACCCGGGTGACGTAGCCTTGGCCGGGGATCTCTCCCACATAGGAATCTCCGGAGACGAGATTCAGTGTCGCCGGCGTGAAGGACTCGCCGAACGTCCGGTAGTAGAGCGTCTTCTCGGCGATGCCCGAGGGGTCGCTGATCGACACCGGAATCTGATAGGGGCCCAGGGTGTCGCTTGTCGATGCGTGCGCCGTCGCCGCGATCGCCGGCCCGGCGATGTCGACCAGGGAGAAGTTTCGGATCGTCGTCTGCTCGGCCACGATTGGCACATTCAGGGTCGTGTCCGGGCGGAATCCCTCATGGCCCGCAATCACCGTGAATGTCCCCGCCGGGACGGAGCCGGTGTACGCGCCAAGCGGCCCGGACAGGATTGTCCGTCCGGCCTGGACGACGACCACCTCTGCGCCCGCGATCGGAGCTCCTTCGGCCGACGCATTGGTTACGGTTCCGGACAAGGTCCCGCCGATTGCTTGCGCAACCGTGGTGAACTTGATGGCGCGGCCGGCCGCCAGGGGCGCCGCCCCGCCGGAGTAGGTGTTGTTGAAGGTGTACGTCAGACCGTCGAACCCGTCGGGGCTCTCGATCCCCACCGTGGCGTAGTTATCTCCGGAATCGGTGTTGTTCACCGTGTTGTACTGGAAGACGATGATTCCGTCGCCCGTCGGCGTGGGATAGAAAGCCGGATCGTAGAGAATGATCTCGAAAGTCTCGTTCGATCCCGGTTCGTTGGTGAGCCGGCTCCACTGGATCACGAAGCGGTGGTTCGTCGCATCGTGGTAGCTCAGCACCTTCCCGCCTGCGGGAAGCTTCAGGTCGTCCCAGAAAGCGGCGATGACGCCTTTCGGACCGCCCGCGCCGGGGAGCGTCCAGTTTCGGTAGTCGGTCAGGTAGGTCGAGCCCATCACGATCCACCCGTTCGAGCAGACGGTCGCTCTGGTGTTGCTCGCGCCGTAGTAGACGAATGGGAACGGCAGGGTGATCACGGTCGATTTGTCGAGGTAGGTCCCCGTGTCGGGTAGGGGAAGCTGAGTTCCGGAGCCGCCGTATGTCGGGTCGATTTCGATCCACGAGTAGGTCGGGCACTCGGGGTAGGCGGTGTCCGTGTTGTCGAAAACATAGTACCCGTGCTGGTCCGGACCGAACGGAGCGGAGGTCACCGTCTGGCCGACGGTGAGGGCGAACAGGGTCGTGTCCCGCACCGTGCCGGAGAAGGTCGTGACGAGCATCAGGTTTGCGAGGTGCCCCGGATACGTGTCGGAGGCGGCCTGGAGAGCGAAGTGATCGCCTGCGTTGTCGCCGACCCCTCCGACGTTGATCGTCCCAAAACTCCCCGACGCGTCGGTCACGAGCACCTTCGGGGACAGCGAGGTCAATGTCCCCACGACGCCGTCGGCGTTCGCGTGCCCGGTGTTGCGAAGCGCGACGCTCAACTCCACCGTCTCGCCCGGATCGAAGAGGCCATTCGTCCCGGTGTTATAGAGTGTCGTGCCCTCGGTAGCGAACGCCGCGGAAACGACCGGCAGATCGATTGCGGAATGCCACGTCCCCGTCGAGGCCGTTACGTCGAGTCCCAGGCGGATCGCATGGCCGTCGGGACAGCCGTCCCCGATCGAGAGGACGAAGCTGGCATCGCTCCAATCCGTCGCGCCGGCGGCGATGGTCCCGAACGACTCGGCGCCGTCGACGATCGTCACGTACGGATCGGATGAGGTCAGCGCGGCCGTCACGTTGCCCGCGGAGGCGGAACCGTAGTTCTTGAGCTGGACCGGCATCTGGATCGTCTCGCCCGGATTGACCTGCCCGTCGGCGTTGCCGCTGCTGCCCCCCGTGTCGTCGTCGTCGACCGAGAGCGATTGGTAACCGACATAGTTCGTTTGTGCCGCGACGGGGAGCGAAACGAGATAGGGACTCCGATCGTGCTTGGTGACGGTCAAGAGCATGTTGCCGGCCGTCGGGGTCGAAACCGGCAGTTCGATCTGCCCGGCCGCATTCGTTCGCCCGACGGAGTAGGTTTCGGTGCCTTTCCAAAGGCAGACTTGGGCTCCGGGTTCGGGCGCTCCCTCCTTGGTCACCGTCACGGTGACCGAGTTCGCCCCTATCGCAAGGCTCGCCGGGGCGCTGACGGCCACATTCTGCGGAAGGTTGGTCCAACAATCGACCGCGGGGTCGCCCATCAAGTTGTTCCAATACGACCAGATGGTCACCCGATCAGGATCGGTCTTCTGGTAGTTGAGGTACATCTCGAGCTTCCCGCGCGTTAGCGCCGCGCCGAGCGTGTACTGCTGCTCCCAGAGGAGCCCCTGACACACGCCGAAGTGGATGCAGTTGTTGTAGCGCGTGTGCGTTCCGGTGGGGGGCGGGCCGACAGCCCCAATCCCGCCCTTCGGATTGGCCGCGCCGCCTCTGGCGGGAAGAAAGGCCTCCGATCTACAGGACGACTCGCTGGCGAACGACCCGGTCGCACAAGTGATGACGATCACGAAGGGCATCTTCCATCCGTTCGTGAGGGCATAGGTGTCGGTGTTCGACCAGCCGCTCATCCCCAACCAGCCGCGGTAGCTGAAAATTGTATCCCCCTTATTGAGAGCGGTCGTCATCTGCGTGACGAACGGGGCGGCGAAGATCGTGTCGATTTCCGCGTACCCAAGCTGGCGGAGTCGCACCTTCATCCACTGCTGGATCTGGATGACGCTGTATCCGGACAATGACTGGTCGCCCACCAGACATGCCCGCTTGTACCAATCGCGATCGGCGACGTAGGGCGTGCTCTCGTACCCGACGATCTTGTTCACGATCGCCTCCAGCTCGGTGTACGAGACGAAGGAGATGCGCCCGAGATGGACATCGAGCAGGACGTCCGAACCGGCGAGTTGGCCGTACGGATGATCGCCTTCGCCGTTGTAGCCGGAGAGGCTCTCGTACCAAGTCGGGATGCTGTAGGAGCCGCCCGCGTCGCCGGCGAGGACGACGTACTCTGGAGGCGTGTCCCACGTGTCGTAGGCGGTTTGGATCCATGCCTTGATGCTGGCCGCGGTGGTCCCCGTCTGAGCCGTCGTGGCCAGGGTGACCGGGCTTCCCTTCCTCTTTCGCCAGTCCAGAAGAGGTTGAAGGCGCGAGGTGACGCCTGCGTCGTTCGGGCAGATCACGACCCACGCCCCTGGCGCGACGTCGCGTCCGGCCGTCATCTCCTCGTAGTTGACGACGAGGGCGCGGTAGAGGTTGTCGAACGACGGAGCGATCGGGGTGAGGGATGCGGCCTTGTTGTTTCCTGCGTACGGCTCGGTAAAGGTCACCTCGATCCGGATTCTCCGTGCGATTTTGATGTCGCCGGTCGCCGCGTTGTAGCGGACCGGCCGGATGGTCATGGGAACAACCCTTAGGTCCCTCATTAGCGCCGGAGGGCCCGTTTCCACGACCGGCTCCTCTCCGAACGAATCGCGCTCGTAGGCGCTACGGTCGAACGCGAAGGCCTTCCCGTCCTCCGACTGGGCCGGCGCCAGGCGGAAACCGCTCCGGACCTCCTCTTCCTCCACGACGGTTACGACCCGGACATCCCCGTGCGCGGGAATCGCTAGCAAGCGCCCGAAGGTCGGGACCTCGGGAGATCCGACCTCCCCGAACGCGCCGCCCCCGGGGATCGTCACGAGTTGAAACGCCATGCCGTCGACCTGCACTTCCTCGACCCCGATAGCGGGTAGCGAGAAGGAGAGCTGCACGCCCGCCGGGGAGGAGTCCGTCACCTCGACCGCGGGGAGATCCCGATCCGTTGGGGCCGGGACGATCCGGAGGGGGGAGGTCGACGCCCAGGAGGGCAGGGCAAAGGCCATGGCGAGGGAGAGCAGGGTGATCCGGTGCAACTGCATGGGTTCCTCCGCGTTGAGCAAGAGAAGGCCCGCGATCTGGCCTGCGGCCGATCGCTGATGCTGACCGTATCGATTGTACCAGAAATCTGCTGATTCGAGTAGTCTCGACTGCCGGTATGCCTGCCGGTCAGGATC
>CAZNRY010000003.1:34846-60063 GCA_964575675.1 uncultured bacterium
GTCGATCCGATCGTGGTCGCTGGGACATGGATCCCCTAGGATTGCAGGTCGGGCCCCGCCCGGCAGGAGGTCGATGGATGCTTTACTTTCGCATAATGCTGATCGTGGTCGGTTTCATTCTTGGTATGAACGGTTCGGCCGCCCGTGGGGCGGACGGAGCCGCCCCGAAGCCTCCCCTCATCTTGCCGGAGGAGAAGCACCTCGTCTCCTTGGTGCAGCTCAGCAACGGCGGTGAGAACGCCGAAGCCTACTGGTCTTGGGCTGGAGACGCCCTGGTCTATCAGTCGACCCCTCGAGACGCGGCCTGCGATCAGATCTTCCTGATCGACCTGGATCGCCATGCCGTTTCGCCGGTCTCCGATGGGAAGGGGCGCACGACCTGCTCCTATTTCTTGCCCGGAGATAAGGAGATCATCTACAGCTCGACGCGGCTTGTTTCTCCGAACTGTCCGCCGCCGCCCGACATGTCCCACGGTTACACGTGGGCCGTTTACGATGCCTACGACATCTTCAAGGTTCCGCGAGGCGGGGGAGAGCAGATCCGTCTGACGAGCACGCCGGGCTACGACGCCGAGGCGACGGCCGGCCCCGATGGCCGCATCATCTTCACATCCGTCCGCGACGGCGACCTCGATCTCTACGTCATGGATCCGAGCGGAGGCAACGTCCGCCGCCTGACCCATGAGATCGGCTATGACGGGGGCGCCTTTTTCAGTGGGGACGGCAGGAAGATCTGCTATCGCGCCTTCCATCCCGAGACGGAGCAGCAGAAGGCGGACTATCGCTCGCTGCTCGCCAAGGGGCTCGTCCGGCCAAACAAGATGGAGATCTGGGTCATGGACGCGGACGGATCCAACAAGCGTCAGCTCACGGCGAACGGCGCCGCGAACTTCTGTCCTTTCTTCCATCCATCCGGGCGGAAGATCATATTCTCATCGAACCTGAAAGACCCGAAGGGCAGGAACTTCGACATCTTCATGATCGATCTGGAGGGTAAGAACCTCGAGCGCGTGACCTTCGATGAGAGCTTCGACGGGTTCCCGATGTTCTCCCCCGATGGTCGCAAGCTGGCGTTTTGTTCGAACCGGGGAAGCGAGCGAGCGGGTGAAACAAATATCTTCATCGCGGACTGGAGAGACTAGTCCGGCACGGAAGGCTCGCTGGCCGATTCCGGGTCTCGGCGGCCGCGGATGGTTTCTCCTCTGGGCCGCGCTCGTTGCGGCCTCCGCCCTCCTGACCTTCGATCCAAAGCTCTACGTCAACGGCGACAACGTCAACTACATGAACCTGGCCAAGGCCGTTCGGGGCGGGGAGCTTTGGCCGAGCGCGAAGTACCCCCCCCTGTTCCCCTGGCTGCTGGCAATTCCCCAGTCCCTCTTCGGACTCGCCTTGCTGCCCCAGAAGGTCCTCGTCACGCTTCTCTATCTTGGCTCGGGGATCTTGTTGATGCGGCGCGCCCGGTCTCTCTTCGGGACCCCGTGGGGAGAACCGATCGCTTGGATCGCGATCACGCTGGTTCCCGTTCTCGAGTTCGGGCATTACGTGATGTCAGAGGTACCCTACCTCTTCTTCTCCCTGCTGGCCTTGGAAGCCGGGGAGAGGACCGGGGAGGTGGGGAAGAGGGCGGCCCTGATCGGCGCGCTCGCGGCCGCTGCGACGTTCTACACGCGCAGCGTGGGGCTGAGCCTTTGGATCGGGCTGGCGGCCTTTCTGCTGATGAATCCGCGGACGACGTGGCGCGTGAGATCGATCTTCGCGGCCGTGTCGGTCGCGCTCGCCCTGCCCTGGCTTCTCCACGCGCTCCTGGGTCCGCCGAACCCGTATTTCAAACAGCTCATCCGGATCAACCCCCTCTATCCCGAGTTCGGTCTGCTCGACGCGAAGGGGTGGGCCCAGAGGATCGGCGAGAACGCGTGGATCTACCTGATGGGCGAGATCCCGACCCATCTGCTCCCGGCGATCCACCGCTGGACCTATGATCCGCCGGCGTTCCGCTACCGATTCCTCCCATGGTTCATCGGCGTTCTACCGCTGGCGCTCGCCTTGATTGGTCTTTTCATCTCGATCCGCCGCCGCGAGGGCGTCGGCTTCTATCTTCTCCTCTATCTGATCCTCGATCTGCTCTGGCCTTCCCTCTGGTCGGGGATTCGCTTTCTGATCCCGATCTTGCCCTTGCTGGTCCTCTGCCTCTTCCGGGCGCTCTTCTGGATCTGCGGTCTGATGGGGAACCGATTCCGAAGGAGACCCCGTCTCGCCGCGATCCTGATCGGCCTGTGGATTCTCCTCGCGATCAAGAACCAGTCGACCCTCGCGCGGGACGTGCGGTCGTATCCCGAGCCGTGGAACTCCTACTTCAAGGCGGCCGAGTGGGTCCGCCGGCACACGAAGCCGGACGACCTGATCGTTGAGCGGAAGGCAGCAATGTTCTCCTTCGCCACGGGGCGGCGCACGATCTCCTTTCCCCGGGAACCCGACACGAAGAAGATGATCGCGTGGATGGACCGGGAGGGGGTCGATTACGTCGTGATGACGAACATCCCCTACGATGACATCAAGCGTTTTCTGATCCCGGCGATTGTGGCCGAGCAGCTCCGCTTCGCCCCGGCCTACGAGGTCGAGGAGCCGTACGCTGCGGTTCTGCGTCTCCTGCCGAGCCCGATCGACCCCGCCAGGCCGTGATGAAAGCTCGCCCGAACGGACGGAGGAGCACAAGGACGCGATGAATCCTCTGGATGACCTGATTGCTTTCATGTCGATACCGAGCCCCACGGGGGAAGAAGAAGCCCTGGCCCAGCACGTATCCAGACGCCTCGCCGAAACGGGTCGCCCGATCGTCCTCGACGGCAAGAGCGTCATCATCCCTCCCGTGCTGGATCGCCGCCCGCTCATCGTGCTGGCCGGCCACCTCGACACGGTTCCGGCCCGCGGAAACCAAGGCCCGCGGATCGACGGAGATTTCGTCTGGGGTCGTGGGGCGGCCGACATGAAGGGCGGTCTCGCGGTCATTGCCTCTCTGATGGACCGGGCCGCCTGTGGATCCGGCTGGGCCCGAGTCGGCGTCGTCCTCTACGCGGGGGAGGAAGGACCGATCGAAGGCAACGACCTGCGGCGGCTCCTCGACGGACCAGTTGCGTGGGCGCGGGATGCCGAGCTGGCCATCGTTCTCGAGCCGACGGACGACAACGTGGAGGTTGGGTGCCTGGGGACAATCAACATCGAGGCCGTGTTCAAGGGAGAGGCCTGCCACAGCGCGCGTCCCTGGCTTGGGACCAATGCCGTCTCGATCGCCCTGCCGTGGCTCGATCGGATCACGCGTCTGGCGCCACGCGAACATGAGATCGGAACCTACACGTTCAGGGAGACGGCGACCGTCACGCTGATTCGTGCGGGGAGTGCGCGGAACGTCGTTCCAGGGGAGTTGGTCGCGAACCTGAACTACCGCTATCCTCCTGGTTGGGACCGCGCCCGGGCGCGCGCCGCCGCCCTTGCGCTGGCTGGCGGGGCGGACGAGGTTCGTCTCATCGATGAGGCGCCATCCGGGGCCGTGCCGTTGGGCCGACCGCTCTTCGCCGCTTTCGTCGAGGGAAGTGGCCGGCCGAGCCGGGCCAAGCAGGCTTGGACGGACGTCGCGCAGTTCGGCGAACGAGGCGTGCCGGCCCTCAACTTCGGTCCGGGCGATCCCCATCTCGCGCACCGCGACGACGAGAGGGTCGAGATCGCCTCGCTGGACCGATGTCTGACGACTCTGACTGCATTCCTCGAGGGGGACGGGCCATTCGGGAAAAAGGAGACAGCATGAGACCGCGCAATCCCGCCTTCGAAACCTTGGCGACCTACCCATTTGTCCGGCTCGAGGAGTCGAAGCGCGCGGCGGCCGCCCGTGGGATACGGATCATCGACTTCGGGATGGGCGACCCGCAGGAGCGGACGCCGGGTCGGATTCGGCAGGCGCTGCTGGACGGCGTGCCGGACCGCGCGAGCTATCCTCCTGCGGCGGGGACGCCGGCCCTTCGAAAGGCGATGGCCGGCTGGATGAACAGGCGATTCGGGATGGATCTCGATCCCGATGCGCACATGCTTCCCTCGAATGGTTCGAAGGAGGCCGTTTATCTTCTTCATCAGGCGGTCGTCGATCCCCGGGGAGATCGCCGCATCGTGTTGATTCCAGATCCTGCCTATCCTGTCTACGAGATCGGGACCCTCTTCGCGGGAGGGGTGCCCGAGTCCATCCCGCTTCGCGAGGAGCGGGGATTTCTTCCGGACCTCGATGCGATCCCTCCCGAGACCTGGCAGCGAACGGCACTCCTCTGGCTGAACTACCCGAACAACCCGACGGGCGCCACGGCGGGGCTCGATCTGTACCGCCGCGCCCTCGGATTGGCGGATCGATACGGTTTCTGGGTCGCGAGCGACGAAGCGTACAGCGAGCTCTGGTTCGATTCACCGCCAGTGTCCGCGATCCAGGCGGGAATCAAGGGGCTCGTGGTTCTCAACACCCTCTCCAAACGCTCGGCGATGACCGGATACCGGAGCGGCCTGATCGCGGGGGACCCGGAGTTGATCGGGATGCTCCGGACCGTGCGCCCGAGCCAAGGGGTCGCAACCCCGCTCTTCGTGCAACAGGCGGCCGTGGCGGCGTGGGATGACGAGGGGCACGTCTCCGAGCAACGCGACATCTACCGCTCCAAGCGCGACGTTCTGATGCCGGCCCTCGCGCGCAAGGGGCTGAAGATCGCGGGGAGTGAGGCCACGTTCTACCTCTGGATCAAGGTCCCCGCGGGGCAGTCCTCGGAGTCGTTCGCCTCCATGCTCCTCGAGCACGGCCTGGTGCTCGCGCCCGGCAGCTACTTCGGCAAGCAGGGGGAGGGGTACGTTCGAATGGCGCTCGTTCCGACGTTGGAACTCTGCAAGGAGGCGGCGGCTATCCTCGACGGGATCTCGTGACCGCGACGGGATCCGGATTGCCGACCAAGCTCGACTGCATACGCGGCGATCCGCCGCAAGGGAGGACTGCAAGGTGACGCCTGAGGAACCGTCGGCCCGCCACTCGCTCCTGCGAGCCACGATCGTCCGTGCCTTCGAGGAGCCGGACTTCTCGGGCAGCGCGGGCGCGCAGGCGGCCGTTCAGGAGGCGATCGACCTCCTCGATCGCGGCCTCATCCGCGTGGCCGAGCCGTCCGGGGATGGATGGAAGGTCAACGCGTGGGTCCGGATGGCCGTCCTCCTCTACTTCCGCCAGACCCCGGCGTACACCATGCATTCCGGTTTGTTCGAGTACCGGGACAAGGTCCCCCTGAAGAAAAACCTAGAATCTCAGGGGATCCGTCTGGTTCCCCCCGGCGCTGTCCGTTATGGGGCGTTTCTGGAGCCCGGGGTCGTGGTCATGCCGGGTTACGTGAATGTCGGCGCCTACGTCGGGGCCGGGACAATGATCGACACCTGGGCGACGGTGGGAAGCTGTGCTCAGATCGGTCGCAACGTCCACCTGTCGGGGGGCGTGGGAATCGGCGGAGTCCTAGAACCGGTCGGCACGGCTCCGGTGATCATTGAGGACGATGTCTTCTTGGGGTCGAGGTGCGTCGTTGTCGAGGGCGTGATCGTTCGCGCGCGCGCGGTCCTGGGAGCAGGGACGATCCTCACCGCATCAACGCCCATCATAGATGTCCGCGGAGCGACCCCCGTCGTCCAACGAACAGCGATTCCACCGGGGGTCGTCGTGATCCCGGGCGCATGGCCGCGCACATTCCCCGCCGGGATGTTTCACGTCCCTTGCGCATTGATCGTGGGAGAGCGGGGGGACGCGACCGATGGGAAGATCCGCCTGAACCAGAATCTGCGGGAGTTCCCCCTCGACGAGGAGATCTCCCCCCATGGAGGAGGAAGATGAGCGAGCCGCGCGATTCTAGAGTAGACCCCGCCGATCTTCGATGGGTCTGCGATCCGGAGAGCCTGCCCTTCAGGACGAGCGACGAGATCCCGTGCTGCGAGGGGATCATCGGGCAGGACCGCGCCGTCGAGTCGATCCAACTTGGACTCCAGGTTCGGAGTAAGGGATACAACATCTTCGTCTGCGGCGAGCCCGGGACCGGCCGGACGACCTCGGTCAAGCAGCTACTCGAGTCGGTCGACGGACCGGTCGAGATCCCGCCGGATGTCGTCTACGTGAACAACTTCAAGGACCCGGACATGCCCGTCGCGATTCTCCTTCCCGCCGGGGAGGGAAGCCGCCTGCGCCAGGAGATGCGCGACCTCATCGTCCACATGAAGACCAGCATCCAGCAGATCTACGAGAGCGAGGCGTACAAGGAGCGGACAAAGGAGATCATCGAGCGATACAAGGAGGCCGAAAAGGATCTGATCCGCCTCTTCGAGGAGCGGATCAAGGCGGAGAGTTTTGCCTTGATCCAGGTCCAGCTCGGTCCCTTCTCGAAGCCGGAAATCGCTCCCCTGATCGCCGGCGAGCCCCAGCAGATCGACAGGCTCGAGGGCTCTGTCCGCGAGGGAAAGTTCAGCAAGGACGAGTTTGTGCGATTGCGCGGGAAGTACCAGGAGTTGACGACGCTGATGGAGGCGACCTTCCGATCCGCGCGCGATCTGAAGCGCAACCTCCGGATCGAGCTTGCCGAGTTCGAGAAGGAGTTCGGCCGTCCCGTCGTCGACGGTTACCTGGACGATCTCAAGTCTGGATACGACAACCCCAAGGTCGAGGAGTATCTCGACGGCGTCCGCGAGCAGATTCTCTCGAACATGGATCAGTTCACCGAGAGGGACGGCGAGGAGCAACCGACCGCGCACCCCGAGATCGACACCGAGCGGTTTCTTCAATACCAGGTCAACGTGCTGGTGGACAACTCGGCCACGAAGCGCCCTCCCGTGATCGTCGAGACCTCGCCGAACTACCGCAATATCTTCGGGACGATCGAGAAGATCGTCGACCGCTCGGGCCACTGGCGGAGCAATTTCACGCACATCAAGGCCGGTTCGCTGCTGCGCGCCAATGGCGGTTTCATCGTTTTGAACCTCTACGATTTCATCGGCGAGCCCGGCGTCTGGTCGGCTCTCAAACGGACGTTGAAGAACCGCCTGATCGACATTCAAGGAAACGATCCGATGTACATCTTCACCGCCTCCGCGCTTAAGCCGGAGCCGATCCCGATCCGTGTCCGGGTCGTCGTGATCGGCGACGCCCACAGCTATCGGATCCTCTACGGTTACGATCCGGACTTCCGGAAGATCTTCAAGGTCAAGGCGGACTTCGATTCCGTGATGCCTCGCAACGGGGAGAGCATCGACCGTTACGCCCGATTCATACGGAAGATCCAGTCCGAGGAAGGCCTGCTGCCCATGGATCGGGGCGCAATGGCCGCGATTCTCGAGCATGGGGTCCGCCTCTCGGGCCACCAGTCGAAGCTAACCACCCGTTTCAGCGAGATCGCCGATCTCGTACGCGAATCGACCTACTGGGCGCGGGCTGTGGATGAGCGGATCGTCTCCGTTCTTCATGTCCGGACCGCGATCGAGAAGCGGATCCGGCGCGTCGGGCTGATCGAGGACAAGATTCAAGAGATGATCGTCGAGGGGACCCTGATGGTCGATTCGGATGGAGCGAAGGTCGGCCAGCTGAACGGGCTTTCCGTCCTCGACCTAGGCGATTACATGTTCGGCCGTCCGACGCGCATCACGGCCAAGACGAGCGTGGGGAGGGCCGGCGTGATCAACATCGAGCGCGAGGCCGAGATGTCGGGACCCACCCACAACAAGGGCGTTCTGATCCTGGAGGGTTTCTTCCGCAATCACTTCGCTCAGGACAAGCCACTGGCGATGAGCGCGTCCCTCTGTTTCGAGCAGTCCTACAGCGGCGTTGACGGGGACAGCGCTTCCTCGACCGAGATCTACGCGCTCTTGAGCAGCCTTGCCGCTCTTCCGCTGCGGCAGGACCTTGCCGTCACCGGGAGCGTCAATCAACACGGCGAGATCCAGCCGATCGGCGGCGTGAACGAGAAGATCGAGGGATTCTACGAGGTGTGCAGGGCCCGGGGTCTGACCGGGCGTCAGGGGGTTCTGATCCCGATCCTCAACGTTCCGGATCTGATGCTCCGTCCCGATGTGGTCCAGGCGGCAAAGGACGGCGCCTTCCAGATTTTCGGGATCAGGACGATCCAGGAAGGGATCGAGGTCTTGACCGGAGTCCCCGCCGGCGATCCGGACGGGGAGGGACGCTTTCCCCCGGAGAGCGTCTTTGGGAGGGTCGACGCCCGGCTCCGCTCCTTCTCGGCCACGCTGCGAGTCTATTCGAGCGGCGAGGGGGAAGGAACCCGGCGTTCAAATGAGATCAAGAAAGCCTGACATCCTGCCGATGATTGGCGGGGGAGTCTGAATCGCCTGAGGATGCCGGAGCGCGTGCGGCGCGATGACGCCGAACGTACGTAGGGCGCCGCACCTAAAATCCCGCTTGCCCCTTCTCTTGTCGACGGTTACAATCGCGCCATCACGAAAGAGCGGCGGGGATGCCCTTTCGCGGATCATGGTCTTTCAAGGATCCAACCGACACACGCGCTTTCATACGTTCGCGCCGACCGTTCTCTGGAATCGGGATCCATGTGCTCGACATCCATGAGGGGGAAATCGTGTCGTTGCGCGTCGTGCGTATCATCGCCCTGTGCGTGCTCTCCGCCTCCGTTTGCCTGCCCCGTGCAGTTCTCGGCAAAGGCGCCGCCTCGGGCAGGGTCGCCATCATCGACGGATCGACCAAGGCCTTCGGGTTCAGCAGCAGCGTGGGTTCGTGGAGCAGCGTCACCCTCGATTCAGCGCTTCAATCAAAGTTGGTTGGTTCCTACATCGGATACCTGCGGACCGAGAGGAAGTTCTACGCGTTCAACTCCACGACGAACGCGTGGTACTCGACTCCCATCATCGGCAGGCCGATCGGTGAGGACGCTCAAGGGGCGACGGCGGTCGCGTGGACCGATCAGGCATGTTTCGGGATCTCGACGGTCTGGGTGCTCTGGCGTTCGATCCAGATCACAATGCCCATTGGGGGCGGGTCGGGCGGCAACTACGCGCTGGTTTGGACCGAGTCGGCCGCCCACGCGTACAGCTCTTCAAGCGGCCAGTGGTCCACCCAAGCCCTGACCAGTTTGCCTCTAGGCGGTTATGCCTCGCCCGGCCTGGGTCTCGTCTGGACGTCCGACTCAGTCTGCATCTACGACCCGGTCGCCAGATGCTGGAACGTCCTGACAATCGAGGATCCGGAAGGTGTTTCTGTGAGCGGCTCGGGCAAGGTTGGGATCGTCTGGAGCGCCTCGCTCGCCAACGCCTACAGCGCCTACCTGGCCGGATGGTCGAGCTTGCCCGGAACGGACGAGTTCCTTGGCGGAGCGGCCGGAGAAGAGGTCGCGATTCTCTGGAGCAGCGACCACGCATTCGCCTTTGATGCGCCGACGGGGAGCTGGGTCCCGATCGACCTGGAAGTTCTGGCGGCGGCCCCTGGATCGATCGCTCCGGACGGGGCCTTTTCGCTTGCGCCGAACCCTACCACGGGTCCGCTCTCGATCCGATTGCCCGCCGCGGACCACCCCTGGCGGATCGAGATCGTGAATCTGGAGGGTGCACGGATCCGCTCTCTCGAATCCCCGCCGTCGTCGGCCGGCGCCGAGATCGTCTGGGACCAAAGGGATGATCAGGATCGGCCGGTTTCCTCCGGCACGTACTGGGTCCGGGCCCACGCCGGCGAGCGCGTCGAAGCGCGCAGGTTCGTTCTTCTCCGCTAAGCCGCATCTCTCGCCGGCACGCCGCTGCATCTGCGCGACCAGAGATCCTCTGGGCGGTCATTCGGGGGCCGCCGGATGCGCGAGCTTGGTGCATCCCGCTCGGATGGCTAGAACTAGCGGGGCGCCATCCTCGCGGGCGCGCCAGCTCGCGCCGATCAAGTGCATCCCGCTCCGCCGGCCAAACGAGCAGCGCGTCGGGGAATCGGTTGTCCAACCGCAACGAGGAAGGCCCGCTTCCCAAAGGAAGCGGGCCTTCGCTTGATCAGCTAGTCCTGCGTCGGGCTAGCGGTAGTTTGCCTTGATCTGACCCCAGGTGGTGTTCTGCGTCGGAACCGGCGGCGGGCAGAAGTTCGGCTCGCAGCTCGTCCACTCCGGATGCCACACGTTCGGCGGCAGGCACTCGGCTTGGGTCGTGATCGTGCAGTTACCCTGCGGATCGCAGCACGCGCCCCTCGGGATCGGCGGCGGGCAGGGATTGTTTGGCAGACACGGCACGTCACCCATCCAGGTCCAGCCGGTCGGGCAGGCGCTCTGCTGTACGTAGAGGCAGTTGCCCGTTGCGGGATCGCAGCAGGCGCCAGGCTGCGGACACGGATTGACCGGCACGCAGGTGCCGCCGACGTAGACGAGGGGCGGAGCACAGAACTGCTCCAGGACGAACGTGCAGGCGCCGGTCGCCAGATCGCAGCATGCGCCGGGCTGGTTGCACGGATTGTTGGGCAGACAGCTCGTGAGCGGACCCAGCCAAGCCACGTGTTCCGGGGCGGCAAGGCAGGCCGCCTCGGTCAGAAGCTCGCAGTGGCCGTCCAGGAAGCAGCATGCCCCCGGAGGCAGCGGGCACTCGTTCGGCTGGCAGCTCGTCCACTCGGGATACCAGATGCTCGGCGGCAGGCAGTCGGCCTGCATCGTCACCGTGCAGTTCCCCAGAGGATCGCAGCATGCGCCCAGCTGCGGGCACGGGTTGATCGGCTGGCAGGTCGCATCCGGAATCCAGAGCCACCCCGGCGGGCAGTTGGCCGCGAGGATGAACGTGCAGGCGCCGGAGACTGGATCGCAGCAGGCGCCAGGCTGAGCGCAGACGACGCCCGTGCAGAGCGAGCCCAGCCCGTAGAACACGCCGGCACAATCGGCAGGCTTGACCTCGATGCAGTCGCCATTCGGCAAGCAACATGCCCCGAAACACTCGTCATACTTGACGTTCAGGAACTGCACATCGACCACTTGGCTCGACACGAGATCGATCTCGTAAGATGTCGGCCCGACAGGCTGCCACGCAGGATCCATCGGCAGCGGTTCATAGACCGTGTAGTGGCCAAGGGGGATTCCAAACCAGCAGGCTTTGCCATCTCCGTTGGTCGGGACGCAGATGTCGTCCCCGTTCGGGGTGAGCACACAGACCCACCAGCCGGTCACAGGGGAATCGCCCGGATCGAGCGCTCCGTTGCAGTTCGCATCCTTGAACTTCCAGACGCAGAGGTTCCCCATCGTGGAACAGACGTAGAAGGTCACCTCTGCATTCGCCTCGTTACTGGACTCAAACGACCAGTACTCGACGCGGACCCAGTACTTCCCGTCGGCGAGGCCGGTCGGCACGGTCCAGTTGCGACTGATGTTGAGCCCCGTCGCTAGGGGATACGTCTGCTGCTCGAGAATGGTCGTGCGGGTCGGATCCTCGAGCTTGTAGTAGACGTACCGCGGCGTCGTCGAGTGCTGGATGTTCCAGAATATGTTCACCGTGCCGCCGGGATTCAGTACGCAGTAGGGCGGCTCGGGGTCTCTCCCCAACGTGATCGTCGCGGTGCGTTCCTGTGCGAGCACCGGGGTCACAAGCACGAGGAGGAACAACGCGCAAAGCGCAACACGCTTACAAAGGTTCATAAAGCTCCCTCCGGATAACATCCGTTCTCGGTTGCTATCACAGTCACACGCGCGGAAGAATCCCCCGCGCCCCACTTCTCGCGGCTGCCCGTCAGATTATCAAGGTTTCCCTTGCAGGTCAAGCACTTACCAGGCCTACTGTGTCCTCGCAAAGCTGGCCCAATCGGGGGGCAAGGCGACCCCCGAGGCGGCGAGCCCTCCCAGGGTCCGCCCGAGGGATGGCGTGCCCGGGGCCTCCGCCGCGACCCTTCGCCACTCTGCGAACGCGGCGTCCTTTCGCCCCAGCCTGAACAGCGCAACCCCCCGATCAACGCGGATCGCAGGATCCTGGGGATCGGCGGCGACCCCTCGGTCCATGTAGGACAGAGCCCTGTCGTCCATGCCAAGGCGTCCATACAGGACCCCTAAATTGTAAAGAGTTACGGGATTCTCACCGAGGTGTCGCAGCGCTTTTTCGTAATCGGCAATCGCCTCCGCGGATCTTCCCTGTTTCGCCCGAGAGGCAGCGAGGTTGTGCCAGGCCTCGCCGAGATTGCTGTCCGTCTCGACCGCCTTCGCATACATCTGTTCGGCGGATCTCGGGGCGTCGATGAGGTCGAATCGAAGTCCGGATTGCTGGTACTCCCAAGCGCGGGTCTTCGCAATGTCGACGCGGGGAGCGGCGAGCAGGATCACGATCCCGAACGCGGCCGGCCAGAGTCGCGCGAGACCGCGGGGGAAGTCCTTCACTCCGGCGGTCAGGACGGTGAAACCGGATCCTGCGAGAACCGCAAAGGCGGGGAGGAGCGCGGCGCGGTAGCGGCCCGTAGAGAAGAAGACCAGGTGAGCGAGGGCGCCCGCGCCAAGGACGCAGAGGAGCATTCCCCAGGTTCTTTTTGGTCTCCGCATCCAAAAGGCGCCCAACAATGCCAAAGGAAAGAGCAGGACAAAGGCGACCGGCCCGAGGATGCGCAGGCTCAAGTGATCCTTCCGAAGTTGAGCGACGCTCTCGATCTGCGGCACCTCGTCCGGGCCGAGCAGGAAGCCCGCCTTGCGGAGCCATAGTCGAGCGGCGGCGAGCGGATTGCCGAAGAGAAACGACCTCGCGCGACGCGCATAGAAACGGGACGCCCCTTCGGCATCGAGCGGCCGGCCCGCCATTCGGGAAGCCGATCGCGCTCCGGTTATGTCGTTCTCAAGGTAAACTCCCGGAGCCCTTGAATAGACGCCCGTCGCTCCCGGGTTGTTGCCGAGGTACAGGTTCAGTCCGCCGCTAACCGTGACGAGACCTGGCCTGCCCGTCTCCCTCCAGTTGTGAATGCTCGGCGGCGCGATGACGAGGAGGAAGCCGGCGACGGCGGCGATCGTTCGCGAGGTTCGGTTCGTCGACTTCGAGATCATGCCCGTCGTGACGGCCAGGATCGGCGCGAGGAGGACCATGTAGGTCGGCCGGCACGCGCCGGCGATTCCCACCAGAAGGCCGGACGATGCCGCCGCGACGACGCCGGCCCGCGCCCCCCGATCGACGACATACGGAAGCGCCGCGAGGGACAGGGCCAGGAGCGATTCGAGGAGCACCTGGTTCTCGTAGACAATGGCAGGGCCGCAGAACGCGTAGAGAAGCCCGGCGGCGAGCCCCGCCCGTCGGCCGAAACGCCGGGCGGAGAGAAAGACAAGACATGTGGTGAGGACTCCGAAGAGAAGTTGCGCGCACTGGACCGTTTCGACCGAGGGTGGGGCGACGCGGAAGAGACCGGACAGGATGAAGGTGTAGATGGGCGACATGAAGTGCGGTCCCGCCGGCCATCCGCCGCCCCGCGCGAGCGCGGTCGCGAGGTCGAGGTAGTGACGCGCGTCGAGTAGCGGCACGCGGATCGAAAGATCGCCTCGAAGCGTCGACAGACAGACGAGACGCGCGAGGAGGGCGGCCGAGAGGACGGCCGCGACGTGAATCGAATCCGCCCGACTCCAATCGGAGGGCGCCTTCTGCCGCTTTCGTTCCGACGATGCCCCTCCGCCGTCCGAGACGCCCCCCCCGCGGATCGCCCGCTGCGTCCGCCCCGCGGAAAGTGCCATCAGGTCGTCCCGAGGCCCAGAAGGTCGGCCTGCCGGAGCCAGACTTTTCCCACGGGCGCGCGGACCTTCACGATCCTCCCGTCGAGAGGGTGGCGGAATCGGAGCTTCCATGCATGCAGCGCCTGCCTACGCCACAGGAGGCGGCGCCGGTCCTCGCCGGTCAGCGCGCTATCGACGAAGCGAAGGAACAGGCCGGGGTCGAGTCCATAGACCTTGTCTCCCAGGATCGGGAGGCCGGCATGTCGCAGATGAACCCGGATCTGGTGGAGGCGTCCCGTGTGGGGGGTCGCAAGGAGGAGGGTGTGAGCGGGTCCCCGCCGCAGGACCTTCACGGAGGTGCGGGCCGGCTGTCCTTCGGCTGTCACGGTCATCGCCTTGCGGATGATCGACCGCGGATCGCGGCCGATCGGGGCCGAGATCAAGAATCGATCTTGTTCGGGACCGCCGTGGACGACGGCGAGGTAGCTCTTGCGCACCTGGCGGTTCTCGAACTGCGTGGCCAAGGCCGCGGCGGCTTCGCGCCCCTTGCCAAAGAGAATGACGCCGCTCGTCTCACGGTCCAGCCGGTGCACGATCCGCAAGGTGGCGTTGCCGAGCTCTTCGTCCCTTGCCGCGAGCAAGAGCATGAGGAGCGTGTTGCGGAAGTAGCGGCCCGAAGGGTGAACGGGCAAGTGTGCGGGCTTGTGAACAGCGAGGATCGCATCATCCTCGTGAAGGATCCGGTAAGATCGCGATACTTTGGGTTCTGGCCGGGGGTCGGGGAGGTAGCGGATCCGATCACCGGCGCGGAGCGCATGTCCGGGGCGCGCCGAGGCGTCGTTCAGGTGGACGCGGCCGACGCGCACCAGGCGGACCCACTGAGTGCGCGAGCGATAAGGAAACTGGCGGGCGAGGAATGCGTCCAGGCGGATGCCGGCATCGATTTCGGAGACATGGCAGGTCCCGCGCCGCACCCAGCGGGCCAGTTCGTCATCCCGAGGCGCCATGCCCATTCCTCCACGATTTCACGGGGGAAGCATACCAGAGGTGCCGAGCTTCAGGCTCGGCATCAAGGGCTGCGTGAACCCGACGAGAGGCGGCGACTTGAGTCAACAGGGCACGGTGATCCGAATCGAAGGGGCGGTAGCCGTCGTTCGCGTCGGCGGATCGGACCGGAGGGCGGGGCTGCGCGGATTGATGAAGTCGGGTCCCAGGAGGACGACCCACCCGGTGACGACAGGGGACTTGGTCGAGCTCGAAGAGGACGCGCACGGCTCCTGGACCATCGGCCGCGTGATCCCGCGGCGAAACCTGCTTGCGAGGATCGATTCGGGGGACCCGAGCCGCTGCCACATGCTCGCGGCCAACATCGACCAGATCGTTTGCGTCCAGTCCTTCCAGGATCCGCCTCTCAATGTGAGAGCGCTCGATCGATTCCTCCTTCTCGCCGAATCGGCGCAAGTACCCGGAATCGTGGTCGTCAACAAGCTCGATCTCCGCGCCGGACCTGAACGCGGCGAGCTGTCTCACTACCCATCGATCGGAATCCCCGTCCTCGAGACCTCCGCCCGAACCGGACGGGGGATCGAGGAGCTCCGAACACTGCTCTTCCGTCGTGTGACCGTGCTCGTCGGGCCGTCGGGCGTCGGCAAGAGCAGCCTGCTGAACGCCGTAATCCCCCATCTCAACCTCCGCACGGGATCGATCAGCAGGGCCACGTCCAAAGGGGTCCACACGACCGTCCGTGTCGAATGGATCGATCTGGCATGTGGCGGCGTCGTGCTCGACACGCCGGGTCTGCGGGCGATCGCCCCATGGGGGATCGATGCCTCAAACCTGCCCATGGCGTTTCCGGAGCTCCGGGGTCTCGCCGGTGCATGCCGGTTTCTTGACTGCAGGCATCATCACGAACCGGAGTGCGCGGTGCGAACGGCGGTCGAGCATGGGCGCATCCCCGCCTTCCGCTACGACAGCTACATTCGAATCCTCGAGCTCATGAGCGAGCGGCCGGGCCGGAGGTAAGGGGGGCGCTTCGGGCGAGTTGGCGGGAGGAGTCGGTTCGAGCGATGCGGGACGGAGGAGGCGGTGGCTCTGGGGCTGCTTCTCTCTACCGATGGTGCCAGGTCTCGGCGACGAGGAGGGGCTCGCCGGGGTTGATCCGGGTAATGTAAACGTCCCGATTGCCCCATCTGCGCGCCGTGGCCCCATCGTCGAACCAGATGTCGGCCTTGTGGGTCCATCGGGGGTGCATCGTGTCCTCCACGACATAGATTCCCATCCCGGGAATCACGACCCGGTCGCCGAAGCTGAACGGAGCTCCCGGGGTGAAGTTGCGCAGTAGATCCCGCGAGAGGGCGATCGTGCCAGGGCGCGGCTGGCGGCTCACAGCCGTCAGAGGAGAATCCTCATCCACGCGTCCTTTCCCACTCGTGTAGCCGGTGACGGTTACCATGAGAAATCGGTGAGTGTCGCCCTTCGGCAAGCGCTCGACAATCATGGCCGTCGGAGCCTGGTTCGGTGTAACTGGTTCTGCAATCATGAGTTCAGGAACCGACACCTGAAGTGACCCAGGCGCGACACCCGTCGAGGAGACCGGTTCCGCGATCCCTGCGATCTGCGCGTCCAGGACCCGCACTCCTCCGATCAACCCGGCCAGACTCAGGATGACCGCCGCAGCCCTCACACCGCGCGGAAGTCGCCAGACCGGTTGGGCCATCTCCGTCATTTCCTCTAACGTTAGAATATGCTGTAAGTTAGCCAGTCGGCGGAATTGTCCAAGGACCCAGTGGGGAACAGCGCTTCCGGTCCGGAGCGATCTGGAGAGACTCGGTCGCACGAGACTTCCTGTGGCCTCCCTGGGTAGCGGAGAAGGTGACGTCCAATGCCGGAACGCTATCGGAGCCCCCGGCGGGTGTCAAGTTCGCCGCCGAGCCTAAGGCGGCACGAAGCAGAGTCCGTGCTTGCGCGGCGCGCGCATCATCCGGTATCAGGGAGAAGCGATTCTTATCCCCATATCGGCGGGAGGACGATGGAGCATCACCTTGCCATTTGCTGAGAGCTCTTGGGCCTTTGGCGGGATTCAAGTTCCCCGGCACGAAGCGCGGGCTGTCTTGCTCCCGGTGGCCTATGACCTGACGACCACCTATGGAACCGGCGCCAGGGGCGGGCCCCGCGCGCTCCTGGAAGCTTCCACCCACATGGAGCTCTTCGACGAAGAGCTCGGTTTCGCCCCCACCGATGTCGGCCTGCACACCACCGAGATCATCGAGCAGATCGCCTCCGGGCCGGAGGGGATGGTCCGATGCGTCTCCGAGCTGGTGGGCGAGGTCCTCGACGAGGGGCGCTTCCCGATTCTCGTGGGCGGAGATCACAGCGTGACGATCGGCGCGTTCCTGGCCCTCGAGGAGAGGAAGAGGAAGGTGACCGTCCTCCACCTGGACGCGCACGCGGATCTTCGAGAGGAATACCAGGGAACCCCCTTCAGCCACGCCTGCGTCATGGCGAGGGGGCGCGAGCGGTTCCCCTGTGTGTCCGTCGGGATCCGAAGTCTGAGCGAGCCGGAATGGAACAGGGTTCAACACGACCGTTTGGCGATCTTCCCAGCCCGGCGCCTCAGGGAGGACCGGGAAGGGTTCCTCGCCGAGGTCGAACCGCTCCTCGCCCGACCGATCTATCTGACGCTCGATCTCGACGTGTTGGATCCCTCGATCCTCCCTTCCACCGGCACGCCCGAACCGGGCGGCCTGACCTGGGAGGAGATTCTCTGGGTCGTTCGATCTCTCACGAGAGGGAAGGAAGTTGTGGGTTTCGACGTGATGGAGCTCTCGCCGATCCCGGGGTTCCGCGCCCCGGACTTCCTGGCGGCGAAGCTGCTGAACAAGATTCTTGGCTTTGCGTGTCCACTCGGTGCGGCCGCGTCGGGTCGCGCCCCTCATCACGGATAAGGACCATCGAGCGAAGACACCGTGCCACCGGGTCCCGTACGAAGCGCGAGAGGATGGTCTGATGATGACACAGGAGTCGATTAGCGTCGCTCTGGGCAAGCGGGTCCGACGGACCCGGCAGGAGAAGGGACTGACCCTCAAGCAGATCGAGGCGAAGGTGGGCGTGAGCGCGACCCACATCTCCGAGATCGAGAGGGGGAATACGTCGCCCACGGTCGGGGCGCTGGAGAAGATCGCCGAAGCCCTCGGGGTGCCGCCTTCCTACCTGATCGATCTGGCGCCCGCGCCCGGGCTCCGCGTTCTCCACGCCGAGGATCGAAGGGCGCTCTCGCTGAAAGGGGAATCGGTCGATTTCGATCCCCTGACCGATCGGTCGGCAGCCTCGGACATGTCGCTCTTCGTCTCGACGATCCGCTCGGACGGGCCGGTTGAGTACGCGCCGGGGCATCAAGGGGAGGAGTTCTGCTACGTCCTTGACGGCATCCTTGAGATCGTTGTCTGCGGCGCATCGCACGTGCTGCGGCGGGGCGATTCGATCCACTTCAAGGCGACGCAACCGCACCGGATTCGCAATCTCGCGGCGACGCCGAGTCGCGCGCTGTGGGCGGTCCGACCTCGGCTGTTCATCTGAATCGACGGCGGACGGAGGGGAAATGATCTCGAAGGAGACGCTGGGATTTCGGGTCCGTGAGATCAGGCAACGCCGGAAAATGACGTTGAAGGACGTCGAATCCTCATCTGGTCTCTCCGCAACCCACATCTCGGAGATCGAGCGCGGCATGACCTCTCCCACAGTCGGCGCGCTGATCCGGATTGCGGGCGCGCTCGAGAAGGATCCGGGCTTCTTCATCGAGCCGCGCGAGCTCGACGAGGTCTGCGTGACCTCCAACGGGGACCGCCCCGCGGATCCGGCGATGGAGGGGGCAGCCCTCGCGGGGGGCACCTGCTGCAATCTGACCCGCGGGGTCCTGGGCGGGAGGATTTGGGTCCAGGAGCTGAGCCTGGACCCGGGGGGGACCGCGACGGTCGCCTGGCTCAGGGCGGGCGACGATGCGTGCTTCTACTGCGTGACCGGCGGCGCGGAGATCCGGATAGGCTCCGATGTTCTCGAGATGGGAACCGGGGATTCCGTCCACGGAGGGATCCCGGAGGTCCCCTTCCAGATCTGCGGACTGGAGTCGGGTTGTCGACTCCTCGTCATCGCGGATCGGACAGATGCGCGCCACCGCCGTCCTGCAACTTGATTTGCCGCCAATGGGCTTCCATCACGTCGATGGAAGCCTTCCCAAGGTCGATCCCCTCAGCCTCGATGGAGCGCGCCATGGCATTGAATCTCCTGCGGAATTTCTCCGTTGCGCAGATGAGGGTCGCTTCGGGATCCTGATCGAGATGGCGGGCGAGATTCACCAAAGCGAAGAAGAGGTCGCCAAGCTCCTCGCGGACGGCCGGAGAGTGCGGGGATTTACTGACCTCGCTGTTGAGTTCCTCGACCTCCTCGCGAATCTTCGGAATCACCTCGGCGGGAGCGGCCCAGTCGAAGCCGAACGCGGCGGCTCTCTCCTGGATCCTGCGGGCGCGCGACAGGGCGGGGATTCCGGCCGGGGCGGGAAGGATCACGTCGTCGTTCTTGGGGCGCTCGAGCCTCTTCCTCTGCTCCCAACGGGCAAATGCCTCGCCCCGCGTTCCGGCCCCCTCGCTGCCGAACACGTGGGGGTGCCGCCGGATCAGCTTCTCCTCGATCCCCTGCGCGGCCTCGGCAAGCGACACCCTGCCAGAATCCTCGAGGACCATCAAAAAGAAAATCCAGAGGTAGAGAGCGTCGCCGACCTCCTCCCGGAGTTTGGCGGGATCGCCGCACGCGAGGGCATCGAAGACCTCGTGGGTCTCCTCGATGAGGAATGGCGCGAGACTTTCCGGGGTTTGCGTGCGGTCCCAGGCGCAGCCGTCCGGCCCCTGGAGTACATTGCAAATGTCGACCAGGCGTCTCCATACATCGCGTCGATCAGGTTCGCTCGATGCCATGGACGGACCATAACACGCACAGGCAAAGGAGTCCTTCAACGATGAGCACCACCTCAAAGGCCGCTTCCGCGCAGACAATGGTCCGCGAGATCGCCTCGCGCGCGCACGCCCCCTACTCGGGGTTCCGGGTCGGGGCCGTCCTCGAAGACCTGGACGGAAACTTGCACGCCGGGTGCAACGTCGAGAGCGCATCGATCGGCTTGTCGCTGTGCGCGGAGCGGGCGGCGCTCGCTGCGGCGTGGTCGTGCGGGATAAGGAGCTTCAAGCGCGTCTGGATATACACGCCGACCCCGGAGCCCACCCGTCCCTGCGGCGCCTGCAGGGAAATGCTCCTGCGGTGTGCGGGGGACATGGGCGTCGTCCTCCTGTGCGACGGCGAGTCGGTCGAGCGGACCCGGCTTGCGCGGCTGCTTCCCGGCGCGGCCCGGGAAGCCCGGAGGCGCCCATGAGCGCGCCCTTCTCCGCCGTCCGGACGATTCTGCGCAAGCGGGAGGGGGGTATCCACCCGCCGGACGAGATCGAGGCGATGATCCGAGGCTTCGTCGGGGGGGCTGTCGCCGACTACCAGATGACCGCGTGGCTCATGGCGATCTTCTTTCGCGGGATGAACACCTCCGAGACCGCGTGTCTGACGCGGGCGATGATCGGCTCCGGGAGTCGACTTCCCGAGTGGTCTCCCGGCGGAGCCGTCGTGGACAAGCACTCCACCGGCGGGGTGGGAGACAAGGTCTCATTGGTCCTTGCGCCGATCGCGGCGGCATGCGGGCTTCGCGTTCCGATGATCTCCGGACGCGCGCTGGGCCACACGGGGGGGACCCTCGACAAGCTGGAGGCAATCCCGGGCTATCGGGTCCGCCTTGAACCGGAGAGGTTCCGCGAGATTGTGGAGAGCGTCGGGTGCAGCATTGCAGGCGCTTCTGAGGGCATCGTCCCCGCCGACCGGCGGATCTATGCGCTCCGCGATGTTTCGGGGATCGTCGAATCGCCACCTTTGATCGTCTCGAGCATTCTCTCGAAGAAGGCCGCAGCCAGATTGAGCGGGCTCGTGTTGGACGTCAAGGTCGGCTCGGGCGGGTTCATGCCCACCAAGGCCGCGGCCCATCATCTTGCGGAGCTGCTCGTCGCCGCCGGCGCCGATCTCGGAATCCGTGTCGAGGCCTTCCTCACCTGGATGAACGATCCCCTGGGGTGGGCCGTCGGGAACGCCCTCGAGGCCGTCGAGTCGATTCGGTTCCTTCGAGGCGAGGAAGTGGCGCCCGACCTCGCAGAGGTGACCATCGAGCTCGCCTGCGCGATGCTGCGCGTGGGCGGAGAGGCGGACGGAGAGCAAGCTCGATCGCGGGGGATCGACGCCTGGCGATCCGGAAGGGCCCTCGAGAGGTTGGCGGCCATGATCGAGGCGCACGGCGGCGATCCGCGCGTGACCGACGATCCGGGGCTGCTTCCAAGCGCTCCCTGCATCCGTCCCCTGCGGTCGGAAACCGACGGATGGGTGGCAGGCATCGATGCCCGCGCGGTCGGGGAGCTCGTCATCGACATGGGCGGTGGGCGGAGGCGCGTGGAAGACCCGATCGATCCTCGTGTCGGGGTCGTTCTCCGCGTTCCTCACGGCGCGCGGGTCGAGGCGGGCATGACGCTGGCCGAGCTCCACGTTGCCGATGGGATGGACACACGCGGGTTCGAGGAGAGGCTCGGCTCCGCGTTCCGATTCGATGAGCGCCGCCCCAGACGCCGGCAGGTCGTGCTCGATCACCTCGATGCGCAACCGAGCTAGCCCGCATTTCTCACCACCGTTCGTCGCGAAACGGCGTCAGATGGCTGTAGATGCAAGTCGCGCGATGCGAGGCGGACGCGGGCATACTCGCTGCAGTATGTCGAGGAGGCCGAGCAAGCGCGACGCCGCAGATGCGGCCAGATGCGCCGTTGCAGCAGAATGCTGGTGAGAAATGCGGGCTAGCGGGGCGGCGGCGGCTCGCGACGGCACCCCGCACGGGACGCGAGCCCGGGGCCGATCCGGCTACCAGCCCTCCTCGGGCGCCGTCGGCTCCTCTGCCTCCGGGAGTGTCCCGGGCGTGTGCGCGGAGCAGTATGCGTGCGGCTCGGTGCCGGCAATGAAGAGATCGTTGACCGCCGGGCAGTAAGGTCCCGCGAGCAGGCCGGTCTTCTCGCACGTCGTCGCCGGCGCGACCCCTTCGGGGAGGACGAAGTCCTCATCTCCGTATCCGCGCACGTACTCCTTCATGAAGTCAACCCAGATCGGAAGGGCAGCCTTTGCGCCGGTCATCCCACCGCCGAGCGATCTCTTGGTGTCGAACCCGACCCAGACGGCGCAGACACAGCGCGGTGTGAAACCGATGAACCAAGCGTCCGTATAGTCGTCGGCCGTTCCGGTCTTGCCCGCGGCGGGCGCCGTGAACTCCATCTGGCCGCGCGCCGAGTATGCGGTTCCCCGGTCGATCACGCTGCGCATCATGCTGACGAGCAGAGCGCTCGTCTTCTCGTCGAGAGCCTCCGTGCTCGTGGCCCGATTCTCCTCGAGCACGCGCCCGAGACGGTCTTCGATCCGCAGCACCGAGATCGGAGACACCAGGATTCCCTGGTTGTCGAACGCGCCGTAGGCGGAGGCGATCTCGAGGGGGGTGACCTCTGCCGTACCCAGGGCGATCGACAGATACGGAGGGATGTCTCCCCTGATCCCGCAAAGGTGCGCAAAGTCGACCACTCGTCGAGGCCCGGCGCGATCCAGGAGCTTCACGCTGGGGATGTTGATCGATTTGGCCAGCGCGTGGCGGAGCGTCATCGGCCCATCGAACTTGTTCTTGAAGTTCCGGGGCTCCCAGCGCCCCATCGATGCGAGGTGACCCATCGGGTAGCTCACCGGGGCGTCGATGATGATCTCGTTCGTTCGCCCTCCATCGCGGAGAGCGACCGCATAGACGAAGGGCTTGAACGCGCTTCCGGGCTGCCGCCGCGCCTGCACGGCCCGGTTGAAGCGGCTATCCTGCCAAGCGCGGCCTCCGACCATGGCGAGGATCTGTCCGGTCTGGGGCTCGAGGGCGATCAGGGCCGCTTGTAGGTAAGGGGTCCCCTCGCCGCTCTGACGCGGTCCCGCGCCCCGGAACGAGTCGAATGTGTCGCGGTAGATGTGATCTTCTTCGATCGCGCGCGTCTGCTTGTCGACCGCCCTCTCGGCGGCGCGTTGAAGGTTCAGGTCGAGGCCGGTGTGGACCTCGAGTCCGCCGTGGTAGACGCCGCGGACGCCATAGCGTGCCATGAGCTGCAGGCGGACGTACTCGAGAAAGTAGGGGGCTTCTCCTTCCGCCGATCCCGCTCTCAGCACGCCCAGGGGGGTTGTGACGGCCTCCCTGAGCGATCCGGCATCGAGGCTTCCGCGCTCGCGCATCGCGGCGAGCACGCGATTGCGCCGGCTGAGAGCGATATCGGGATGCCGGATTGGGGAGAATGCCGTGGGGTTGGCGGGGATCCCCGCGATTAACGCGGCCTCGGGAATCGTGAGGTCGGCGACATCCTTGCGAAAGTAGCGGCGCGCTGCGGCCTGGACGCCATAGGCCCCTTCACCGAAGTAGATCCGATTCAGGTAGAGCTCGAGGATCTCGTCCTTGGAGAAGGAGCGCTCGAGCCGCACGGCGAGAACGATCTCCTTCAGCTTGCGTTCGAGCGTGCGGCTCTGGTCGAGGAAGAGGTTGCGGGCCAGTTGCTGTGTGATCGTGCTCGCGCCCTGCGTCACGCCGCCGGCGCGCAGATTGCTCAGCAACGCCCTGAAGACCGCGATGACATTTACCCCCCAGTGTCCATAGAAACGGCGGTCCTCGGCGGCGAGGACCGCGTCGGTCATCTGTTTCGGGATGGCCGAGAGCGGCACCGGGATTCGATCTTCGACGTAGTACTCGCCGATCGTTTCTCCGTGGCGATCGTAGACGACCGATCGCACGCTCGGCTGTAGCTCGTCGACGGTGCTCGGAACGGGGAGGCGATTCCCCCAAAGGATGAAGAGTGCATAGAGGCCCGCGGCCATGAGGATCGGAACAAGAAGGAAGGCGAGAAGGAACCTCTTCATCGCGGTCAGCGAATCACACTCCCCGCCGAGGGGTCAAGGCGCAGAAAATGGGCCGGCCGCGCCTCTGCGGGGGGCGGCGCCGGCGCCGCGGGGCCGCCTCAAGGAAAGGGCTGCGGCGGCCGAAAGACAGGCGGTGGAGGTGGCCGTTCTCTTGCCTTCGGCCGGATGGGGGTCGGGGTTCTTTGGCGGACGATCTCATTTGTAGTAAGTCAGTTATGGCGATCCCATCGATTCCTGAAATTGACCGAAAAAGACCTTGACGGGTGCCGGTTGGGTGCGTAGATTTCGAGATCTCGCGGCACGGGTCTGGAAGTTTGTTCGTGCCAACCCGGACCGTCGCAGGACTTTTGCGTCCTCTTGACGGGATCATGCCGCGAACCGTATATTTCGCTCTTTGCGCGTCAGCGCGAGGCACGTTCATTGACAAGAGAAGAGTGTAGGTTTGTCGAGCCCGAATCAGCGCTCGGCGACCCTGCTGTGCAGGGTGCGCAAGCGCATCGTCAAAATTAGACATCTCCGGTTTCGGCCGGGGATGCTCCGAGTTTCCGAACACGGAGAGTTTGATCCTGGCTCAGAACGAACGTTGGCGGCGTGGATTAGGCATGCAAGTCGAACGGGGTTGGGGGTAACTCCAACCTAGTGGCGAACGGGTGAGTAACGCGTGGGAAACCTGCCCTCGAGATGGGGATAACACTTCTAACGAGGTGCTAATACCGAATAAGACCACGAAATCACATGGTTTTGCGGTCAAAGATGGCCTCTGCTTGCAAGCTATCACTCGAGGATGGTCCCGCGTCCCATTAGCTAGTTGGCGGGGTAAAAGCCCACCAAGGCGACGATGGGTAGCTGGTCTGAGAGGATGGTCAGCCACACTGGGACTGAGATACGGCCCAGACTCCTACGGGAGGCAGCAGTCGAGAGGCTTCGTCAATGGGGGAAACCCTGAACGAGCGACGCCGCGTGGGCGATGAAGGCCTTCGGGTTGTAAAGCCCTGTCGTGCGGGAAGAACGATTCAACGGCGAACAGTCGTGGGATCTCGACGGTACCGCAAAAGGAAGCTCCGGCTAACTCCGTGCCAGCAGCCGCGGTAATACGGGGGGAGCGAACGTTGTTCGGAATTACTGGGCGTAAAGGGCGCGTAGGCGGCCTCGTAAGTGAGATGTGAAAGCTCCTGGCTCAACCAGGGAAATGCGTCTCATACTGTGAGGCTTGAGTGCAGGAGAGGATGGGGGAATTCCCGGTGTAGCGGTGAAATGCATTGATATCGGGAGGAACACCAGTGGCGAAGGCGCCCATCTGGTCTGCTACTGACGCTGAGGCGCGAAAGCTGGGGGAGCAAACAGGATTAGATACCCTGGTAGTCCCAGCTGTAAACGGTGGGCACTAGGTGTGGGGGGCATCGACCCCTCCCGTGCCGAAGCTAACGCATTAAGTGCCCCGCCTGGGGAGTACGACCGCAAGGTTGAAACTCAAAGGAATTGACGGGGGCC
>CAZNRY010000004.1:0-6969 GCA_964575675.1 uncultured bacterium
AGACCGCTACGGCGATGGTGACCGTGTCCGTAGCGAGGATCGCGAGCTGACCGGGGTCCGACAACCGGCCCAGATCTGCATCCGTCATAGCGATGGTCATGACCAGGAAAGTGGCGACCACAGCCAGGAACTTCTTCCGGAACAGGAGCAGAAACAGGGTCAGGATCATCGGCCCTACCATCACACTCAACAGGAACCATGAGTCGAAGAAACACCCGAGCGCCAGGCGACCTCCCGCGAGCGCGTCGGTCGGAGTCGCCCTCGGGCTTGCCATGGGATGCCCGAACCATGTCGGCATTAACATGCACGCGTCATAGAGGGTCACCAAAGCGGCACCTGCCCCGGCGCCGATAAGGACGTCCCTCCCCACCAGCGGATCGCGATACCGACCGGAGGTCAATCGCGTCCATGAGATCAGGAGATCCGGCCATTGCCTTCTCAGATACGGTTCTGCGGCGAGATAACCGAGGCCGATCAGAATGCCGGCGCCCACGGAGTTGAGGATGACGGGACCCACGACGCTCATGATCTCCGCGCGCAAGCCAGGGACATGAGCACGCGTCAGAACTCCTGAAAGAAGAGTCAGGGCGGCTGCAAAGAGCCCATACCGAAACGCGCTCCTCGAATCCGTCTTGCGAAGCCGGAGGTTCCTCCAGGCGATCAATGCGGGTACGAGAAGACCGATGATCACGATGACCGTCGTCAGGCCGCCTCGAACGACGTTGAGAAGTCCTCCAACTCTCCCCCCTTGGGACTTCGCCTCCGAAGGTTGGGCGAGAAGCCAATCCCGAAAGCCGGTATCAGAGAGGAGGAAGTAGAGAGGCCTCCCGTTCGACGCGCCGGCTTCGATTCGGACCGGCAGCGGGGATGGTCCCGGGTATGAGCCCTCCCATGCCTTGCGTTCATCGGCGGCCAGGGGCGGGTTCCAGATCGGTTCGACCTCATGGAAGGCCGCGGGGTCGAGCTGGGCGAGCGAGAAGAAGACTCTCCAGTCGCTGGGGCTCGTGCTATCCGAACGAGCCTGACGCCGGGGGGGGACCCTCTCGAACCTCCGCAGGCGCCCGGATTGATCGAGCAGCATCCGGAGCATCCCCTCGCTGTTGAACGGAGGATCGCTCCACCCGATCCGGCCAGCGAGCTCATCGAACGGCATCATCTGCCTGTCGTGTTCGCGATACCAGAACTCGAACGGCGTCGGCCGCCGCGTGCCCAGGTCTTTCCAGCGCCCGACCGAATTGTCCGTTGCTTCGACATGTCTCAAGAGATCGCTGGTGCTGAAACCGTAGGCGACGTCGACGGGCCGGTCCGGATGCCCAAGCTGGGCGAGAATCTCGCGGGCCCTGTCCGCCAAGACGACCGGCGGTTTCCCGGGGCGGGCCAGACGGAAGAGGGCGACCTTGTCGTTCAAGAGACCGATGGCGATGAAGCTCAGGAACACCGCGCCCAGCAGCCCGAGTCCGAGCGACCGCCGTAGCAATCCCCTGCCGCCCGCGGCCGCGACCATCTCCGGCGACGGTGTCTCACCGGCGGCGAGCGCCGCGGCGAGCGGATCACCTCCGGGAAGTGAGGCTGCGACCGCCTGAGCCGAGCCCGGGCGTCGCTCGGGATCGAACTCCAGGCACCGCATCACAACCCGTTCGACGATCGGATCGCAGTCGCTCACGAGAGCGGAGGGGCTCGGCGGTGGAGCGCTCGCCTGCCGATCACGAAGCTCGTCAATCGATCCGGAATCGTACGGCCGCTTGCCAGTGAGAACCTCATACATCACGAGGCCAAGCGAGTAAACGTCGCTCCGCATCGAGGCGCCCTTGCCGGAAAGCTGCTCGGGGGCCATGTAGGTGAGAGTCCCCGCAAGGCCCCGCGTTCCCCGCAACTCTTCCGTGAATCCCGCCAGGCCGAAATCCATGATGTGGACCCGGCCACGGCCATCGATCATCACGTTCGCAGGCTTCAGGTCCCGGTGCAGCACTCCCATTTCATGCGCTGCGGAAAGACCGCTTGCGAGCTGCCGGATGATGTCCACCGCCTTCTCGCGCGGCAGACGGCCGATCCGGCGCAGAAGTCCCGCGAGGTCCTCGCCGTCCACGTACTCCATGCTGACGAAGTACTGGCCCTCGACCTCGCCGATGTCGTAGACCCGGCAGACATTCGGATGCGAGATCTGGCGGGCCACGCGCACCTCGTTGCGCAGGGCCGCCAGGGCGGACTCATCCCTCGTCAGCCGTTGGGGGAGGAGCTTGAGAGCGACCGTCTGCCCCAGTTCGAGATCGTCGGCGCCGTAGACTTCCCCCATGCCGCCGCGGCCGAGCAGACCGATGATGCGATAGCGTTTTCCGAACAGCGTGCCGGGAATGAAACGTCCATGCCTGCTGCTGTCATCGGATGGATGACGCCGCCCGCTCGAACTCAAGGGCGTCGTCTCACCCGACAGTGGCGGGTCGAATCCGACATTGTCTGCGGCCATTCTTGACCTCACAGATCCCTGCGGTCCGATGGAATGATGCGCTGAGATCGGACGGTCTCTTCAATCTCTCGCGGCGAAAGAGAACCGTACTCCGCGAAAACGCCGTAACCCCGCGCTCGCACAGATCTGCTGCCCACTCATACTACACTCGACGACCCCATGGGAACACTTCTAATGGCTCTTCTCGGTTTCCTCCGTGCGGGATTCCTGTCGCGGACGACTCTCGCCTTGGAGAACGCCGCCTTGCGCCAGCAGCTCACAATCTACCAACGAACCTAGAAGGTCGACGAAAGAAGGTGTTCGTTCTGCTTGACCCGCCGCCAGAGGATTCCAGGGCAGTTGCCGTGGTTTCTGGCCGGCGGACTCGCGGATCCACCCGGGTGACCACCCGCGCGCGACCCTGAACGGACCTTGAAGTCGCCCCGCAGCCACGCCATACTCGCTCGCGGTCACTCGGAACTCGTCAAGGGACGTCCGTTCCTCCTATCTGCGAAAGGAGGCTGCCATGGCCCGGGTGTTGCGTCTGAGCTCATTGATCGCGACCGTCGCGCTTGTTGCGGTCGCGCTCCCCTCGATTGCCGGTCTTCCTGCACCGGCCACGGCTTCACTGCAGTTCGACGTGGGGGTACCGCAAGGAGAGTTCCATCACTATGTGCGGAACCCCGGTTTCGGTCTCTCGGCTCAAGCCGAGTACGGGCCGGAGAACCTGCCGCTGCGCGGTGGCTGCTTGCTCGGCTTCCTCGTGTACGGGTCGCAGACGCGCGGTGAGATCGAGACAGAAAACACTCTGGTCGATCTCGACTTGATCCTCAAGGTGGCCCCCCAGGTGTGGCGTTTCCGTCCTTACGCCTCCGCGCTCGGGGGCGTGCGGCTCCTCTACACGAAATCTGAGCTGGTGGAGACCGACCAGGATCCCGGCGGGTCCGACGGAGAAGTCCCTCGTATTGATCAGGCAGACGTAACCCTCACGTATGGAGGAGCGGCTGGGCTCCAGTTCCTGCTCTGGGAGGGAATGGCCACCTACACGTCGAATGATCGGTCGGAGAAGAAGCCCTTCTCATTCTTCTTGGATCTCGGCGCGCGATACCTCCGAGGAGGGCACGCGGACTACCTTCGAAAAGGAGATGTCCACGGTCTGCCGGAGGAGCCGACCTACCGCGTGCGTCAATCCCGAACCGATCTGCTCACGTTCCAGTTGGGATTTGCCGTCGACGGGCTGGGAGACTAGGCGATGACCCTTGTGGCGGACAGATGGATCGCCCCTCTGTGAATGCGAATCGCTTTTATTGTGGAGGCCGCATGAAAACGATCCATGCACGAATCTGCTTCGACCGGCTGCACGATAGCGTGACGTTTCTCGTCCTGATGCTCGTTCTGACCATGGGTTGCGCCGTCCCGCTGAGGTATGACCTGAAACCCGGCGAGGTGACGCAGGGGCGTCAGATTCTACCCCAGAGAGTTGCCGTCGCGGAACTCACCGACAACAGGCCCGCTGAAGAGCGTTTGGAGGTGGCACGCAGGGCGACCGGCGCGTCGTATCCAGATGATTACACGTTTGATTCGGGGTGGAAACTCGAGGAAGAAGAAACGGTGACCGGTGCGGTAACACAAATGATGGTCGACCATCTCGTTTACTCGAGAACCTTCACCGATGTGGCGCGCGCACCATTCTCTTCATCATCACTTGACTGCACCCGGCTGAAAGGTCTCGCGGCGCAGGGGTTCGACTTGGCGTTGTGTGGCCGGCTCGAGCATTTCTATGGTTTTGCCAAGGACAATGACGCCACGATGATCAGTCTCAGTATCGCCACCCTTGGACTCGGCGGCCTGGCTTATGCGGCTGTGCCTCGACCGGTCGTGGCACGGACACAGATGTCAGGGCTGAAACTCCTCTCCACGGCGACCTGTGAGACCCTGTGGTCGGGGGACATCGAATCCTCCTTTGCTTCCATGAAGGCCCTTAGCACGGACGACGAGGGGCGTTTCGCGCGGCAAAGCCTGAGGAATGCAATGAATCTGCTCGTCGAGGACCTGTCCGCCAGAGATGCGGGTCGGGGTGATGCATCCCTGGATGGGACCGACCCGCGACAGGCGTCACAATGCCCGGCCGAGACCCAAGGCAGTGAAGACCTGCAACGCTCCCTCGAGGAAGTGCGCCGGATCTGGCGAGCCGGACATCAGAGCAAGGCGATTCGGTTGCTCGAAGAGATCACGAGAAGGGAACCGCAGTTCGTGCAGGGGCAAGTTCTCCTTCAGGAATGCTGGGCTCTCCGGTTCGGAACCGGAAGTCGCATGCCCGGTCTTCGTTCGGTTCAGGGATTGGACCCTACTGATCCGCTGTCCGCCATCTTGCGGGGGCGAGCCCTCTGCCTATCCGGCGATCACGCCCTGTCCGTGGCGGAGTTTGATCGCCTCGATCAGCGCCTGCCCAACTGTCCCCTGCTGCTTGCCTTCCGCGCCGAGGCGCTTAGAAAAAGAGAGATGGTGACGGAAGCCCTCAGAGATGCGAGGCGAGCCGTCGAAATCGATCCTGAGTCCGCTCGCGCCCGTGAGGAGCTTGGCCTTGTGCTTCTCGCTCAGAATCCACCCGACACAGCCGGAGCGGAACAACAGGCGGCCGAACTGCTCAGGAAGGATCCGATAATGCCGGGAGCCTCAGCAATCCAGGCGCATGTGCAGTACATGCGTGGCAATCGGCGAGAAGCGTTCAGGATGATCAAGAAGATCCATGCGCAAGCACCGTACGATCTGACGGTTCGGGAGGTCTATGACAAGACTTTCCTCTTCGATCTGAGACCCCCGATCGAGATTCTCGACCATCCCACCGGATACTGTTTGGGGAGCAGGGAATGGTCCGTCGGCGCTTTCTTGATGGGCCACATCAAACGCGGGTTCCCGGGAGGGCTCGCCATCGGCACCAACACCTTGGGATGGATCGGCAAGGAGCCCAACGCATCGCTGAAGCTTCGTCTTCTCCGTGAGGGGGTGGTGAAACCGGCCGCTGCGCTCGATGCCCGCTACAACGGAAACATGAAAATCGAAGACTCCGATGCCCATGCGAGCGAGTTCCCCGTGTCGCTGAGCCTGAGCAAGCGTCTGTTGCCAAGAATCTCCTTCCACCTGGGTGGAACCAGGGTTCTTCAGGACAGGAAGAGTCCGTTCCCCGTGAAGGATGGGAAAGCCGTTCTGTTCAGGGAATTGGAGTCCTATGCAGCGCTTGATCTCGAGCTGCTGCACAACCTAAAGCTTCTCGTCGAACCCTCCGCGGTCCGCTTTGGGCATGACGACAAATGGGAATGGCAGGGAGTAGCAGGTGTTCTTCTGTCAGGTTCGGGGTCGCTTGGTGGCATGGCGAATCGGATCAAGGCGGGCACCGGGTTCCGATCCTGGGACAATTCCTGGTTCGTCATCCTTGGGTTGTGGTGGGGGAGGTAGAGTCGTGACGCCATTTTCGGGGTCTGTCAACTCTTCTGAGTAAATGGCCGGTGATCACCCCTTCCACGATCCTCACCCGTCTCCATCAGCAGCTTCCAGATCCTGAACCCCGCGATGCCGAGTCGTTCGTCTCCTCGCAGGGCAGCAACCATCCTTGGCGAAGTTTCGAGAACGTCAGACGGCTGCCGTCTTCTTGTCATATCGGGCCGTTTCCCAAGGGTCTTTCAGCATCCTGCTAACCCTGATCGGACCGGCTCCTCCCTGTGATACGATCCCCCGCGGCAGGCATGCTGATGTCCACATCGGCCCGGGAGGATGCGCATTGACCAACCGAGCGGGGCTGAGAAGTCCGGGATGAGGGGCTTGCCGCGATACGCCGTGCCCGTGTTTGTGGGGGCCTTCCTGCTTTTTCAGGTGCAGCCGATCATCGCGCGCTGCATTCTTCCCTGGTTCGGAGGCTCTCCCTCGGTCTGGACGACCTGCATGCTCTTCTTCCAGGTCCTCCTCCTGGCCGGCTATGCATACAGCCACTGGCTGATCGATCGCGTGAAGCCCGGGGGGCAGGCCGTCTTCCACGCCGTCTTGATCGGCCTGTCGCTCGTGGCATTGGCGGTCATGGCCGTTGCCTGGGGCGCGCCGATTCTTCCCGCCCAGAGCTGGAAGCCCGCCGACAGCAGTCAGCCGGTCTTAAGGATCATCGCCCTGCTCGCCGTGACGGTGGGACTCCCCTACCTCGTTCTGGCGACGACGAGCCCTCTGCTCCAGGCGTGGTTCAGCCGGAGGTTCCCGGGCGCCTCTCCCTACCGGCTCTATACCGTCTCGAACGTAGGTTCGATCCTTGCGTTGTTGAGCTATCCATTTCTGGTCGAGCCGTTGCTCCCGTTGCGCGCGCAGGCATGGATGTGGGCGGCCGGGTATGCGTTGTTCGCCGTGTGGGTGGTTTACTGCGCGGTCGATGCGGGCAGGGAACGGACGGCGGGGCCGGCGGGGAAGGGGGAGGATGGGGTGGAGGATCCGGGCCCGGCGCCGGGGTGGCGGTTGAAGCTCTTGTGGGCGGGACTCCCGGCGCT
>CAZNRY010000004.1:7069-48782 GCA_964575675.1 uncultured bacterium
CTCCTCGCCCTGATCGCCGCCGTCGCAGCCTCCCTCGCCATCATCCCCCGCAGTGAGACGCTGACCACGAGACTGCAGATCGCGGTGTACGCGGCTTCGCTCTTCATCTGTTGCATGGTCTGTCACGGGGAGTTGGCGGCGTTGAAACCCGCGCCCCGGCGCCTGACGGCTTTCTATCTGGCGATGGCGATCGGCGGGGCGATGGGCGGCATCTTCGTCGGCGCGATCGCGCCGCTCATCTTCCGCGGCTACTGGGAGTTGCAGCTCGGGCTGATCCTCTGCTGGGCTGTTGGACTCTGGTCTCTGTGGCGCAACCGGGCCTCTCTCCCCCGGCTCGTGCCGCAGATCGCGATCGCCGGCAGCGCGATCATTGCGGTCTGCCTCCTCGTATCGCTCCCCTCTGATGCCAAGCTGAAGGCGCGCGACGTGGCGGTCTCGCGCAACTTCTACGGCGTTCTGCAGATTTCCGAACAGCACGAGGGAACACCGGATTACCACCGGCGGGTCATGGTCCACGGACGAACGATTCACGGCATCCAGTACGTCAGCGAGGAGAAGCGCAGGAGGCCGACGTCCTACTACGGCGCCGAGAGCGGCGTCGGGCTCGCCCTTCAGCTCCGCCGGAGACAGGCGGGGGCGGAGCTCGCTTCCCGCGCGCTCAAGGTCGGCATCACCGGCTTGGGAATCGGGACCCTGGCCGCCTTCGGACTTCCCGGCGACGAATTTCGCTTCTATGAGATCAACCCGGACGTCGTCCGCTTCGCGCGCGATCCCAGCCTGTTCACCTACGTGGCGGACTCCAAGGCCAATGTGGAGGTCGTCCTGGGCGATGCGCGGATTTCCCTCGAACGGGAGATCCGCTCGGGCTCGCAGCAGTTCGACGTGATGGTCCTCGACGCATTCAGCGGCGACGCGATCCCCGCGCACCTGCTCACCCGCGAGGCATTCGCCCTGTATCTGCGCCACCTGCGCGACCCAGACGGCGTGATCGCGATCAACGTGACGAACCGCGTGCTCAACCTGAAGCCGGTGATCTGGGGCCTGGCCGAATCGCTCGGATTGGCGGCGGTGCTGGTGCGCACGCCCGGCGACAAGACGATGACCTTCCCATCCGAGTGGATGCTCCTCGGTCGCGACGCGGAGCTCCCGAAGATGCCGGAAATCGCTTCGTCGGGAACGATCCTCCACGATCCGGTCGCGATCGGCGTCTGGACGGACGACTACCATCCCCTCCTGCCGATCATGAAGTAACATTTTCGATGTCGATCCTCGGATGATGACCAGGGAATGCGAGGTCTTTCGCTGCCGGTCGCGGAAGGCGAGGGCGAGGTGATCCAGAGATGATGCCGCGATACGCCGTGCCCGTGTTTGTGGGGGCCTTCCTGCTCTTTCAGGTGCAGCCGATCATCGCGCGCTGCATTCTTCCCTGGTTCGGAGGCTCTCCCTCGGTCTGGACGACCTGCATGCTCTTCTTCCAGGTCCTCCTCCTGGCCGGCTATGCATACAGCCACTGGCTGATCGATCGCGTGAAGCCCGGGGGGCAGGCCGTCTTCCACGCCGTCTTGATCGGCCTGTCGCTCGTGGCATTGGCGGTCATGGCCGTTGCCTGGGGCGCGCCGATTCTTCCCGCCCAGAGCTGGAAGCCCGCCGACAGCAGTCAGCCGGTCTTAAGGATCATCGCCCTGCTCGCCGTGACGGTGGGACTCCCCTACCTCGTTCTGGCGACGACGAGCCCTCTGCTCCAGGCGTGGTTCAGCCGGAGGTTCCCGGGCGCCTCTCCCTACCGGCTCTATACCGTCTCGAACGTAGGTTCGATCCTTGCGTTGTTGAGCTATCCATTTCTGGTCGAGCCGTTGCTCCCGTTGCGTGCGCAGGCGTGGGTATGGGCGGCCGGGTATGCGCTCTTCGCCGTGTGGGTCGTTTACTGCGCGGTCGATGCGGGCAGGGATCGGACGGGGGAGGCAGCGGGGAAGCGCGACAGCGCAGGAAGCGCGGGGCCGGATGCGGAGGTCGGGGACGCGGGCCCGGCGCCGGGGTGGCGGTTGAAGCTCTTGTGGGCGGGACTCCCGGCGCTCGCGTGTGCGCTCTTTCTCGCCATGACGAACCAGATGTGCCAGGAGGTGGCGGTCATTCCCTTCCTCTGGATCCTGCCGCTCACCTTGTATCTGTTGTCCTTCATCATCTGCTTCTACAGCGAGCGCGGTTACAGGAGGCTGTTCTATCTCCTCGCCCTGATCGCCGCCGTCGCAGCCTCCCTCGCCATCATCCCCCGCAGTGGCCGCCTCGACATGAAGCTCCAGATCGGCGTCTATTCCGCCGCCCTCTTCATCTGTTGCATGGTCTGTCACGGGGAGTTGGCGGCACTGAAACCCGCGCCCCGGCGCCTGACGGCCTTCTATCTAGCGATGGCGATCGGCGGGGCGATGGGCGGCATCTTCGTCGGTGCGATCGCGCCGCTCATCTTCCGCGGCTACTGGGAGCTCGAGATGTCCTTGGTCATCATCTGGGGATTCGGGATGTGGACCCTCTGGCGCAAGCGCGGCTCGCTTCCCCGCAGGGTTCCGCAGATCGCGCTCGGCGTCGCCTGCCTGGCCGCCGTGTATTCGATCGCATTCCGGCCGGCGGAGGATTCTCAAGACACCCGGAATGCGACGCTCTGCCGCAACTTCTACGGGGTGCTCAAGGTCGCCGAGCGCGGGGCGGACGATCCGCAATCGCACCGGCGGGTCATGGTCCACGGACGGACCATTCACGGGATCCAGTATCTAAGTGAGGAGAAGCGCGGGGCGCCCACGGCCTACTACGGCGCCGAGAGCGGCGTCAGCCTTGCCCTCCAGCTCCACCAGAGGTCGGGCGAGACCGAACCGGTCTCCGGGGGCCTCCGGGTGGGCATCACGGGGCTCGGGATCGGGACCGTCGCCGCCTTCGGGCGTCCCGGCGATACGTATCGCTTCTACGAGATCAACCCGGACGTCGTCCGGCTCGCGCGCGATCCCAGCCTGTTCACCTACCTGGCGGATTCCAAGGCCAGCGTGGAGGTCGTCCTGGGCGATGCGCGGATTTCCCTCGAACGGGAGATCCGCTCGGGCTCGCAGCAGTTCGACGTGATGGTCCTCGACGCATTCAGCGGCGACGCGATCCCCGCGCACCTGCTCACCCGCGAGGCATTCGCCCTGTATCTGCGCCACCTGCGCGACCCAGACGGCGTGATCGCGATCAACGTGACGAACCGCGTGCTCAACCTGAAGCCGGTGGTCATTGGCATCGCGCAGTCCCTGGGTCTCGCGGCGGCGATGGTCCGCTCCCCCGGCGATGCGACCCTGACCTTCCCCAGCGAGTGGATTCTGCTCGAGCGAGGGGGCATGGCCGAGGGCGCGGAGCGGGTGGCGGCCTCCGGGACGGCCGCCCGCGGGCCCGGTCCGACGGTCCTCTGGACGGACGACTACCACCCTCTCCTGTCGATCCTCCGATAGACCGCTCCGAGATCCCGACTACTTCACCATGATCACCAGGTACTTGACCCGGCGGAACTCCCTCGCATCCAGTATGTGCAGAGTCGTGCGCCCCTCTCCAAGCAGGAGCTGGTAGCTGGACTTGCTCTGCGCGCTCAGGACCTGGGCTTCCTTACCCGGGATCGAGATGTCGGACACCTGATCGGTATCGATCGACATGAAGTCGCCTTCATTGAAGGTGCCTGAGATCTGCGCGGACTTGCCGAGTCCGAGGAGTCCACCTCGCTCGGTGATGAGCCCCTTCGCTTTCAGTTCCTTCTTGGTCCCGATGACGTAGTGAATCGTGGTGATCTCCCTGCGCTTCTCCTCGATCACCTGCACCTGCTCGGCGATCTTCTCCTCCCCGCGGCGGACATCGCCCTGCAAACCCACGACGGTCACCCTGAGGGAATCAACCCTTGCGGTGAGCCTCGCGATCATCGCTTCCTTGTCGCCGATCGATCTCTTGAGGTTGTCGATGACCCGCCGCAGGCCGGCCACCTCGGTCTGGCTCCCCTTGAGCGAGCTCTCGAGCTCGCGGATCCTCTGGCGCGTGTTCTTGATGCTCGCCTGGAGGTCCGCGATGGTGCTCAGCATCCGCTCCTTCTGCGTCTGGGTCGTGCGGCTCCCCATCTCCGCTTTCTGCGAGAGGCGGTTCAGGCGGTCCTCGTCCGGAGCGATGGCGCTGAGGCTGTCCTGAATCTCCGCAATCGATTCCAGCGCCGCGTTGAACTGGGTCCGTACGGCCTCCTCGGACTGCCGGCTTTCCGCGTACATCGCGCCCTGCTCGCGGTATTTCATGGCGAGAACGATGATGAACGCCAGCATCAGTACGGCGGCGAAGACCAGGATGATCGGAACTGCCTTCTTCATGCATCCTCCTCGAGACGGTCGCCCGTCCCCGTGCCCCTGGTGTGCAAGGGAAGATAGCAGATGCGCGGGGCCCTCGCTCCCCCGCGATCTATGCCTTCGCCGGATACCTTTTTTGCGCGGCTTGGGGGTGTCGCCGTGGGTCAATCCTCATCGAGCGGGAAGGTCGAGGCGGGATCCGCGCGCGCGGTTCTCAAGAGCCGTTCGGTCCGAGGCGCTCCAGAACCCCCCGCTTGGCGCCTCGATCGAGGCGGAACTCACCGAGGGCGATTGGCACCGCTACCTTCAGCATCAGCGTGAAGGCGAGGAACCCGAGCGCGAAAATCCCGGCCGCGACCCGCAATTCCGTCAGCGTCGGGTAGTACTCATAGATCTCGCCCATGGCGTCCGGCGTCAGTCCCGGGATGATGAGCCCCATCCCCTTCTCGATGTAAACCCCTGCGTAGGTCGCCAGGCAGCCGACGTTCAAGGCAACGCGATTGCGCCGTACGGCCGGAATGGCGAGGAGAACGAACGCCGCGAGATTCAGGCCGACCGCCGTCCATGCATACGGTACCAAGGTCCTGTGCTCCCCCAAGCCCTCGTACCAGTATCTCGTGTAGAGCAGGTGCTCCGTGTTCGAGTAATACTCCTTGAAAGCTTCGGCGCCGTGGAGGAACAGGTTGAGGAACATCGCGTACGCCATGAGCTCCGCGATCTTCCAGATCGCCTGATCCTGGATCTCGAACCGTGTGAATCGCCTCAGGATCTGGAGCACGATGAGGAGGATCGCCGGGCCGGAACAGAAGGCCGACGCGAGGAACTGCGGCGCGAGAATCGAAGCGTTCCAGTAGGGGCGCGCCGCGAGGCCGTTGTACAGGAAGGCCGTCACGGTGTGGATTCCGACCGCCATGGGAATCGACAGGAGCACCAGAGGAACGACCAGACCCTTCACGTAGGGGCGGCCGGTGAACGCCCGGTAGAGAATGTGCGTCACGACCCCGAAGTTCAGCAGGAAGTATAGGTTGAGAAACAGGACGTCCCACGCCAGCAGCGACGAGGGAAAGTTGAGCCGTCCCCACGGGGGGAGCAGGTGCCAGAAGCGATCGGGACGCCCGATGTCCACGAGGACGAACAAGAGGCACATGACGATCGCGCTCACGGCCAGAAGCTCGCCGTAGACCACGATCTGCCGGATCGGTTTCCAGTTGTAGATGTAGGCGGGAACGACGAGGATGACGGCGGCTGCCGCGACCCCGACGAGGAACGTGAAGTTCCCGATGTAGAATCCCCAGCTCACCTGGTCCCTCATCGCCGTGACGCTGAGACCATCGGTCACCTGCCGCGTGTAGGCCATGATCCCCGACGCGATCAGCACCGTCAGGAAGACCAGCCACGCCCAGTAGGCGGCGTTTCCCCGCAGCACGAGACCAACGCTTCCCGCGATGAAACGGGTGAACAGCCGCACTCGATTCACGTGGACCTCAGGTTCCGTAGAAGTAGAAGAACTTCGGCACGGTGTTGAGCTCCTCCTTCAGGACGAGGACTCGTTTGTGTTCGATGATGTATCGGATCTCGCTCTTCGGATCGAGGAGGTTGCCGAACTTCCGCGCGCCGGCCGGGCAGACCTCGACACAAGCCGGGTATCTTCCATTTCGGGTCCGCTGGATGCAGAAGGTGCACTTCTCCACGACGCCCTTCGGCCTCGGACGGTTCCCCAGGGCGTGCATGTTCGGATTGATCTCTCCCGCCGGGATCGTCGGCGCGGACCAGTTGAAATGCCGCGCCCCATAGGGGCAGGCGGCCATGCAGTACCGGCATCCGATGCACCAGTCGTAGTCGACGACGACGATTCCGTCGGGCTCGGTCCAGGTGGCCCCGGTCGGACACACCTTCGTGCAGGGCGCGTTCCGGCACTGCTGGCACGCCACGGGGACGTAGAAGCGCCCATCCTCCGGGACCTGCTCGGGATTGTAGTAGGGATCGGCGTCGGAGAAATTGACACCGCGTTCCTTCTCCATCGAATGCACCTTGATCCAGTGCACCTGGGGGTCCCGCGATAGGTTGTTCTCCTCGGCGCACCCGTACACGCACCGGCGGCACCCGACGCAACGCGAGATGTCGAGCGCGTATCCGAAGAGGACTCCCGGGATCGCAGGTGTGTCTGCGATCGAGACCTTGGAACCGTACTTCTCCGAATACTCCCTCTCGAGAGCCTGCAAGTTGCTTCGCAGACGGTCGCGTGGAAATTCTCTCAGCCGGCGCGGACCACATGAGGTGAGCAGCCAGCCGGCCGCCGCGGCCCCCGCAACCGACATGAACTTGCGGCGCGAGCAAGAACCGGCTTCGTTCCCCTGTTGTTCCATCGCGGGCTTCCTATTCATCCGGCCTTTGGGGAGGATCGGGGGGCGGCATGGGCGCCAGGGATCGGAATCGTGGCTGATGCGGGCTGTGGCAGTGTGCGCACAGAAGGTACTGCTTGTGTCCGTTCCAGCTTCCCGTCCGCCGGCCGTGAACGCCCGCCCTCCAATCGCGCAGCTTCTCTCCGTGGCACTGCCCGCAGAGCCGGTAGGACTCCTCGAAGGAGATCCGCTCCCCGCTCGCGAGGTGCAACGAGTCCCGCTCCACGGCGTCATGGCAATCCAGGCACCAGCGGTGCTGCTCGTCGTGCTTGAGCTCGATGTCGGCGTGGAAATCGGTCAAAATCCGGCGCGTTCGGTTCACTTCCATCCCCGCATGGCACTCCGAGCAGGGGAAAATCCCCTCCGAGAAAGGCGGGGGCGGAACTTCCAGGCGTTCCTGCTCGTCCTGCGGGATTTCGGACGCGGGCTCCCCATCGACCGGCCGGCTCACGATGCAGAAGACCGCCAGGAGCATCGGGACGAGGCGAGGGTTCATGATCCCGATTCCGGTTAGGAGTAGCGAATCTCGACCACGCGCTGCATCTCTCTGAGCCACATGGCCTGGAACACGCCGAGACGATGGCCGATCACCACGGCGACGTTGCGCGTCACGCAGTAGGCCACCGTCGGGTGCGAGGCGAAGTAACCCTGGAGCCCGGCCCGCGGAAACGCGAGCAACTCGACATCCACCGGGGCCGTTGCCTTCAGCGTGAACCGATGCGGCGGGATGAGCCCGGACCACCCCAGGGTTTCCCCGGTGAGCCTTTCCTCTACGAGGACGTCCTCCTGCGCTCCCCGAATCTGCATGGGAAGTGTCAGGGCGATCCTCCCCCTGACGACCTGAAACACGCGGTCGGCTTCCTCGCCGAGCTCGAACAGCACCTCGCCCGGGCGCAGTGCGATCGGAGACCCGAGGGCCATGACCTGCGCCTCTTCTTCATTGTTCAAACCGGTCAGGAGATCTGTCTGTCGGTTGGGCATGACCGTCACTCGTCAGTTCAGCAGGGGTGAAGCGGTCCGTGTCTGCAGGGACTCGGCCGTCGGAACGTCGAGAAACGATTCGGCAGCCGCCTGCTCGAGTCGGACGTGACGCTCGATCTGGCTCAGCATCACCTCCATCGGGTAGCGGGACCTGGCCAACAGCCGCTCGTGCTCTCCGGCGAAGAAGCGCGAGCTCGAGGCAACGGTCTTCAACTCGTGCACGATCTCGGGAGGTGTCTCCTCCTTCGTCGCGGGCCTTATCCCGTAAACCATGAGGCAGCACAGGATGAGCACCGGCAGGCTTGTGAAAAGGATCAACAAGAACATTTCCATCGGGCACCCCCTCTTGGCGTTTCGCCGGGCATGCATAAAGCAATCCCCAGACCAACTCCGCGGGAGAAACGGAGATCGTTGATCCGCTTCGAGTTGGTCCAGCGAACCTCCGCGGTGGCTTGTGAGATCTCGAACAAGCCTGACATCGTGTCAGTTTCTCTTGTGACAGACTGTCAGTCCCGAGCTGGGTCCTCTATGATCGTTCCATCACAGGCGGAGAGTGGAATCGCGCATGAAGCTCCGATTGACCAGCATGACGGCCGGCTTGACCATCGGCATCTCAGCCGCGGTCGCGGTCGCCTGCGGCCTCGGCACCTACGTCTACTCGCTCCATCACTTCAAGTCGCTCATCGAGAACGCCCGCAAGACCGCCCTCGCGCAGAGCGAGATGATTCGGGCCGCCCTCGAGCATCAGATGATGGAGAACGACCGCAGCCTGATCGACCAGATGATCGAGGGCTTCGGCAAGGAGCCGAACGTCGAGGCTGTGGTGCTGCTGGATCGAACCGGCCAGGCCCGATACTCCAGCGTGCCCTTGAAGGCGGGAAACGACCTCACGATCGGCTCCCCCACCTGCCAGTCATGCCACCAGTTCCCCCCCGAAGAGCGAATGTCGAGCCGCGTCATCGAAACCCGCGGAGGGACAATTCTACGAACGGTGGTCCCCGTTCGCAACAGGGAACCGTGCTATCGCTGCCATGACCCCAGCCACAAGATCAATGGTGTACTGATCGTCGACGTGAACGCGGGCGAGATCCGCGCGGCGACCAATCGCGACCTTCGCTGGATGGCCGCTGGAAGCGGCGCTCTGATGCTGCTCCTCGTCGCGGCCATCGGAATCGTCGTTCGCGTTGTGGTGATGCGCCGGTTGCAGCGCTTCGAGACGACGGCGCGGTTGATCGCCGCCGGGGATCTGGAGCGGCGCGTCCCCGCTGAGGGCTCCGACACGATCGCCTGGCTCGCCCGCGAGTTCAATGCCATGGCCGACACGATGACGGGGCTCCTGGGGGAGGTGCGCGGTCAGCGCGAGAGGCTCGAGACGATCATCAATAGCATCGACGACGGGATCGTCGTGCTGGACGCCGAGCGGAAAGTGATCGCTGCCAACGACGCATTCCTGCGGAGGTCGGGCCGCGAGCGTGGCGAGATCCTCGGCATGGCCTGCCACGACACGACGTCGGGAATGTGCGGACCGGGAGACTGCCCGACCCTCGCCACGCTCGAGACTGGAGAGCGCCAGGTCCGTATCTGCGAGCGCGCGCCGCGTCCCGGCGTCACGACATGGGAAGAGGTCCATTCGTCGCCGATCGTGGGCCCATCCGGAACGATTGTTCAGGTCGTGGAGGTCTGGCGCGACATCTCCCAGCGGCGGGCCGCCGAAGCGCAAATGGCCGAGTCGCACCGTCTCGCCTCACTGGGGTTGCTCGCTTCCGGCTTCTCGCACGAGCTGAACACCCCCTTGGCGACCGTCCTCGCCTGCGTGGAGGGAATCCTGCGGGACGAGCAGACCATCGCCGGCAGGGGTTCGGTGGGATGGGACCGCATCGGAGAGAACGCCCGGATCGCCCGCGAGCAGATCCTCCGCTGCCGGGGTATCACGCAGCACTTCCTCCGGCTTTCGAGCGGAAAATCCTCCGAGATGACCCTCGTGGATCTTTCCTCGACCTTCGCCGCGGTCGTTCCGCTTATCTCCCCCATGGCCAAGAGCCTCGGGGTCACGATCGAGGTCGATCCGCCCCCGCCCGGCGCCCGGGTTCGCGTAAACGACGCTGAGTTGCAGCAGGTCCTCCTGAACCTCCTCCTGAACGCCGTTCAGGCCTGCGGCCCGAAAGGGCGGGTTCGCCTGAGCACCGGGGCGGGCGATCCCGTCCGGATCCGCGTGGCGGACGACGGCTGCGGGATCGCGCCGGAGAATCTGAGGCGGATATTCGAGCCCTTTTTCAGCTTGAGGGAGGAGGGAACGGGACTGGGCTTGTTTCTCTCCATGAACTTCGTGCGTCGCTGGGGCGGCGATCTCGCGGTTAGCAGCACCCCGGGGACCGGTTCGACCTTCGAGGTGGTGCTCCCCGGATTGGGGCCGCCGTCCTGAAACCCGGAGGATGTCTCATGAGGCCAGCCGTCTCGCTCCTTCTCGTCGACGACGATGCGATCTTCAGCAAGGTGCTCGGAACGGAACTCGGCCGCCTCGGCTTCGAAGTTTCGACCGCGCACTCCGGTGATGAGGCCATCCAGATTGCGTCGCGCATCGAACCGGCCATCGTGCTCCTCGATCTCCGTCTCCCCGACATGAACGGACTCGAGGTGCTGAAGGCGCTGCGCGACAAGAGCCCCGGAAGCGAGGTCATCATGCTGACGGGCCATGGCTCGATCGACACCGCGATCGAGTCCGTGCGGATGGGCGCCTTCGACTACCTGATCAAGCCGTGTCCTCTCGACGAACTGGAAGTTCGCATCCAGAAGGCCCTCGAGCGGCAGTACCTCAAGCGGCGCGCCAGCCTCCTCGAGCGGGGGCTGACGCCCCCCGACCTCGGCAGCTCCTTCGTCGGCGATTCCCCAGCGTTTCACGCGATGATCAAGCTGATCGATCGCGCGGCGGCGAGCGATTCGACCGTCCTCGTCACCGGCGAGACCGGCTCGGGCAAGGAACTGGTCGCGAAACTCCTCCACGCGCGCGGCCCCCGGAAGATGCGCCCATTCGTCGTCGTCGAATGCGCCTCCCTGCAGGAAGGACTCCTCCAGAGCGAGCTCTTCGGCCACGAGCGCGGCGCCTTCACGGGGGCCGATCGAGCCAAGCCCGGCCTGTTCGAGGTCGCCCACGGAGGGACCATCTTCCTCGACGAGATCGGCGAGGTGAGCCAGTCGACCCAGGTCAAGCTTCTGCGGGTCCTGGACACGTCGGTTTTCCGGCGCGTCGGGGGAACCAAGGAGATCAAGGTCGACGTCCGGATCCTCGCGGCAACGAACCGCGATCTGGCCGGCATGGTCCGGCAGGGCGCGTTCCGGGAGGATCTCTACTATCGTCTCAGCACCATCACGATCGAGCTGCCCTCCCTTCGCGAACGGGGCACAGACATCGACCTCCTGGCCCAGCATTTCGTAACTGTGTTGAATGATCGATATGGAACCGAGAAGCGGATCCAGCCGGAGACGCTGCAGATGCTCAGGCGACACGATTGGCCCGGAAATGTCAGGGAGCTTCTCCACGTCATCGAGTCCTGCATGGTCGTCTGCGAGGGCCAGACGATTCTCCCCGAGCATCTTCCCCCCGCGTTGCGGGCCCCCTCCGGCCCTGCGGCAACAGATCCCGGGGCCGGCGACCGAATGCCAACGCTGCAGGAGATGGAACGCGCCCACATCGAGCTGGCCATCCAAAGAGCCAACGGCCACCGAGGGAACGCCGCCCGCGCGCTCGGGATCAGCGAGCGCAACCTCTACAGAAAGCTCCGCGAGTACGGGCTCCTGGACTGACGGCAGGACGCGCGACACCCTTCCCTACCCAGCGGCCCGGCGGACACCCGGCTGCTTTCAGACTCATAGCTGCTCTCAGCCTCATAGCGGGTGGTTCGCGACGGTACGGAAAAGTGGTAGAATTCAGGTCAAGTTATGCTGCCACGGTCCGAGGAGGCCGCCCGGGGAAGAGGAACGCTCCTACCCGCCCGGCCGTCATCCCCTCGGTCAGTCCCTTGAGGAGGAATTCATGCAGTCGTTGCGAATGCGGATCGCCGTGGGCGCCGCCGCGATTCTCTGCGCGATCGTTCCGGTCGCGCCGACCGCCTCAGCCACCCAGCTGCTTCGCGTCCGCCCCATCGACAAGGGGCAGTACGTTCAACTTCTGCGGGTGGCCCCGGAGGCCCGGGACGAAGGCGCGATGACGGTGGGCGCAACCGTCGAGTTCCCGGCCGCCGAGGGGAGGGCATCCGAGCTGATCGCCCAGGGCTTCCGTGTCGAGATCGCGGTGCCGAGCCTCGAGGACCACTACGCCGCACGACTGGGGTACGCGCGCGATTACGGCGGCTACCACACCTACACGACGGCGATCCTGGAGATGGATGCCCTCGCGGCGGCGCATCCGGACATCATGTCCCAGAAGCTCAGCATCGGGACGACCATCGAAGGCAGAACGATCTGGGTCTACAAGATATCGAGCAGCCCGAATGAGGACAACGGGCGTCCCGAGATATTCTTCAATGCATACATCCACGCCCGGGAGGCCATCACGTTCGAGGTCGTGTACGATTTGGCCGCCTACCTGACCAATGGATACGGCTCCGACCCTAGGGCGACGAACATCGTCGACACACGGCAGATCTACATCCAGCCGGTCGTGAACCCCGATGGCGTCGAGTACAACGCGCTGACGAATCCGAGCGGCGGAGGCATGTGGCGCAAGAACCGGCGGAACAACGGCGACGGGAGCTTCGGGGTCGATCTCAACCGCAACTTCGGCTATCAGTGGGGATTCGACGATGAAGGCTCCAGCCCGATCGGCGCGAGCGAAACCTACCGCGGGACAAGCGCCTTTAGCGAGCCCGAGATCCAGGCGGTTCGCGATTTCGTGAACTCCCGTCGCTTCACGATGAACGTCAACCTTCATTCCTACGGGCGCTACGAGCTCTTCTCGTGGGGATACGACACCCTGCATCCTCCCGAGTACGAGACGCTTTTCTCCATCGGAAGACTGCATCGGGCCACGAGCGGATACAACACGGGCTCGGCCTGGGAGAACCTCTACCAGGTGAACGGCGGCGCCGACGACTGGTTTTACGGGGAACAGACGAGCAAGCCGAGGGTCTTCTCCTTCGTCTCCGAGATCGGCACCGGCTCCGACGGGTTCTGGCCCCTCTCGTCGCGCATTCCGGCCCTGACGGCAGAGAACCGGGAGGCGAACATCCGCTACTGCGAGCTGGCCGACAACCCCGAGCGCATTCTTCCTCCCGGCTGGGCCCAGACCTCCGCACCCGACACGGTGTCGACGAACTTCACCTTGGCCTGGACGGTCCCGGCGCCGGACCCCGACAATCCCGCAACCTCATGGAACCTGATCCAGGCGACGGGCGCGACGGTGGGGGCCGACAACCTCGAGGGGACGAATCAGAATCGTTGGTCTGCCGACGGCTGGAGCCACAGCACCGCTCGGTCGCACTCGGCCACCCACAGCTTCTATGGCGGTCAATTGAACTCGCAGAACAACGTCCTGATCTCGCGACGCGGGCACAGGGTGCAACCCGGCGAGGAGATCCGTTTCTGGACCTGGTATCAACTCGAGAGCGGATGGGACTACGGCTATGTCGAGGTGAGCGCGAACGCGCGGGAGTTCACGCCCCTTCCCGGGACCATCACGACGACAAGCGATCCCAACAACCGCAACCTCGGCGACGGCGTCACCGGCGCCTCGGGCGGCTGGGTACAGGCGAGTTTCAGCCTGTCGTCGTACGTCGGCCAGGTGGTCTGGCTCCGTTTCCGCTACAACTCGGACGGCTACTACACCGATGAGGGCTGGTATGTCGATGACATCGAGCCGGCGGATATTTTTGCAACCGAGACCCTCGTGGCGAGCAACCTATTGGTCGACCATCTCTCGTACAGCGGGTACCCGACGGGCACGTTTTACTTCTTGGCGCAGGCGGCGGACGCCGACGGGGATGAGTCCGTGTGGGGCCCCCCGAAACAAGTAACCGTCATGGACCTGACCGGGACGGCGGAAGGCGCAGTCGGGACCTGGCGCGGGCTCGAATCGGTCGGCGCTAACCCATTCCACGACTCGACCGTCTTGCGATTCACGATCCCGTCGTGGCGCCGCATCGGCGATCCGATCACGCTGGCCGTTCACGACATCACGGGTCGTCAGGTCGTGTCTCTTATCGAGACCTCCGTGGGGCGTGAGTCCCATCCGGGCGCGGTCGTCGAGAGTAGATGGAACCCGAACGATCTTCCGTCCGGGATCTACTTCGCGCGCCTCGCGATCGGCGGAACCGTGGCGGAGACGAAGCTGACGCTGATTCGGTGAGCCCTTCTACCTGAGCGTGGCCAGCATCTCCTGGGCTTCCCCGGCCGCTTTGGATCCCGGGAAGCGCTGAACCACCTCGTGAAGCGCTCGCTCGGCGGCGCTCCGGTCGCCCAATGCGAGACGACAGCGGGCGACCTGCAGATTGGCGGCGGGTATTTGATCGCTCTGCGGATACGTCCGCTCAACGAGGGAGAACTCGTTGAGCGCCCGTGCATACTCTTTCTGCTTTAAGAAGGACCATCCGACCGAGATCTGGGCATCGTCCGCCCACTGGGAACCCGGGTAGTTCGGAATGACCTTCGCATACTCGCTCGCGGCATCCACGTAGTCACCCTGTCTGTAGTGGCACTCGCCGATCGCGTACTGCGACAGATCACCGAAAGCGCTTCGGGGATAATTCCGGATCACCATTTCATAAGCAGGCAGAGCGCTCGCGTAGTCGGCAGAATCGAAGTGGCAACGCGCCGCGCGGTATTGAGCCTCCATCGCCAGAACCGAGTCCGGGTACTTCCCGATAAATGCCAAGTAGCTCCGGATCGCGCTCGCAGAGTCTCTCTGCTTCTCGTAACACCAAGCGATCGCGTAGGAAGAATCGTCCGCCCACCTGGAGGTCGGGAATCCATCGGCGACCTTCTGGTATTCGAGGATGGCCGAAGCGTAGCTGCCCAAGTTGTAGAGACTCTCGGCAAGGCCGTGCTGAGCGTCGGCCGCGAGTTCAGGATCAGGATCTTTCTGAAGGTAGCTCCTGTACCCGGCGAGCGCTGCGGAGTAGTTGGAGCTTCGGAAGGCGGCCTGGGCGTTGTCGTAGATCGCCCGGTCCGCATACGCTGGTTGCGTCTGCGCCTGCACCGGTTCGGCCACGAGTTCGCCGGTTTGCGGCGCCCCGGCCTCGGGAGGGATCGCAGGCGCCGGGGAAGGCGTAGCCCGACCCGGGGGAACGGCGTCCCTCGAAGCAACGTTTTTCGAGGCCCCGCTCACAGGGGAATCGGGAGCGGACTGGGGCTCGCGCGCGCGCGCTCTCTCGGCGATCGGCGGTGAGGAAGCCGCGATCGGGGATTCGACGGGCGCCGCCGACTCCCGCGTCGCGTCGACCTGCTGGGCGGGCGTTGAGGGCGCCCCCGGCGCGGATGCCGAGTCGCTCCGCGTCCGGAGCATCTGGCCAACCAGAAGCGCTGCCGCCGCCACGATCACCAATGCTCCGGCGAGCGCCGCGCGGCGCACGATGCGCCGCCTCTTCGCCCTCCCCGCGCGTCCCACCAGCGGGGCGCTCTCCTTGATCGGCACGGAACGCAGCGCCTGGGCCATCTCGCCGGCGCTCGCGAACCGGCGCTCGGGCTGCTTCTGCAGGGCGCGCTCGACGATCTTCACGAGCGCGGGAGGCGCCTCCGGTGCGAGACCGGCCAATGGGGGCAGGGTACCGTCGATGTGCTGGTAGGCGATCGCCATTGCCGTCTCTCCGACGAACGGCGCTCTGCCCGCCAGCATCTCGTAAAGCACGGCGCCGAGCGAGTAGATGTCGGAGGCGCCCGTCACCGGCATCCCTTGAATCTGCTCCGGGGACATATATTTCGGAGTCCCGATGACGCTGCCGGTCCGGGTGAGCGAGGTGGCATCTGCCATCGCGGCGACCCCGAAATCCGCGACCTTCACGCGCCCCGTGATCTCCTCGATCAGAATGTTCTGCGGTTTCACGTCGCGGTGAACGATCCCGCACCGATGCGCGGCATCGAGGGCTTCGGCTGTCTGGATCGCGATGCTGACGGCCAGGTAGATCGGCACGGTTCTCCCCGGTTCGAGAATCGAGGAGAGGTCGTGGCCATCCACGCACTCCATGACGAGGAAGTGATCGTCTCCCTCCGCGTCGAGATCGTGGATCGTAACGATGTTCGGGTGGTTCAGGCGGCCCAATGCCTCCGCCTCACGGCGGAAGCGCTTCACGAACTCCTGGTCTTGCGCGATCTGCGCCGGGAGGACCTTGATCGCGACAGACCGGCCCAAGGAGGATTGGGTCCCCTTGTAGACGACCCCCATTCCGCCGCGGCCGATCTCGTCCGTGATTCGATACTTGCCGCCCAGGATGGTCCGGCCGATTTCCTTGTCCATGTTCACGACAGGCTATCCTATGAGATGCACGAGGGGTGGTCAACCGCCCGCTGGGCTCTACCCGGCGAGGGAAGGCACTCACAGGGCTGTTCGGGCCTCCCGAACGAAAGTCCTGCCGGCGCACTGGTCGCTTCGATCCCGAAAGGGAGGGTGTCCCGATGTGCGCCGCAGTTCTATCGCGGAGGATCCCAACTCTGCTCGCGACGACCCGCCGTTCGCGAATCTGAGCCTCATCCACAACCCGACCGTATGTCTACCCCAACGCATACCTGCTCGATCTCGACCGGGCCGCATTCCTCAAGGGGAGCGATCCGGCGCACTCGGTGCCGGCATCCACGTCGCAGAACGACTGGGGGGCGCTCGTCGCTGCGGGACCCTACGACATCGCTCCTGCAGGGAACGTCAGTACTTCTATCGACTCGCAACGATCGGAGGAGACGACGCATGACGGCTCGTGATCATTCGGTGAAATAGAACGGGGCTTTCGCGAACGGCCTCCAGCTCACGAGCAGATAGGCGCCGAGGGCGGAGGCGAAGGAGGGAACGCTCGCGCCCATCGCCGAGCCGGCGAGCGGGTAGGGAAGATGGAGCCATCCGTGGAGCACCGTGGCCATGACGCTCTGCCAGACCGCGGGCCCGGTCGGCACGCTCCATTGGTAGACGAGGAATCCGATCGTCCAGGCGGCGAGCGCAGCGCCTCGGATGCCCGGGGACCCGCCGGCGTCCGCGGATCGCCGTCCCACCCGGGCCTTTCGTTGCAGGAAGAAGAAATCTCCGACGAAGACTCCAAACAGCGGGATGAAGATCGATCCCAGCAAGAAGAGAAATGACTCGAATGCCGCGATCCCCGCATCCGGCCGGGGACCGAGCCACGCCGCCAGCGCGACCCCTCCGGCAGATGCCGCCACGATCGCGCCGCGCCGCGATATGCGATCGCTCAGGTTGAGCGACGAGACGGCCGCCGAGTAGATGTCGGCGAACGCCTCGTCCGTCTCACCGACCAGAAGTGTCAGCATCACGATCCACCCTCCGGCCAGCGCCGCAATCGCCTGCGCGAGCCCGATGGGGGTCGCTTCCGACAGACCGGCCGATAGCACCAGGATCGCCCCGAGGAGATAGAACCAGATGTTCCCCGCGAGGTATCCCCAGTACGTCCCCCCCGCCGCGGCGCGAGGGGATCGGGCGAACCGGCTGTAGTCCGCGACGATGGGCAACCAGGAGACCGGTTGCGAGATGACCAGATCTACGCCCACCCAGAACGGTATGCCTCCGGTTCCGGGCCGGCTCCAGAGCGTGCCGAGGTTCGGCGTCATGAGCAATCGAACGGTGATCCAGATTCCGACGGCTCCGATTACCCATGCGCCGAAGCGCTCGAGCCACTTTCGGATCACCAGGATCGGCCCGCAGAGGGCGAGCGTCGTGCAGATGATCGCGACCACGCCCAGCCACAGCCAATAGGACGACAGACCGGGCAGCCGTTCTGACATCCGCGCAGCGATCACGCTCATGACCCAGAACTCGAAGCCGGTCCAACCAACGAGCTGGGCGATGTTCAAGACCGATGGCAGATACGAGCCCCGCCTGCCGAGGACCGTGCGCAGCAACACCATTGTGGGAACGCCCGCCCGCTGGCCGGCAAGGGCGACGAGCGCGAGCGGGATGCACCCGATCACCGACCCGACGACGATCGCGAGAGTTGCGTCCGGCAGACCAAGCGCGGGAACCAGCAGCGCTCCGCTCAACAACACGAGCACGCCGATCGAGAGATCCGCCCAGAGCACGCCGAGATCCAATCCGGTCAGCCGGCGTTCCGTGTTTCTTGCTGGATGAGAACCCCGTGCGTCGATGTTGTTTCTGGAATCCACCTCGGGGGGGGGCGGGACTGGGCTCATCGGATGCTCCCTACGCCGGTACGACCCGGATCAGGTTCGAAGGGTCGCCGGCCATCCAGCCGGCCTCTCAGCCCGGTGAGAACGGGCTCCCCTGCTCCCGCGAGTCTACTGCGGACTCGGTGAGGCGCAACTCCGCCGTTGCGTCTCTTGGCGGGCGATTACCAGACCAGACCCTTCGCGTTCAGACACTGGCGCGCAGGCTCGTATCCTAGCCTGGCTGACCGCCGCCAGGACTCGATGGCTCCCCCGGGGTCGCCGCCTGAGTCCAACATCCGCCCCAGCTCGAAGCAGATCTCGGGATCCGGGGGACTCAAGACCGACGCGCGCCTCAGGAGTGCAATGGCCCGCGTGACATTGCCGGCCCGCTCGTTGGCGGCCGCAGCCTTGGCCAGGAGTTCCGGTCGCTCCGGGGCGAGCGAGACGGCCTTCTCCAGCATCCGGAGAGCCTTCTTCCCATCACCGACATCTGCGTAGACCACTCCAAGGTCCTCGAGAATCTCCGGCGACTCGGGCTTGAGGGCTCTGGCGCGTTCCAGCCAGTGGATCGCCTCACGCGAGTTGCCCAGTCCCCTGTAGTCGATCGCCCCAGCGGATCGGCCTTCCTGCTGGGCGATTTCAGCGAGATAGACATACGCCTTTGGATCGCCCGGGTCGGCCTTCAGGGCGCGGGTCCAGAAGACCGCGGCCTGGTCGACATTTCCCCCGCCTGAGTAGGTCCACCCCAGGGCATTCAGGGCATCCAGGTGCTGAGGATTCAGGCGGATCGCCTCGCTGAAGGCGGAGATGGCGTCATCGTCCTTCCCGTCTGCCGACAGAACCAGCCCCAAACGATAGTGTGCCTCCGCCACATCCGGACGGATCTCCGCGATCTCCTCCCAGGGTACGGGTTCGCTCCGCGCGGGCCGGGCCCGGTCGATGAGGGTGTCGTAGCGCCCCGTGTTCATCTTCACGATCTCGACAAGGCGCGGCCAGCTCCAGATTGGACCGCGGATGACGAGGCTCAGCTTCTCGCAGAACCTGGCGAGATTGGGATCCTCCAGCTGGTTCCTGCCGGTGAGGAGCGTTTTGAAATGGCCGTGCGGGATGTTTCTGAGGTAATGCCCCACCCGCCAACCCTGAGGATCCGTCGTCCCGATCAGACCCCGGAGGGCCTTGTCGTACAGGTCGTCGTGTCCGACCATCGGCATGCGCGACAGGAGCGCGTCGCCCAGTGCGTGGTAGTCCACGATGTGCACGGCCGGTCCCGCGAAGAAACCCGTCACACCGACGGCCCCTTCCGCGATCAACGGCGTCATCGCCTGCCGCGCGGTGCGGCCCGTCTGCGTCGCAGCGTGCGAGGGCTTCTCTCCCGTGGAGGAGTCGTTGAGCATCCCCGACATCCCGAAGTAGTAGCGCCGTTCGTCACAGATGCCGTGCCGATCCATCAGGTTCTCGGGAGCGGCGCCGAAGGTCCTCCCGCTCAGGATGCTCGGATACGGGGTCGCGAGCCCGAGGGCCACAACGAGCACGGCGAGAACCGGGCGACCCCAACGGACGACGACCGTGTCCATCTGCATCAGGAGGACGACGGCCGTCAGGAACGGCGCGGAGAGGAATCGTCCGCTCATGAAGTCCCCCCCGATCTTGACCGCGTAGAGCAGGTACAGCGCGATTCCGGCGGCGACGGCGAGCTCGCGCTTCCGCCGGCGAACCGCCGAGGCGATCAAGGCGCTCCCGATGACCGCCAGCGTGACCGGGTCCACGCGGACCGAGTTCCACAGGTAGTAGAAACCGTGACGAATCATGGTGAACGAATCAATTCCCGTTCCGAGTTTGGCCAGCGCGGTATTGGGAAGAGGGAACCCGTAGTAGAGGACCGCGAACGCTTCCCAGAGGATGAACGGGAGGAAGCCTGAGGCGGCGATCCGCAATCCCCTCGCCCAACCGAATCTCCCCCTCTCTTCGAGGAGCGCGTAGATCAAGGCGGGCGCGAAGAGCAAGAATGTGTCCATTCGGTTGAGCGTCGCCAGGCCTGCGGAGACAGAGAGAATGAGAAGACGCCTCCCGCTCGGCGCCTCGTCCCTCAGCCGGATCAAGAACACCACGATCAACAGATGGGTCAGCGGGTTCTCCAAGCCGGATGTCGAGTAGTCCATGAAAGCTCGCGAAGCAAGCAACATGAGCGCGGCGAGGGCGGCGGCCCGGCCCGTGGCACGGGATCGGAAGACCATGAGCCCTACCGCGGCCAGGGAGATCGCCATCGAGAGGACGAGGATCGTGTAGAAGGCCTCCCGGGTCAGGAGATAGGCGACTGTCCCCGCGAGGAGCCAAAGGGGATGGGTGAAAGTCTGCACCCTTTCCGCGATATTCCAGCGCAGGCCGTACCCGTGAACGAAATTGTCGATGGTTCGGAGCGTGATGTAAGCGTCGTCGCACATCCAGGCAGTCCGGAGGACGACGACGCCGAACAGCGCGAGCAGGAGTCCTCGCAGCAGGAGAGATCCCTGGGTGCCGCGGATGCGCCCCAGCGGTGTCTGCCAAATCCCGGGGCGCTGAGTGGCCTCCCCAGGGCCGGGCAAGACGGAGGATGTCCGCGGATCCCCGCTAGTTGATCCCGGATCGGGATGAATCTCCGCACCTCCCGTCGATGATTCCAGGGTTCTCCCCAACGAACGAGCTCAATGGGTGACGGGGACGGTAGCACACGCTCTCGGGCTGGACAAGGCGCGCCGGGCGTTGCTCCCGCAAACGGATTGGTAACCGGGCGAAGGGGCGGTAGTCTAGCCTTCAGCCGGCGGCGGTCCGCGCGAGCAGGCGCGCCCGCGAGGCCGGCGCCCGTTCGCTAAGCCGGTCCGAGCGGGATGCGCTTGCGCGAGCGCGAGGCCGGCGCAGGTCAGTGTTTTCGGGTTCCATGAGCATCGCCGTGTAGACCAGGTTTATGCAAGACAGGGGGGTTTGTGGCGCAGCCGTTCATTTTCACGATGAAGCAGGTGGGCAAGGTCCATCCGCCGGACAAGGTGGTTCTGCGGGACATTTATCTCGCGTTCTACCACGGCGCCAAGATCGGCGTCCTCGGCGCAAACGGCGCCGGCAAGTCCTCGCTTCTGCGGATCATGGCCGGCGAGGACCCCGACCACCTAGGCGAAGCGACCCCGACCCCGGGGATCAAGATCGGATATCTCTCGCAGGAGCCCCAGCTCGACGCGACGAAGAACGTGAAGGAGAACATCGAAGAGGGGCTCGCCGAGACCCGCGGCCTGTTGGATCGGTTCGAAGCAATCAGCGCGCGCCTGGGCGAGCGGCTCGACCCCGACGAGATGGACAAGCTTCTCGCCGAGCAGGCCGAGCTCCAAGAGAAGATCGAGCACGCGGACGCCTGGGACCTGGATCGACACGTCGAGATCGCGATGGATGCTCTTCGATGCCCCCCCAGCGAGGCTGATGTGACGACGCTCTCGGGCGGAGAGCGGCGCCGCGTCGCACTCTGTCGCGTCCTTCTCCAGAATCCCGATCTGCTCCTGCTGGACGAGCCGACGAACCACCTCGACGCCGAATCGGTGGCTTGGCTCGAGCGGCACCTTCAAGAATTTCCTGGAACGATCGTAGCGGTCACCCACGATCGCTACTTCCTCGACAATGTGGCCGGCTGGATCCTCGAGCTGGACCGGGGTCACGGGATCCCTTGGGAGGGAAACTACTCCTCCTGGCTCGAGCAGAAGCACGAGCGCCTGCGCCACGAGGAGAAGGCGGAGACGAGGCGACAGAGGACCCTGGCACGCGAACTCGAATGGGTCCGTATGAGTCCCCGCGCCCGCCAGGCCAAGGGCAAGGCGCGTCTGCAGGCCTACGAGGACCTCCTCGCCCAGGACATCGAGAAGCGCCAGGAGGCCGCCGAGATCGTGATCCCACCCGGCCCGCGGTTGGGCGACGTCGTCGTCGTCGCGAAGGACGTCAAGAAGGGATTCGGAGACCGCCTCCTCTTCGAGGAGATGACCTTCGCCCTCCCGCGCGGAGGGATCATCGGGGTAATCGGCCCCAACGGCGCCGGGAAGACGACCCTCTTCCGAATGATCACGGGCGCCGAGAAGCCGGACGGAGGCGAGCTCATCGTCGGCGAGACCGTGGTGATCTCCTACGTCGATCAATCCCGCGATGCCCTCGATCCCAACCGGCTCCTCTGGGAAGAAATCGCCGACGGGCAGGACAAGATCATGCTCGGCAAGCGCGAGGTCGCGTCACGGGCTTATGTCGCTACGTTCGGATTCAAGGGACCCGATCAGCAGAAGCGCGTCGGCGGCCTCTCGGGCGGGGAGCGCAATCGGGTCCACCTGGCGAAGCTCCTGCGATCGGGCGGAAACCTGCTCCTGCTCGACGAGCCGACGAACGACCTCGATGTGGACACGCTTAGGGCCGTGGAGGATGCCCTCGTCGAGTTCGCGGGCTGCGCGGTTGTGATCTCGCACGATCGATGGTTCTTGGATCGCGTCGCGACGCACATGCTCGCATTTGAGGAGGACGGACGGATCGTGTGGTTCGAGGGGAACTACCAGGACTATGAGGCCGACCGCCACAGACGATTGGGCGCCGCGGCCGACCAGCCGCATCGCGTGAAGTACAAGAGGCTGACGAGGAGCTAGCCCGGTTTGACGCATCGAGACCGAGCGGAGCGCGGGCCGGCGCGCCCGCGAGACCGGCGCCCTATTCGTTCAGCCGGCCGAGCGGGATGCGCCAGGCAAGCGCTCACGACGCTCCCGCATGAGCGTTCTGGTGCGCACCGCCCTACGGATAGAGCTGGAGCAACCCCATTCGATCGCCCGGACAGAGGGTCCAGTAGATCCGGCTGTCGAGGTGCTGCTCGAAGGACATCGTCTGCTTCAGCGTCGCGACATCGCCGAGCCCGCAGAAATGCCCGAATTCGTGGGTCAGGACGGACCGCAGGTCGTAGGAGCTCGGCGAACCGCCGATCGTGATCGGCCGCTCGCTCGAGATCACGATGTCGACCTCCGTCTGGATCGTTCCCTGGATCCAGCAGTAGGTCACCCCCAATGCCGTCGGCTGTTCCGCGATCCTGCCGCTCGACAGGACGCTCTTGCCGTCCCGCGCGACCGTGCCCTGCACCGGCGTTCGATCGACCATGATCTGGAGCCGCGATCCCACGCCGTTCCAGACGGCTGCCGCTCCCTCCGCCTCGCCACGCCACGATTCCGGAAAACTGGTAGAGAAACAGAACACGGGTTGCATGTTCGTCCACATCGTTCCGGTGAAGCCGTAGAGCGCGGTCTCCTCGCAGTCATCGACGGTCCACCAATCCGGGGTGGGATTCTCGGTAACGGGCTGCGTGGATTTGTCCTCCGTGCATGACACGGAGAGGGTGGCGGCGGCGAGCAGAAAGACGAGCAGAATGCGGATCGCCTGCGGAATCTCAATGCGGCTCATCGCGCGGCCGCCTTCCTGACATCCTGGATCATCGCCGCGATCTTCGGCACGGACAACCCGCCCTCGGATCCTGCCGGCGGCAGGAGAAACGCCCCGCGCGACCCCCCTAGGACGCATCGGTACCCCGGCAAATCTCCAACGAGGATAAGGTATCTCTCTCCGAATGTGAGGTTCGGAAAGTTCGAAACCCTGAGCGACGTATCGCCGACGGTTCCCCCTTCCGCCGTCAGGTCGAGAAATGAATCTGCATCCCCGTCGACCACCCCCTCGACCCGAATCCGGTAGGTCGTGTAGATCATCGTGCGACCGGACGCCCAATGGGACTTCACCTCCATGGGCGTTCCAAGGACGACTGCATCCGCGAGTGCCACCAGTTCCGCCGACGCCGACAGACTCTCGGCGATCGAGGGCCAGCAGGGCTGCGCTGCATTCCGCGCCGGGGACGTCGTTGGCTCGGTGGCCCCGGGCCCGGTGATCTTCTCTCCCTTCCCGATCGGCTCGTCGGATCGCCCGATGGCGGTCGAAACGACTAGGGAGAGGCAGAGCGTGGCGAAGGAAAGGGTCAAGACCGACCGGCGCATGGCATTCTCCTCGCGGCCGAGGGCCGCATCCTGGTCTAAATGCAACCGGCCATCATTCTACAGACGAGACGCGTCAACCTCGACAACTAACTCCGTCCTTCCCGGGCGCGGCCAGATCGCCAACCTGCAGCGCGCCGGGTATTCCGGGTCAATCTCGCGGACCCGGGCAGTCCTGACGACCGTCCCGGTGCGCCAAGCGGTCCAGTCGCATCATCCAGATGTCGGGAGACTACGCGTGCACCCCGGGCGCCTCGCGTCCCGTCTTCTGCACGTACTCCAGGTAGGTGCCCATGTAGACGTGCGGCCGGCGTTCCCCGTCCTCGCCGTACTCCAGCTCGAGGACGCGACTCCCGAGTCCCTTGAGGAAGGTGCGGTCGTGCGAAACGAAGAGCATCGTTCCCTCGAAGTCCTTCAGCGCCTCGACCAGCATTTCCTTCGTCTCGAGGTCGAGGTGATTCGTCGGTTCGTCGAGCACGAGGAAGTTCGGCGGATCGAGCAGCATCCGCGCCATCACGAGGCGCGACTTCTCGCCGCCCGAGAGTATGCGAATCGGCTTGTCGACGTCGCTGCCCGAGAAGTGAAACGCGCCCAGCAGGCCTCGAAGCACGCCCTGCGTCTCGTCCGGATAATCGTGCTGCATCTGCTCGAGAACGGTGAGCTGCGGATCGAGGAGATCGAGCGCTTGCTGGGAGAAGTAGCCCATCCTGAGGCTCGCCCCAAGGCGCACGGACCCCGCGTCGGGTTCCAGAGCGCCCGACACCATCTTCAGCAGGGTCGACTTGCCGGCGCCGTTGCGGCCCACGACACACCAACGCTCCCGGCGGCGGATCGTGAGGTCGAAATCCTCATAGATGGAACGCGGGCCGTAAGCTTTCGACACTCCCCTGAGCATCGCCACATCCTCGCCCGAACGCGGGGGTTGGCGGAAATCGAACCGGACAACCGCGCGCCGGCGGGGCGGCTCGATCTCCTCAATCTTGTCGAGCTTCTTCACCCGCGACTGCACCTGCGCGGCCTTGGCGGCATGCGCGGCGAAGCGCTCAATGAAACGCCGCTCCTTCGCGAACATCGCTTGCTGGCGCGCATAGGCCGCCTCGCGCTGGGTTTCCTGGATGGCGCGCTCGCGGGTATAGAAGTCGTAGTTCCCGCTCCAGCTCGCGAGCCCCCCGCCATCGATCTCGACGATCCTCGAGACCGTGCGATTCATGAAATCGCGGTCGTGGCAGGTCATGAGCACGGCGGCAGGCGAGAGCCTGATGAACTCCTCGAGCCACAAGATCGACTCGATGTCGAGGTGGTTCGTCGGCTCGTCCATGAGGAGGACGTCTGGCTTCATCAGGAGCACCTTTGCCATCGCGACGCGGGTCTTCCAGCCGCCGCTCAGCGCGCCCACGTCGCCCTCGATCTGATCGCGCTCGAAGCCGAGCCCGTGGAGCACCTCGTAAGCGCGCGCCTCGATTTCGTAACCGCCCCGGTGTTGGTACTCCCCCTCGACCTCGCCGTGGCGGTCGAGGAGCACGTCCATCTCATCCGACCGCCTGGGATCCGCCAGGGCGGCCTCGATCTCCTTCAGCTCGTGGTGGAGGTCGCCGAGACGGCCACTCCCCGCAATCGCCTCGTCGAGGACGCTCCTGCCCGCCATTCCCGCGGTGTCCTGCCGGAAGAAGCCGATCGTGGTCCGCTTCGGGATCGAGATCTCTCCCTCGTCGGGTTGCTCCTCCCCTACGATCAAACGGAAGAGCGTCGTCTTGCCCGCGCCGTTCGGGCCTACGAGCCCGATCTTCTCGCCGGTGTTGATCTGCATTGAGGCTTCGATGAAGAGGATCTGGCGACCGTACTGCTTCGAGATGTTGTTCAGTGTGATCATAGATTGCCGAGGATAGCAGATCGAAAGGGGGTGGGGAGCCGCGTGAGCGATCTCCTACCCGTCCGTAATGAAAACCGGGATGGACTTGGCATCCATCCCGGAACGAGCTTCAGGAATCGAACGACGGCTTCAGACGGACCGGCGGCGCCGGGTCATGGCGGCGCCGATCAATCCACCGCCGAGGAGAAGGAGGGAGGCCGGCTCGGGGATCGGAGCCACTGGATCGCCGTCCACGCGCGCCCACTCTTCGAATCCATCGTTGGTGGCGTACTCGCCGCCCGTCGCCCCGAACTGCGAAACGAGATACAGGTACTTGCTCTGATGCGGGCTGAGGAGACTGTAGGGCAGGTAGGCCAGCATGTCGCCAGAGCCGCTTCCGTGCTCGAGGCTGTAGTCGAGATAGACCTTGTTCCCCACACCCATGTCATAGAGCTGCGTCGCGAAAGTGTTGAGGTCGCTCAGGGTGTTGTAGGTCGCTGTCGGCGCAACGTAGATCTTCAGCTGGTCCAGGGAGAGGAGCGGGTGCGCCCCCGTCTGGTTGATGTCGAGCAAGAACCGCACGGACTGCACCCCGTTGAGGTCCGTAACACCGAACTCGCTGACGCGGATCGCATGGGTGAAGGGCCCCGACTTCTCATTCATCACATATGGACCGTCCGAGTTGACCCCGATCTCGGAGCCGCTCGCCTGTAGCCGAAGGAACGGATCGATGACGCCCGTGCCGGTCGATTGGTCGTTGACCTGAACGAAATAGGCGCTGCCGATAATTCCGGAGGCCCCGCCTGTCGTCAGATCCAAGATGACGGCGGATGCGGGGGCGGCTGACAGAATGACGGCGATGCCGGCGGCCAGGCCCAGTGCTGTGAATTTTGTCGATGATCTCATTCTCTAGACTCCTGTTGGTCGGCCACTCTGCGCCGGCCGCCTATCCGAGATTCCAACACCTAGTAAAGAATCTTACGCTGCGCATGCGGGTCGGTTCTAGATCTCCCTCCCTCGCTGCCTTGGTAGATATTGTAGCACAGCCATCGGCGGCACCGAGGGCACAAAATCGTCGATGACGCCGATCGTGGTCTTTACTCGACTGAGCGTGTAACACATTTCATTTCAATAAGATAGGTTATTACAGTCGCTGCGGAAGCCAGAAAAGGAGGGGCCCCCGCCCGCCTGCAGACGATCCGCCCGTCGGGCCGGGCCGACTATGACCGGGCCAACTCCAGGAAGGACCGGCGATAGGCCTCCATGCAACCGGCCGCGTCGAATTGCTTCTCCACGCGCGCCCTGCCCGCCCGGCCCATCGCCCCGCGCTCCGCGGGATGCTCGATCATCCACGCGATCGCATCGGCCAATCTCTCGACGTTCGTGGGCGGCACGAGGTGTCCCGTTTCGCCATCCACGACGACCTCGTTCACCCCTGGGATCCCCGAGGCCACGACCGCCTTGGAGGCGGCCATCGCCTCGAGGAGGACCAATCCCAACCCTTCGGCCGCGGAGGGGAAGACGAACAGGTCGAGCGCGTGGTAGAGGCGATCGATGTCGTCATGAAAACCGGTCACGAGGGAACGACCGGCCAGGCCCGTAGAGACAATCAGCTGCTCGATCTCCGCCCGATAACCGGTTCCATGATGATCGTCGCCGACGATCAGAATGAAGAGGTTCGGATAGCGGCTCGCGAGGCTTGCGGCCGCGCGGACGAAATCGGTCGTCCTCTTGCGCTCGATGAGCTGTCCGAACTGACCCAGGACGATCGCATCCTCGGGGATGCCGAGATCGCGGCGGACCTCGATCGTGCTCGGCGGGTCCTTGAAACGACCCAGGTCGACCCCCAGGTAGTGGGTGACGAGCCTCCGCTCGGGGACCACAGCGCGGGCGCAATCCTTGACGGCATCCGAGACGCAGACCACTTTATGAGCAAGGGGAACGCAACAGCGGCGGAGCTCCTCCGGCCGGTAGATCATGTTGTGGAGGACGCAGACCGACTTGCGTCGGGCGATCCGCGCGGCCGGCGCGCCGTGCTGATTCGGATAGGCGCCCGATGCGTGGACCAGGTCGATTCGGAGGCGCCGAATCAGTCGGGTGAGCCTGCTCACGCTTCGGAGATATGGGATCGGATTCTTCCGCGTGAGCGGATCGAGCGGGAGGATGACCGTCTCGAATCCTCCTGCGTGCAGCCATTCCCCGAGCCGTCCCTCGCCGGGCAGCACCACGTATTGGCGCGCGTCGTCGCGAAGAGCATTCAGAATGAGGCGAAGGGCGAACTCCTGCCCGGCGATCACCTCGCAGTTGGCGTGCAGGTGCAGGATTCCCGGGAGTCGCTCGCTCATCGGGCCGCCCCTTCCCGGGTGTGCGAGCGCAGAGGCGGCCGAGGCGCGCCGGGGCCGATCGATGTCCGCACCTTCGAATCTCCTTCTTTGCCCCGAGGCGAAGACGCCTAGATCAACTCAACTGGATCTGAGAGTGAGGTCGCGTTCGCTCCGCGCTTCTAGACCGGTTTGACTTCGGCTGAGAAGCGAGCCCGCGCGCCGCGAGGTCCGGCGCCCCCGGAACAATAGCCGGGCCGAGCGGATGCGCGAGGCGAGCTTCTCAGATCTACTCAAACTGGTTTAGCAGTCGCGGGCGTCACGACCTCGACCCCAAGACCCGCGACCCGATCCTACCTTGCATCCGAAGATACTCCGCGTCAATCTCCCGCCTCCGTGGGGTCGCGACCCATGGTCGCATCGTCCGGTGTCGGAAAACGGGTCGGCCGCGAAGGAGAAAGCCCGCGGCCGGGGCAGGCCGAGATCTACGGCAAGCACTCGCCCCCTGAGATGGCAATCCTCCGGAGTCTCTTGTGTCCTCGGGGAGGACGGCCTAGGTTCGGCCGTGGAGGAACAGACATGTACACCACCGCGGCCGTCCTGGACATGCACGAGCGCGCGCACAAGAGCCTGGAGCGCCTGATCCAGCACTGCGGGCAGCTCAGCGTCGAGGAGATCGACCGCGAGCTGCCGGGCTTCGGCTATCCCAGCATTCGCCGGCAGCTCGAGCACATGATCGGCGCGCAGGAGTATTGGGTCCGCGTGATCCGGGGCCGTTACACCGAGGATGAGAGCGCCGGGGAGTTTCCGACCGTGGCGGCGATTGAAAGTTACCGGCTCCGGGTCGCGAATGAGACGGACGAGTACCTCAACGCGTCCTCCGAGGATGAACTGAACGGCGCGCGCGAGATGCTGACCTGGCCGAACAAGTTGCGCACGCTTATCCCTGCGCATGTCGTCGTGCGCACGCTGACGCACATCTATCAGCACCAGGGCCAGGTCCTCGCGATGTGCAGACTGCTGGGCCGACCGGGCCCGGCGGGATTGGATTTTCCGCTCGACTGAGACGGGTCTTCGGATTGCTCGAATCTTGGGACGATCCTCAAGCGTGCTCTCATCTCGGTATCGTGGGGGAAAATGTCGCCTCTGTTGATCGTCTCGACGGCATCGATCACGCTCGCACTGGTCTTCTACTCCATCGGGGTGTGGTCCGAGCGATTCGCCCGATACCTGAAGCCGTGGCACGTGGGAGCGTTCTGGACCGGGCTCTTCTTCGATGTCGGCGGAACCTTGGCCATGCACCGCCTCGCCAAAGGACCGTTCAACCTGCACGAGCCGCACACCCTCACCGGACAGATCGCCCTCTGGCTCATGCTGGTCCACGCGATCTGGGCCTCACGCGTGGCCCGGCGAGGAAGCGGCCAGGTGCGGAGGAAGTTCCACCGCTACAGCCTGTTCGTCTGGCTGGTCTGGCTCGTTCCCTACTTCGGCGGCATGTATCTCGCGATGCGGAGATAGTGGTACAGATCGGGCGCGCTTTTCCAGGTTGTGCCTTCTACAAACCTCATCCGACGGCCGAGTCGAGAACGATTCACCTCGCCGCCGGGTCCGGGATGCCGCGCGACGGCTGGTACGCCGTTGGAATCGGGGAGACCACGGACAGCTCCCACCGCAAACGCGCCACAGCGGACGGGACTTAGGGAAGGGTCCATCCCGAAAAAAGCTCCCGCCTGTGGCAAAAACTCACAGGTTGCGACGCGACATGTCCGATAGACTGTTGTGGAGCCAGCGTGTGAGGCGGGTTAACCCCTTCATCTCAGATGAGTTGTCCGAGCAGTGCTGCGGCTCGGGCAGTTCTCTGCCGGATCCCGATGGCGGGAACGAGTCTTGCGTTGGAGTACGCCTCGAAGGGAAGGTGCAAACTCGGATGATTGCCCCAATGTCCGCCGAACGGTCTCGCCGTACCTCGCACGCGTACACCGGAATGCTCGGGCTCGTTCTGGCAGCCTGGGTCTGCACGAGTGCCCTGGCGGCAAAGGCTCAGGAAGCCGAGCCGCCCGACGCGGCCGTCTTCGTCATCGAGGCCATCGAGATCGCCGGGAACACAAGGACACCATCAGACGCCGCAGTCCATGCTACGGGGCTCCAACCTGGAGATACCGCTTCCATGCAGGAGATCCTTTCCTCGGCGGAGCAACTTAGACAGAGCCAGATCTTCGGCAAGGTGAGGATCCACTCGCGGCCGGGCAGCGCGTCGGGACGGATCGTCGTGGTTTTCGATGTTGAAGAGAGCCGACCACACTTCCGTTTCGGTCTGGGTCACGAGGACTTCTCGGGTTGGTATCTGATCCCGATCCAGCTAAACCTCGACAATCTCATTGGACATGGAGAGCGCTTCCGGATCAGCTCGCGGCTCGGCTACCGGCTCGCGGGCGTGGTCGCGGAATACAGGCATCCGATCGGTCGCGAGCGGAAGACGTTCTGGGAAGCGACCCTTCGGGGTGAGAACCAGGATCGGATCTACTACCTCGACCGGACGGAAACCCGCCATGGCATCGGACGCTGGGGTGCGGATCTGCGCTTCCTCCATAGCCTCAATCGATCCCTTTCGCTCGAGACATGGGGATCAATCGAGAAGGTCCGCGCGGATTCCAGCGCGCTCGTATACAGAGCTTCCGAATCGGAGGGGCGGGAGCAAGGGGACGAGATCCCGTTCGAGGAATTGCCGGAGGAGATCCGCAAGGATCTCCTCCGTGATCGTCTTCCCCGCATCGGGGTTGCCCTGAATTTCGATGCGCGATCGGGCGAGAACCTGCTCAGTCGTGGAATCGCGGGGCGGGTGAGCGGTGAGTGGATTGTCTGGAGGGAGGATCCGTTCGCCGTGGCGCAACTCGATCTACGCGGGTATCAACCTCTCCCCGCGAACCTGCAGCTCGCCGCCCGCCTGCGTTACGGGGTCGCATCACCGCGGGCGCCCTTCTACGAACGCTTCTATCTGGGCGGCCTTTACACCGTCCGCGGGTATCCGAGCCAGTCCCTTTCCCCTCCGTGCGGCGATCTGTCAATGGCGGCCCTCTCGCTCGAGTTGCGCGGACCCATCATCGGGGCAGCAAACAACCCAAGGCTCACCGGTCTGCTCTTCGTGGACGGCGGCGCCGGTTGGAGTTCGGGCGCTGCCGCCGAGGAAAACACCGCGGCGGGGATCGGATACGGATTTCGATGGCGTCTTCCGTGGATCGGCCGGCTGGGCCTCGACGTTGCGCATCCCTTGTCCGCGAGCCCCGTGGAGGAAGGATTCCACATCAACCTGAGTCTCGGGTGGACCTTCTGAGATGCGGCCCGCCTCCGGATTGTGGATCGTCTGCGCGCTGGCGCCGATACTCGCGCCGGGAGGGTCTTCCGCAGCAAGAGATGACCCCCGGATACAGATCGTCTCAATCGCGCCGAGCCGGAACGACACGTTGCTCTGTTGCACCTTGCGCACGCGCGGGCTTCCCGATGCGGCAATACGGGAGACCTTGGCGAGCGGTCTTCCTTCAGTGCTCGTCGTGGCGATCGCGCTGGTCGACACCCTGGGCGACCATCAGGGAGAGGCCCTTTCGGAGGTGCGCATCGAACCCGATCTGTGGACCCAGACCTTCGTGATGCGGACGCCTCTCGCCGAGCATCGGGTCCGCACCATGGACGAGATCGCGTCGTTCCTCGCGGAGCTGGGCCCTCTCCCGGTGGCGCGGACTCAATCGATCCACGCGAGAAACGGACTCCGGATCAAGGCGCGATTGGCGGTCTATCCCCTGGCGCCGGCAGAGGCGCATCGCGTGCACGCCATTCTAGGCGGCGAAACGGAGTCGGGGAGATCCAATCGCCAGGAGGTCTCCGTGAGCATCAATTCCCTGATTCGCTACTTCCTCAAGCACGGTGAAGACGAGGAATGGGTGTGCGAGGCGGTGTCCCAGAGCTTTGCTCTGGAAACCCTTCCCATCCACCCCTGAGGTGTGCGATGCGCATGTTACGGCTCCAGATCATCGGGATCCTCACCCTCGTGGTGCTCCTTCCCTTGGTCCCCGCCATCCTCACGGCGCGAACACTCTTCCGCCACTCGCTGGATCCGATGATCCAGGAAGAAACCGTGGAGGGGCTCGAGGCCGGTCTCGACTGCGCGCGTAGGTTGCTCGAGAACGAGAAGGAGTCGTTCGCCTCGACGATCACTCGGGGTGAATCGCTCGACACGCTTACGGCTGCCGAGATCGACAGGCTGGATCCCCGTGAGCAGTCCGCCCTCGCCGCTCTCGAGCGGCTGTCGCGGCCGGCCGGCCGGATCATCGTTCCGCCGGAGCGGGTTCCCCTCGCGGGACGGGAGTTGCTCGTGGCCCGCATCGAGACGCCGGGAGGTGAGCCGGTCTGGGCAACTCGGCCGGTTTCGCGGGAACTGACCGAATGGGCGGCCGATCTCACCGCTGCGCATCGACTCCTGCAGGCGGTTCGCCTCGAGCGGGACCGGTACGTCCGCAGTCTCGTCGCAACGTTCATGGTCGTCTACGGCGCTCTCATCATCGCCGTGCTTGGGATGGGGTTCTATCTGGCATCCCGCACGACCCGCCCCGTCGCGGCGATGGGAAACGCCATCCGGCGAGTTTCTTCGGGCGACCTGGACGCCCGGGTGCCAGGGAGCGCGGGGGGGGAGATCGGTTCGCTCCTGCGCAGCTTCAATGAGATGATCATCCGCCTCGGCACGCAGAAGGAAGAACTGGCCCGGCTCGAGAGGCTCGCCGCATGGCGTCAGATGGCCCGCAGTCTCGCTCACGAGATAAAAAACCCCCTGACGCCGATCCAGCTCGCAGCGCAGGAGCTCCGTGACGCGTACGAGGCCAAAGACCCTGATTACCCCCGACTCCTTCGTGAGGCGACGGCGATCATCGAGGAGGAGGTCAGGAGTCTGCGCACCCTCGTTTCCGAGTTCTCGGAGTTTGCGCGCCTGCCCGAGCCGCAGCCCGCGCCAATCCCCGCGGGGGAAATCCTGGAGGACGTCCGCGCCCTCTACGGTCCCGAGAGGGTGAGCGTCCGTGATCAGGGATCCGCTCCCCTCTGGTGCGATCACGATCAGATCAGGCGCGCGCTCGTGAACCTGATCGAGAACGCGCTGGCTGCCCAGAGCGAGACGGGCCGGACCGATCCGATCGAGGTCAGCGCTCTCACCGCGGCGGCGGGCGCTCGAATCCGCGTCGAGGATCGAGGCCCCGGGGTCCCACCCGACCGGCGCCGGCGCATCTTTGAGCCCAACGTGACAACGAAGAGCGGTGGCATGGGACTCGGGCTCGCGATTGTCGAGAGCACCATCCGCGCGCACGGCGGAACAATCACGGTGGCTGATCGGGCGGGGGGGGGCGCGGTCTTCGAGATATCGCTTCCTTCAGGTTCCCAAAATCGCTCGGGAGGATCGGAATGAACCCGCGGATCTTGATCGTCGACGATGAGAAGAACATCACCGCCACGCTATCCTTGATCTTGGGACGTGCGGGCTACAAGGTCTGCGTGGCGTCGTCGGGCGAGGCCGCCCTGAAGCTCCTGGGAGAATCCCCCGCCGACCTGGTGCTCTTGGATGTCGGCCTTCCGGGGATCGACGGGATCGCGACGCTCCGGGAGATCATGTCCGCGCACATCGGGACGGCTGTGATCATGATCTCCGGCCAGGCGACGATCGCGACGGCGATCGAGGCGACCAGGCTCCGCGCATTCGATTTCCTCGAGAAACCCCTCTCAAAGGACCGCGTCCTGATCGCGGTTCGCAATGCTCTCGATGCCTCGCGTCTGGGGACGGAGGTTGCCCGTTACCGTACGACGGAATCGCGCCGTCACGCGATGGTCGGAGAGAGCGATGCGGTTGGAGACCTCCGCCGGCGGATCGAGAGGATCGGGCCGACTTCGGCGTCAGTCCTCATTACCGGGGAGAGCGGCACGGGCAAGGAACTCGTCGCCCGGGCTCTTCACGACGCGAGCCCCCGAGTGGACCGGGCCTTCATCAAGGTCAACTGCGCGGCGATTCCCGAGGATCTGATCGAGACGGAGCTGTTCGGATGCGTCCGGGGCGCATACACCGGCGCGGACCGGACGCGCGACGGCAAGTTCCTCCTGGCGGACGCGGGAACCCTTTTCCTCGATGAGATCGGGGACATGAGCCTGCGCGTCCAGGCGAAGGTCCTCCGAGCGCTGCAGGAGGGTGAGATCGAGCGGGTCGGCGATTCCCGCGTGCATCACGTCGATGTCCGCGTGGTGGCGGCGACGAACAAGGATCTTCAAGAAGAGGCGCGCGCCGGACGCTTCCGCGAGGATCTCTACTTTCGCCTCAACGTCATCCCGATTCACGTCCCGCCGCTTCGCGCCCGCCCTGACGATATCCCGCGGCTCGCGGAGCATTTCCTCCGCCTCTATGCGGAGGAGAACGATCTGCCGGTGAAGCAGTTGAGTCCCGCCGCACGGGGTCTGCTGAGGGATCTCAATTGGCCCGGGAACATCCGCGAACTGAAGAACGTCATCGAACGACTGGCGATCCTGAGTGAGGGCACGACGATTTCGCCCGAGGACGTCTCCCGGATCGGATTCCAGAAAGGGTTCTCAACGGGCAGGCCTGAGGGCCGCGGTCAAACGACTTCCTTCCCCGGAATCGATGAGGTCCGCCGCGCGGGCGGGCTGGTCCGATTCCGCCGCAACATCGAGAAGCGCTGCATCGAGGAGGCCCTGGACCGAACGGGCGGAAACGTGTCGGAAGCGGCCCGCTTGCTCTCTATCGAACGGAGCAATCTACACAAGAAGATGCAGGCCTACGGCATGGAGGCGCGGCCTCCTCGCACCGCGGGCCTTGAAAAGCAAGAGGAGGAGTCATCATGAGAACGCATTTCGCAGTCGCGATCGCTCTCGTCGCGGGCGGGCTGTGCGTCGCGGCCGTCCCCCGCGCCATATCCGCACAGCGGCCCTGGGCGCAGGATCGTGGATTCACGATCGGCCTGCAATATCAGACCGATGTCATCGGCGCCGAGGACCCGGCTCCCGGGGGCGATCCCGACGCTGTATTCATCGAGGAGGTCGGCCACGGCTTGTCACTGAATCTCGGATACACGATCACGCCGATGTTCGCCCTTCGGCTGGCGATGGGCTCCGCGATTCACGGAACCAATTGGGAGGGCGTCGAGATCACCCGCGGATCGGCCATGATCGAGGCTCATGTCCGCTTTCTCCCGCAAGAACGCGCCCGGCCGTACCTGGTCGGCGGGCTGGGTGGAACAAGCCTCATCGACGATAGGAAGGGCTACGACGTCGAGACCTCCGGTGGCGTCGCCCTTCTTGGAGCCGGCGTCTTGTTCAACCTGACCGAGCATTTCGTCCTCGACTTCTCGACCCGTCTGGAGATGATCAACTGGAACAAGATCAAAATCAGAAAGGAACTGCCGGGCGGGACGGAGATCGAGCTGGAGAGTCCCGTCGACGAGAACGGAAGCGCCGCGACATTCCGACTGGGCTTCGATCTGCAGTTCTGAGATCCCGAGCGTGATTCAAAGCAAGACCCGGGGCGGTAAACGCCCCGGGTCTTCTTCCTGCCCGCTACGATCAGATCACGGATTCTGGCAGAGGACATCCTCTTGACGCTCGTTCCAGCAGGCGCGCTGGCCGTGGTTGTAGTCCGGGACCCGCAGGCTCCCGGCCCCGGTCTGCGCGTTCCAGATGACATCCGAGTCGACGCCCTCGGATGCGTCGTGGAAGAGGACCGAAATCATCACCCCATCGATCCGGTACGTGAGCCGGTCTCCGAATTCCGGCTTGCCCTGTTCGATGTTCTCGAACGCAAGTACCCGATTGAGCAAGGTCGGGTAGTCCCAGTCGATTCGGGCGCAGGGGACCGGCCGTCCTCCGTCGCTGTCGTTCAGAATCCAGTATCCCGAGTCGGATACGATGCTCGACTCACCTTCGAACCACAGGAAATCGTCGAGAGGCGGAACTGCGTTCGGAGCGGCGACGTGCAGCGACCATTCGACGTGGGTCCCTTCGACACGACCCCGGAGGCGGATCGTGAAGGGGACGTTCTCCGGACCCACCCAGGTGTAAGTCCAAAGCCATGTGTCCTCCTCCTCGAGAACCGGCCGCGTGTGGACGGCCGCTGCGAAGGCGAGGTAGGGCGGGGTCAGGTTCTGCACGACCGCGAGGTTCACGTAGGCGACGCGAATGACCGCGTTCAGCCAGTTGAACTTCGTGAGAGCCTCTTCGGTCCCCTGCGCCTGGCCGGGAAGATCCTGCTGCTGGAAGAAGCTCAGGTCGAACTTGAGCGTTTCTGCCGGCGGAAGCTCTGGAGCTTCCTTCGTGGGGGCCGATGTTTCCTTGCCGCACCCTGCGAGCATCAAGAAGCAGAGCGCGGGAATCAGTAGGGCGAGAGGTCTGGCTTTCATGGTCATCTCCTTGTTTTGGTACCGGGCTGGGGAGCGTTTCTCCCGGGCTCTTTCCCACAGGTAAGTCCGGGACAACGCGTTCTCACGGGGAGTCATACGCAGGGGGCATGCCAGAAAGCGAAGTGGCGTCAATACATTGATATAAAATACGTTATGCGATTCAACCCGACTCGCCCGATTCACGGGATGCGTCGCGAACGCTCACGGGTGTGGCTGTTCCTCACTCTCCCTTCTACAAACCTCATCCCACGGCCGAGTCGAGAACGATTCACCTCGCTGCCGGGTCCTGGAGCCCGGGTGGACGCGAGTTCGTAGGAGGATGACCTCTCCACGGCAGCGCCGGCTCAGCGACTTCCATGTCACCTGACGAGAACCGCCTTCCGTTGGTCGCTCCCCTGCCCGGTCCGGATGTCGTAGTAGTAGACTCCGGTCGCCAGCAGTTCGTTTGCATCGTTGCGCCCGTCCCAAACGACCTCGTGTTCTCCGGCCTCCAGCGTGCCTTCCACCAGCACCCGGACCTTCCGGCCCTGGGAATCATAGATCCGGATCTCGGCCGGCCCGGGAGCGGGCAACGCATAACGAATCAAGGTCGAAGGACCGAACGGGTTTGGTTCGTTCTGAGCGAGGATCTGGCTGGCCTCGCTCGGGATTCCCGGCTCCATCGCCGCGGTCGTGGTCGAGACGACATACCCGGACCATACAAGCGAGTAGCTTCCGACATGACCTGTTGACTCGAAGGTGATGACCTGGCCCGGATCGAAGGCCAGACCCGTTGTGAGATGCGTCTGGTATGGGACCGACTGAAACGAGGTCGTGCCGTCGTTCGAGTAGCTTCCCCGAATCCGCCAGCGTTCGATGCCATTGCCGTACAGGTTGCAGGACGCGGTCCCTGGTGTTCCGGGGCCCGGGCCGACAGACCACACGATGTCGGTGAGCACGAAATACGAGCCCCCGGGCACGGTGAAGATCGTGATTGGCGCCGTCCCGAATTCACGAAGTGATCCGCTGCGCATGTTCGATGGATGGACCTGGGCGCTCACGTCATTCCACGCGAGCACGGTCAGAAGGGTGAGTGCGGCCGGCAAGAGCTTCATGCTTCTAAGGTTCATCATGTACCCCCAATGCAATGGAGACTTACATCCAGAACGTGAGAATGCGGCGCCTCGGATGTCATGGCCCGCGCGGTCGATCGGGAGGCGCTGCACACGTCGAATGCTCAAACGGAACAAAACCAAAGAGCATACTCCGACACGTTGCCTGGGAACAAGGGCGTTCAGGGCAGGCACGCGGGCCGAGGGCCGAGCACGACCTGCACGTGAACGTCAGGGCGGACCGGGAGCTTGAGAAAGAACGCTATCCTGCTTGCGATCGTGTGGACGCTGGGGATCGATCTCGATCAGCGGGGAGACGTGCGGCCGTCAAACCCCACTTCTCCCCAACTCCTCGAACAGCTCCCGCTGTCTCGGGGTCAGGTTTCCGGGCACGGTGACCATGACCCGCGCGACATGATCCCCTCCGCGGATGCCCTGGCCCCGCAGCCTGAGCTGCGCGCCCGAGGATGTCCCGGGCGGAATGGTCAGACTGACCCTCCCGCGAAGGGTCTGCATCGTCGCCTTGCCCCCGAGCGCTGCGGTGGCCATGGGAACCGGGACTTCGGAGTGAATATCGCTTCCCTCGCGGTGGAAGACCTGATCCTGGCGCACGCGCACGTGGACCAGCAGATCCCCAGGTGGACCGCCCCCTGTCCCGGCTCCTCCGAGCTTTCCCAGGCGGAGAATCGACCCATCCTCCGTTCCCTCGGGGATGGTGATGTTGAGCGTACGCGTTCGTTCGACGGTCCCCTCGCCGCGGCACTCCATGCATTCCTTGGATGGATCCACGCCGGTTCCGTGGCAGGTTGAGCAGGGGCGAGTGACGGTGAAAAACTGCCCCTTGTCCCGGGACTGTGCGGTGACCCGCCCGCTCCCCCGGCAAATCGGACACTCCGGGTGGTCCCCTATCGCACCGCGTCCGCCGCAGCGCGAGCAGGGGACCGCGCCGGAGAGCGAAACAGACACCTTTCCTCCGAGGGCCGCCGCACGAAAGTCGACCTCGAGTTCGACCTCGGCGTCGTACCCAGGGCGGGCCGCGCCGCGCGAACCATGGATCTTCTCCCCGAACTCTCCGCCGAATATTCCGCCGAAGCGGCGCAGTATCTCGTCGATCGACATCGACTCGACGTTCGACTCGGCATGAGCGCGCCCGCCCGGCCCGAAGGGTCCACGGGGGCCGGCTCCGGAAGGGGTGCGGCCTGCCACCGCGTCGTCGTGCTCCCTGCGTTTCTCCGGATCGGAGAGAATCTCGTAGGCCCCGGCCAGTTCCTTGAACTTCTCTTCCGCCTTCTTGTCTCCGGGGTTTCTATCCGGGTGGTGTTTGAGGGCGAGGGTGCGATATGCCTTCTTGATCTCTTCGGGAGTTGCCGAGCTCGAAACGCCGAGGATCTTGTAGTGGTTCTTCATTGCGCGACCCCGCCGTGGACTCGCCGGATCCGGACTTCCAGCGTCTCCTCGGTGAACCGGATGACCGCGTGCTCGGGGTCGAACCCGTGCGGCACCGGAAGGATGCCCACGAGAACTGCGGGTTCGGGCCACGTTCTGTTCGCGCGAACGATCAAGACTTCGCTCGTGATCTCCACATCGATGTCGGCTTCGACCACGTCATCGAGAGGCACGAACCAGCAGAGGCCGGCTGCCTCGGCCGCCCACCTAGCTATCACCTCCCGCGCGTTCGGCGCCTCGCGCATGAACGCCACATAGCGGCATCGTAGCCGTGTGATCTCTCTCTCGATCTCCTCGATCATCTCCGGATGCATACGGATCCTCCTGCGAGCCGTACTCCATGCCCGACAATGCCGGAAACCCGCACCGGTTGATCGCACGGGCGGTTTCCGGGATTGTGCCCGGACAGGTCAGATTAGGCCGAATGCCCGGTTCTTGGCTAGGACGCCGATCGTCCGGAAGGTGTCCGCCCCGACGACATTCCTCAAGGGGAAAGGTCGTGGTACGCTCTTCCTGTCTCAAACGAGAAACGCCGTTCAACCGGACAGAGGCTGCAAATGCGCCGCACGACGCATACCATCGCCCCGAGTGTGGAATGTACCGACGCTTGACAATCCTCCTCGTCCTGCAACTGATCTTCGGAGCTTCCCGGGAGTGCATTTCCGCGGGACAGACCGGGCCGCCAGCGCGTGCGGAATCGGATTCGGTCGAGGTCGCGCGGAACGAGCAGAAACTTGCCCTTGAGCGGAGCGATCGGAAGTTCCTCCCCTTCGCAGGGAACCGCATCGGGCGGATCCGGATCAAGACCCTCGCGGTATTCGGCGCGTCGGTCGACGATACCACTCGCGTGACGAAGTCACGACTGCTGAGATTTCTCAACAATCTAAACTTTCAGACTCGCGAGACAACCATTCGCCGGAATCTCCTCTTCCAGGAAGGGGACGCTATCGATCCTCTCCGGCTTGCCGACAGCGAGCGTATCCTCCGGAACCTGGGATTCATTGGCGACGCTCGGATCGTCGTGGTGCAGAATCGCGGGAGCGGGGATTCGGCCGATGTACGGGTCATCGTGAAGGAAGCATGGACCCTCAATCTCTCGGGGAGCTTGAAAGAGGGCAACCGCCTGAAGGTCAGCCTGGCCGAGCAGAACATCCTCGGGCTGGGGCACCAGGTTTCCGTGGCGGCCACGCTGTTTCCCAACACCACCCCGCGGTTGGGATTCGACACGAACTATTCCGTGCAGAACATCCGGGGCTCATTCATCACCGGAGCGCTGGAGTATGTGAAAATGCCCGGCAAGGAAACCGCCGGTTTCGCGCTCTCCCGCGAGCTCATCTCCCCCGTCCTCAAGTACGCGGGAGGGTTGGACCTGAGGCGGACCTCAATCGCAGTGGAGGATTCACTTCCTTCCACAGCCGATAACGCTTCCGATCTGATCGACCTCTGGACGGGAAGGCAGTTTCATTTCGGGCTCAGGCAGAAAGGGATCGATCGCCGCCGCATCCTGTTCGTTTCGGGTCGGATCCGGCATCTCAACTTTGCCAAGCGACCGCCGGTCACGCCAACCACCTTCTATCAGTATCACGACATGAATCACGTTCTGGGGAGCCTCGCCTTGATCCAGAGCCGGTACTACCGGACGAGTCTCCTGTACAACTTTGGCAGAACGGAGGATATCCCGTATGGTTTCTTGGCCCGCGTCACGTACGGATTGGCCGATGAGGAGTTTGTCCGGAATACCTATGCCGCCGTCACGCTGGCGGCGGGAGAGCAACTCGACGGACTCGGCTACGGAGTCGGTGAGCTGCGGGTCGGCGGATATCCCGAAGCTGGGAAGATCAAGCAGGGAGTGGTCCGACTGCGGACCCTCTATTTTAGCAGTCTACTCCGCACTGGAGGATTCCAGTTCCGCCAGTTCATCAACGCCGAATACGTAACCGGGATCCACCGCTCTGCGGACGACAGCATCGATTTCAGCGGCGATCAGGGCATCCGGGGCGTGGCCTACAACAGCAGTGTGACCGGAAGCAAGCGACTCCAGCTCAACCTCGAGACTGTCGCGTTCACTCCCTGGAGGGCACGAGGAGTCACCCTCGCGCTCTTCACCTTCGCGGACCTGGATATCATCGGCACCGGACGTAGGAGCATTCTCGCTCAAGATTACTACTCGGGCCTGGGCCTGGGGGTTCGGTTGCACAAGGATGCCTATGGCATCGGGCCCGTACAACTGCGCTTCGCCTGGTATCCTAGACTTCCCGTCGAGCACAACGCATACTCTTACACCGCGTTTGGAGAGAAGCGCTTCCAATCGATCGGGTTCCTTGGGGGCAGCCCGGAGATCGTTGAATACTGAGCCGCCGGCGGGGCGAGAAGGCGGCTCCGACCTTCAGTTCTAGCCGCCGACTCGACGAGCGCCGTTTCCTCATCGCAACGCGTCGGACCCGAGACTGAAGGGCGCAACCCTGGCCCGCATTTCTCACCAGCATTCTGCTGCAACGGCGCATAGGGCCACACCTGCTG
>CAZNRY010000005.1:0-45953 GCA_964575675.1 uncultured bacterium
GCATGGCGAACGAGTCGCGGGCGGGTGCATGTGGCGGGATGCGCCAGGCGAGCGCGGCAACCGTTTCGGGATTCGATCAAACTGGTCTACACTAGGACGTTCTGCACCGACGGCCAGGAGAGAAGATGAGCGCAAATGTTCTCACCATCGAGCAAGCCAACAAGATCCTCCCGATCGTCGAGAGGGGCGTCCGGTTCATCCGCCGGAAGGCGGTCGAAATCATCCGCACGCAGGACCGTCTCTCCGTCCTCTCCCTCGTGGGAGGCGATGATCCGCGGAGCCCAGAGCACAAGGAGTTCGATCGACAGCGCCACTTGATCGAGGAGCTCGTCCAGGCATACAACGCCCGCCTCGAGGAACTCGACCAGCTCGGCTGCATGATCAAGGATCTCAACCTCGGCCTGGTCGACTTCTACGGAAAAGTGAACGGTCGCATGGTCTTCCTCTGTTGGAAGCTGGGCGAGAAGAAGATCTCCTTCTGGCACGACCTCGAGAGCGGTTTTGCGGGAAGACGGCCGATCAGCGAGCTGGAGCGCGAAAAGTAGGCGGAGGGTTCGATGGCGCAAACGAAGATCCCGGCGATACGCCCGAGCGTGATGGCACTCCAGGATGAGATGGTCCGGTCCCGGCGCGAGCTTCACGAGCATCCCGAGCTCGGCTTCAAGGAGGAGGAAACGGCGAAGAGGATCGCGGAGGCGTTGCGGACGGATTTCCCCCAGATCAAGACGGGAATCGCAAAGACCGGACTCTCCGCGCTGTTGGAGCCGAAGGGAATATCGGGACGCGCGATCCTCTTCCGGGCCGACATGGACGCGCTGCCGATTCAGGAAGAAACGGGCGCGGCGTATGCGTCACGGAACCCCGGGGTGATGCACGCGTGCGGTCACGACTGCCACATGGCGGTGCTCCTCCACACGGCGCGGCACGCCGCGCGGGCTCCGGATGCGATCGCGGGCGCGGTGCGCTTCATCTTCCAACCGGCCGAGGAAGGTCCCGGCGGGGCGGAGGCGATGATCCGCGAGGGGATCCTGAATGATCCAGCAATCGAGGCCGCGTTCGGTCTTCACATCTGGAGCGGGCTGACGGTCGGAAAGATCGCGGTAAGATCCGGCCATGTCATGGCGGCGGCCGACGAGTTCAAGATCACCGTCCACGGGCGGGGCGGGCACGCCGCCTATCCGCACGAGACGGTCGACTCGATCATGGTCGCAAGCCAGATCGTCGTCGCCCTTCAGACCCTCGTGTCGCGCAACACCGATCCGTTCGAGACCGCCGTCGTGACGATCGGCACGTTCAACTCGGGCCAGGCGTTCAACATCATCGCCGAGAGGGCGGAACTCGGCGGGACGCTCCGGACCTTCGATTCCGATCTGCGCGATCGCTTGATCCGCCGCATCAGGGAGGTCGCCGAGGGGATCGCCCACTCCTTCGGGGCGACCTGCTCGGTCGAGTTCCTCACCGGCTACCCGGCGACGATCAACGATCGGCGCATGGCCGATTTCGCCGCCGCCATCGCGGGCGAGATCGTCGGACCCGAAAATGTTGTCCGCGACCTTGTTTCGATGGGCGGAGAGGACATGAGCTACTACCTGAACGAGGTGCCCGGGGTTTTCATTTTCCTGGGTGGCGGGAACGCCGAGCAGGGAATCGTCCATCCGCACCACAATCCGCGGTTCGACTTCGATGAAAAGGCGATGCCGATCGGGGTCGAGCTCTTTCTGCGAATCATGGAGAAGTACTGGGACGCGTTCCCACATCCGCCTGGGAAACCGATTCGGTGAGGGGAAGTAGGTGAAGAGAGGGCGACGGCTCCCATGAACCTGATCCTCGTCCGGCACGCCGAGGCCGCAGCGCAAACTCTCTCGATCGCGGACGGAGAGCGTCCCCTCACGGCAGCCGGGGAGAAGGCATCGGCAAGGGCAGGCCGGTTGATCGCCGGCTTGAACCTGTCCGAACCCCGCATCGTCTGCAGCCCGAAGCTGCGGGCCCGGCAGACGGCGGCGATTCTCGCATCGACCATCGGAGTCGGCGCGCCGCAAGAACTGGCGTGCCTTCTCGGGGGACTCGACCCGGACTTGATTCTGAGCGGCCTCGAGCGGCCCGCCGACTCCGGGACACTGATCGCCGTCGGCCACGAGCCGGACATGGGGCGTCTGCTCGCGCGTTTGATCGATCCGGCTTGGGGCGGGACGATTCCCTTCCCCACCACCGGTCTCGCCTGGATAGAGATCGGAGCCTTTCCGCCGCCACGGGCGGGAAGGCTCCGATTATTCGCGGATCCGAGGTGCCTCGCTACTTCCCGAGCGTCTTCATCCCCGGCTTCCAGTTGAGCCCGCAGTTCTCGCCCGTTTGGAGCGCCTGAAGGACGCGAAGGACCTCGTCGATGTTCCGGCCCACGCCGAGATCGTTCACGAGCGCCCAGCGGAGCTTCCCGTCCGGATCGATGATGAAGGTGCCGCGCAGGGCGATCCCCTTCTCCTCCATCAGGACGCCATAACGCCGCGCCGTCTCGCGGGTGATGTCGCTGAAGAGCGGGTAGCGAAGCTCACCGATCTCCTTGACCCACGCCTTGTGCGAGAACACGCTATCCGTGCTGCCGCCGAGGACGACCGCGTTCAGGGCCGTGAACTCCTGATTTCGTTCGCTGAAACCGGTAACCTCGGTCGGACAGACGAAGGTGAAATCGAGCGGATAGAAGAACAGGACGACCCACTTGCCGCGGTACTCGGCGAGGGTCACCTCACCGAACTCCCCACCGACAAAAGTGGGCATCTTGAAATCGGGCGCCATCTGACCTACACGAACGCTCATCGTCGCTTCTCTCCTCTTTATTGTCTGAATGGGCACGCGGGAGTGATCTCGCGGAACCCGCGGCCGGGCGGTGGAACTCACCTTCCTTGAGACTTCTTTTTAGGATAACGCACCCCCGGTCCCTCGCCAACTACCGGGATAGGTCCCGGAAGGGAGCCCCGGTCGTGGTACGCTCGTCTGCAGGAGGAAGAACGAAGATGCTCCATAAGAACCAGTCGATTCTGGTGGTAGTGGATGTGCAGTCGAAACTTCTACCCTCGATCCACCAAACGGACGAGACCGTCGAGCAGATCTGCCGCCTGGTCCGCGGGTTTCGGATCATCGGAGCTCCGGTCCTCGTGACCGAGCAATACAGGAAGGGTCTCGGCGAGACCGATCCGAGGATCCAGGCTACCGTCGCCGACAAGGATCCTTCGGGCCGGGAGCACGGGTTCGCACCGCTGGAAAAGATGTACTTCTCCTGCGTCCTGGACGACCCGTTCCGCGCCGCGCTCGAGGCGGCCGGGCGCCGGCAGGTTGTCCTGTGCGGGATCGAGGCGCACGTCTGCATCTACCAGACGGCGGTCCATCTGATCGAGCGAGGGTATCACGTCGAAATCGCAGCCGACGCTGTCTCGTCGCGCTCGCCGTACAATAAGAAGATCGCACTCAAGCGTCTCGCGGCCGAAGGGGCGAAGATCTCGTGCGTCGAGATGGCCGTCTTCGAGATGTTGGAGATGTGCGGGACCGATCCGTTCAAGCAGTGGGTGAAGGCGATCCGCTGAGAGTCGCGTGACGCGGGAGCGACGCGAGCCGCAGAACGCAACAAGGCCGAGACGGGGGAAGCGCAAATGCGAATCGGACATCTCGCGGCGGCCGCGGCGCTCCTAGCCTCGCCGCTCGTAGCAAGTTCATCCGCCGCCGCTCCGTGGAACCCGTCCGGAGCCGAGAGCCTGAACGTCAGGATCCTCGGCTCCTACGCGGTCAACTCCCCCGTGAACAATTGGGATTGCTGCGCCTACATCGATTCCTCGACGGGACACGAATACGGCATTCTCGGCGCAGATTCCGTCTACGTGATCGACCTCGCCGATCCCTCCCGCCCGAGGCGGGCGTCCGCGATCCCTCCGTATTCCCCGTCGCCGAACAAGTACGTGGACGTCGCCGTTCGCGGAGTCTATCTCTACGCCGCGGTACGCAAGGGCCCGATACGAATCGTAGATCTGACCGATCCGTACCTCCCGGTGATCCGGGGAGAGATCCCGCAGAACGAGTTCTGCGCCTGTTCGTGCGGACATCCATGCACCGACCCGCAGCAGGCTGAGATCGAAACGATCTTCATCGACGAGCGCGGGATCCTCTACGTCACTGGGATCAACTGCGGAGAAGGGGTCCAGACCTACGACATCGCAACCGATCCGATCAATCCGAGATGGCTCTGCCAGATCAACACGCGCCCCGTCGGATCGAGCTCCTACACCCATGACATCTACGCGCGCGGTGGAATCCTCTATCTGTCGCGCTCCAGGCAGACCGCCTCGGTTCCGCCTCGTTGGGACATCCTGGACGGAGAACCCCTGTGTCCCGCGGTTCCCGGTCCCTGCGGCGACGGATTGACGCCCGCCCTCATCTCGACGTTCACGCACGACGGGCCGGAGCTTCACGCGCATTCAGCCTGGCAGATGGACGATCCGCGCTATCTGCTGACGTGCGACGAGAAGACGAACGGCCACGTCCGCGTGTGGGACATCCAGGACCTCGCGCATCCCTTCCAGATCGCCGAGTACCAGACCGACGGGACCTGTCATAGCGTGCACAACGCCTACCCCTTCGGAACGACCGTCTACACCGCTTGGTTCAACAAGGGACTCCAGGTCTACGACCTCTCCTCTCCAGAAACCCCGGTCCGGGTCGGCTACTACCAGCACCCCTCTCGATGGCTCGATCGCCCCGGAGATCCATGCTGCGATCCGACCCTCGGGGCGCAGGCGGGCTGCCGCGGCATCTGGTTCATCGACCCGTTCTTCCCTTCGGGGATCTTCATCGCTTCCGAGATGAACAATGGACTTCTCGTAGGGCGATTCCAGAGGGAGGCCGTGGACGCCGGCCCGCCCGCGGAAGAGACGGGAGGGGCAGTGATGGACGTTTCCGTGCTCCGCGCGGAGCGGATCGCGGGCAAACGCGGGCTTCGGATCGTTTGGCGGGGACCGGATGGAGACCGAGCCGGGCGGCCCGGTCCACTCGAGATCTTCACCGCATCGGGCCGGCTCGTCGCGCGTCTTCGGGACGGCATCTCGGACCCACCCGGGCGACTCATCTATCTGTGGGACGGCGCCGACGAATCGGGGCGCCCGCTTCCCTCAGGCATATACTTCGCGCGGCCGCCCGGCGGCCTGGCGACGGGCGCGATGGGAAAGCTGTTCCTGCTGAACGAGCAGATCGGCTCGAGTAGATCTGAGTAGCTCGCCCCGCGCATCCACTCGGTCCGGCTATTGTCCCGGGGGCGCCGGACCTCGCGGCGCGCGGTCTCGCTCCTCGGCCGAAGTCAAACTTGTTTAGCCTCCGAAGACGATCCGCCGCACCTCGTCGAACCGGTCCTTCCCGCACGCGAGGAGCATGAGCCCCGGCACCCGCTCGCGCGCGAGATCGACCATCCTTTGCGAGACGCGCCGGATGTCCCACTGCGCGTGGGCATCGCAGCGCAAGCGGGCGACATGATAGAGCTCGCGGACATTGAGCCCCAGAATCACGCGGCGGCGGTGCGCGTTGAGCAGGACGTAACCCGCTGCCTCGGGCCCAGCGCGATCGAGCAGCTGGCCGTGCAGCAACTCCGCCTCGCGGCGCAGTTCGTCGAGCGGTTCGATCAATGCGGTTTCCACAAACGACGGCGGGACGGTGATGCCGAGCCGGGGATCGTAGTCTTGCGTCGTGAGGGTCGCCATCCGGTGCCGCTTCAGTTGGGCGAAGCACGTCGCCGAGACGACGAGCTCGAAGCGCAGGTGCGCGTGCTCGAACTCGCGAAGTACAGGATCGTGGGGCGCGAGATCGCGCAGCGCGGTCGCGAGGATTTCGCGCCGGCCCGTCGCGCCGATCGCCTCCGCCCTCCGCCGGCAGGTCTCCGCAGAGGCATGTCCGTAGCTGTGGAGCAAGGCCGCCACGACCCTGGCCTCCGCGTCCTCCGGAACGTCGAGCAGAATGGCATCGATCCCGTCCGGTCCGCCGAGTCCGGCGGCGGCATCCTCGCCGCCCTTGCCACCGGCCTCCTCTGCCCCTTCGGAAAAAGCCTCCAGGACCGCGGTTATCGTCCGTAAGGCGGGGCCGGTCTTGAGACGGAACTCGCCCGGGTCGGTGTGCTTGACGACCGACGGCGCGATCCCCGCGATCGCCGCGCCCAGAGCAATCGAGAACTCTCGCAGCTCGGACAGCGGATGCGCCGCCGTCCGCCCGATCAGAGCTTCTAGGTTTCGAGCATTGAGCGTCTCGCCGAGCTGCACCGTCGTCGCCAGGGAGAGCCCGTAACGGGCATCCTCTTTGGCGAACCCCTCGAGTGTTCGATGGTTCTTCTTCGATGCGGCGAGATCCGGATTCCTCTCGAAGACCCACGGATGCAGCTTCTGATAGGCGGCTTGATAGAACGCGTTCTCGCGCGCGAGCAGAGCGCGGAACGGCTCGCCGAGCCCCGCCAACCGGATCTCCTCCGGAACGATGAAATCCTCGCCGAGAAGGATATAGCGTTGCGACTTCTCGGTGTACGAGCAGAGTCGCATCTTCTGGATCTCTTCCACGGCGAGGCGGGACACGCCGGTGATATCGAGGTTGAATACGGCGTGCTCCGCAACCGAGGAATGGCCGAGGCCGAAGATGATCGCTTCGTTCGAGCGGCGTGCCGCGTCGACCTCGTTCCTTGCGATCGCCCGGAGCTCGTCGATCGGGCGCGGGTCGCGGCTGATCCTCGCGTAGGCGGCCGAAAGGGTCTCGGGGGTCCAGTTGTCGCGTGCGAGGATGCTCTCGGCTGCCTCGCGCGCAGCGTCCGCCGCAGCGGACAGCCCTGCCGGAATCGCCGCCGCCGAGGCGATCGCGCGGCGGATCTCGAGGAGGAGATCCCGGTCGATGTTGTGTCCCGCCAAACGGACTTCCATGGCGGCAGATCCTTCTTGGGCGATCGTGCTTGAAGGCTAGGGTTGGAGGGCCTTGCGCAGCCAATCGACGCCGCCGGCGCGGCGGACCGTCCGCCCGGCCAGGGCGGCGCACTCCGCGGCCACGCTGTCCCCCACCAAAACCTGCACCCGCCCGAGCGTCCATCCTTCGGCGACGGGCGCCCGCGTGCTCGAGGGGGCCGCGACCGCCACGCGGATGTCCGCTGCCCGGCGCGTCGGAACGAGAACGCTCAGATCATCCCCGGCGACGAGAGGAACGGAGTTGCCCTTGCCGGAGCTGACGGTGAGATCCTGACCGAGGTCTTGTCCCTTGGCCAGCACGGGAACCCGTTGCCATTCTCTGAAGGCCTTGTCCAACAGCTCAGCCGATTCCGAGAAACGGCGCCGATTGCTCGCCGCCCCGAGGAGGACGCTGACGACTCGCATCCCTCCCCGCTCGGCCGTCGAGACGAGGCAGTAGCCCGCCCGAGCCGTGTACCCGGTCTTCAATCCGTCACAACCCGGGTAGCGGGACAGCAGGCGATTCGTCGTGTGGATCTGCTGTCGCGACCGGATCACCGTTTGCACGGTGCTCGATATCTCGAGCGCCTCGGGCATCGCGATCAACTCCCGCGCCAGAATCGCCAGGTCCCAAGCGTTCGTTACGTTCCCCGGTTCGCCGCTCCGATCGAGCCCGTGAACGTTTTCATAACGCGTCGAGACCATGCCGAGATCCCGCGCCCGCCGGTTCATCCTGTCCACGCACGCACGGATCGACCCGGCCACGTGAGCCGCGAGCGCCGTCGCCGCATCGTTCGCGGAGGCGATCGCCGTCGCATGGAGCAGATCGCGGACCGTCACGGCCTCGCCCACGCGCAGGCGCACGCGCGTTCCGCGGACTTTCTTGACGTCGGGCGGGACGATAACCACGTCGTCGAGGGTGATCTCCCCCGCGCGGATCGCTTCCAGCGCGACCAGCTCGAGCATCATCTTCGCAAGGCTCGCGGGAGCACGGGGCGTATAGGCTTCCTTCTGGTAGAGGACCGTGCCCGTCTCGACCTCGATCACGAGCGCCGCGTCATAGGTGGGCGCTTTGGAGACGGCGGCCGCGCGGCGTTTGACCCGGCGGACCGGCTTGCGCCGGGAGCGCGCCAGCGAGTCCTCGACCGACAGGAAGAGGAAGAGGACTGCCAGCATCAACATCAGCACCCGGCCGGAAGCGACTCGCGTCCACCCCCGCATCATGAGCCGCCTCCGAAGAAGCGCCCGATCACCTGGAAGACCGTCGCCTTCTTGAGGCTCGCCGATGCCACGACGGGCGTTCGTATGACGACCCCCTCATCGAGACGCAGCTCGACCACCCCGACGGTGTCGCCCTTGGCGACCGGCGCGAGCAGCCCCTTCTTGGGAACGAGAATCGGATCCGGCGGTTTGGCGCCGCTTGGGAGAATAGCGGCGAGGGGACCCGCCGCAACCGCGTCGACGACCGGTTTCCTTCCCCCCTTGACCGGCACGCCGCCCGGGATGGGCGATCCCGCCGCGAGCACGATGTTTTGACGAAGCTGGGCGAAACCGGCGCCCAGGAGATGGGCGGTCTCCTGGAAACGCATCCTGTTCGACTCGGCGCCCATCACGACCGAGATGAACCGCATCCCCTTCCGCTCCGCCGTCGCGCAGAGACAGAATCCCGCCTTCCGCGTGTACCCGGTCTTGAGGCCATCCAGCCCGGGAAAGTCGCCGAGGAGCTTGTTCGTGTTCTGAAGAAGGAACTTCCCGTCGCGGAACGGAGCCTCTTGCGTGCTCGACCAGGCCAGGACGTGCGGCATCGCGACCAGGCGCCGCGCGATCTTCGAAATGTCCCGGGCGCTGGTGACGTTCCCCACGCCCGGCTCGTCGTCCAGCCCGTGCACGTTGATGTAGCGCGTGCCCGTCAGGCCGAGTTCCCTCGCGCGGACGTTCATCAGGTCGACGAAACCGTCGGCCGTCCCTGCGATGTGCTCCGCGACCGCCACGCAGGCATCGTTCGCCGAGGCGATCACGATCGCCCGCAGGAGATCCTCGAGAGGGAACACCTCGCCTTCGGCCAGATAGACCTGCGATCCCCCGATCTTGCTCGCCCAGGCAGACACCTGCACCAGCTCGTCGAGACGGAGCTCGCCTCGCTCGACCCGCTCGAGGACGAGCAGCTCCAGCATCAGCTTGGCGACACTCGCGGGCGCGCGCGGCAGATCGGCCGACTGTTCATAGAGGACTTCGCCGGTCGTCGGCTCGATCAGAATGGCGGAGATGGCCCGTATCGATGAGATCTCGATCTGCCAGGCATACGCCGGATTCGATTGACCGATGAGGAAGCACGCGGCGAGCGCCAGAAGGGCTTTGACGAAGGCGCGCCGGCCGATCGCGACCCGGGAGAATCCGTTCCCTGACGACCCTCGCACTCCCTGCAACCTACCTCCCAGCCTTGGTAGTGGTCTGACTGTCGAAAATCCCCTGAAATGTTGGAATATAACGACTTAGCAGAACATTGGCGGCATCCTAACATCCTCCCCCGCCCCCGTCAACCCAACGGTCTCCCTGGGACGGCAACCCTGACGGCACCCCCAGGATGGCCTTGCAACACCTTTCCTCCTAGGGCATTGCAAGTATGGCTCTTTTCAGCCAGTCGCCTCGGATCGGACTCGAACCGGCTGGGAAGGAACCAGGCGACCCGGAAAATCGCGCATGGCGGGAGCGATCCCCGTGAGTGAGACTCGCTTCACCCTTGTGGTCGCCGTCAGGCATGAAGGAAGCAGCGTCATGAAGGTCGTCATCGTGACAGCGTTCCCCGACGATCCGAGCCGCATCTCGAGCGGACCGGCTGGCGTCGGTGTCACATTGTCGGGGGCTCTAGCATCGATCCCGGGCCTCGATCTCGAGCTTGTCGTGCCCGGCTCGTCGCTTCCTGAAGAGACAATCCGCGAGGTCGCCGGCCTGAGAGTGCACTATTTGCCGCGGAAGGGCCCCATCCACCCTGCGGTGGGCTACCTTTGGACCTCGCCCCGCCAGATCGCGCGCAAGCTTGCGGAGATCGATCACGATCTCGTGCATGTTCAGAACTGGGCGAGCTTCCTTCCGCGCTCTCGCGAACCGGCACTCCTCACGATTCACGGGATCCTCGAGCGGGACATTCTCTACCGCGGCCGCTTCCGGTGGCTGCGCTCGCAAGTCATGAGGCAGGTTGAGATGCGGGCCCGCGGGCGCGCCGCCTATGTGATCGTCGTGAGCCCGTACGTCCGCCGTTGTCTGGGGAGTCAGATCCACGGACGCGCGTGGGACATCGACAATCCGGTCGGGGACCGATTCTTCGAGGTGGAACGCCGGCCGGTGCGCAGCCGCATTCTGTTTGCGGGCCGGATGACGCCGCTCAAGAACGTGCTGGGTCTGATCGATGCCTTCGCCCTGCACGCGGCAGACGACCCGCAGGCCGAACTCCGTCTGGCCGGAGGGGACGGCGGGACCGGATACTCGGCGGAATGCGCCCGCCTCGCGGCAACCCTCGGGGTCACTGGCCGCGTCAAGTTCCTGGGCCTGACCGGCGCCGAGCAGATGACGCACGAGTACTCGCGGGCATCGTGCCTCGCCCTCTGCTCCTTCCAGGAGAACGCCCCGGTCGTGATCGGCGAGGCGATGGCTGCCGGGGTCCCGGTCGTGGCCTCGATGGTCGGCGGCATCCCGTCGATGGTGGAGGATGGACAGACGGGACGGCTCGTCGATCCGCGCGATCACCTGGGGATCGCCCGCGCCATCGCTGACGTGTTGGCGCCAGGCCGGGGCGAGATGATGTCGTCCCGGGCGCGGGAGATCGCGGGCGAGCGGTTCCGCCCCGCGGTCGTCGCGCGCAGGACCTTCGATGTCTATCGGGAGATCCTCGAAGAGTCGGGCGCCCGCGGAACCGGAGCGCGCTGACCATGAAGGCAGCGGACGGCAGATGATGCAGCAGGCGCGCAACACGAGCCGTTGGATGGCCGCGGGAATCGCGGGCAGCCTCGGTTTCACCGCGCGGCACGCGCGTCGGCGAAGACTCGCAGGCCGATGGGGGATCATCCTGGGCTATCACCGGGTGATCCCGCCAGATGAGACCGGCTCCCTTTACCGGATGGGAATGAGCGCGGGTCTGTTCGAGGCACAGATCCGCTGGCTCGCGGCCAGCCACCGCATCGTCTCGATGGAGGAGTTCCTCACGTGGCGCGCCTCGGACCGCACGCCTCCCGAGGACATCGTCGTTCTCACCTTCGACGACGGTTATCGCGATAACCTGACCCACGCCGCCCCCATTCTGAAGGGACTGGGGATTCCCGCCCTCTTCTACGTCACATCCTCGGGCCTGACCGAGAGGATGCCGTACTGGCCAGAGGTGCTGGGACAGATGATCCTGTTGACCCAAGCTCGATCGGTCAGTTTCGGGATCGACCCGGAAGCCCCGGGGATCGGAGCGATCGAGTACCCGCTCGCCACGCCGGCGCAGCGATCTTGCTCCTGCCTCCGCATGATCGCGGACCTGCGCAAGCTTCCAACGGCAGGCATCGCGAAAGCGATCGGAACCATCGCCGCGCGGCTCGGCGTCGACCCCGCGGTCGCGCGGAAGAGGACGCCCCGCCTTCTCGATGCCGATGACGTCCGCTCCCTCGCCTCCGATGGGTTCACGATCGGTTCACACTCCGTGACCCACCCCTTTCTCCCCTCGGAAGAGATCGAGACCCAGCGCCGCGAGATCGTGGAATCGAAGCGGGCCATCGAGAGTGCGACTCAATCGCCCGTCGTCGATTTCTGCTATCCCGGCGGAGGCCACGACGAGCGGACGCGATCCCTGGTTCGCGAGGCGGGGTACCGATCGGCCGTGACGTGGGAGCCCGGCGTGGCCGGTCCCGCGGACGACCCCTACGCGTTGCCCCGCAAGGGAATCGGCCCGGCCCTGGCTTCCGGACCCGCCGGGGGCTTCTCGCCGTCGATGATGGAAGGGGAGATCACAGGGTTGATCTCGCACCTGATGCGCGGGAAGCGCCGGCGGCGTTGAGATCTCGAGATCTCAGGAACCCTCTGCAGCTTTGGCCCCCTGATGACGATACGATAGTGGGTTCCTTTTCACCCGTTCGCCGTCGAGAGACGGAAACGGACCGAACCGATGGGGGCCCTTGGGGTAAGCAGGAAACGGCGGCGCGGAACCAAAGACCGAAGAATCGGGGGACGCACATGACCATCGCCCGGAAGGATCCGGCATCCCACGGCCCAGCCAAGCATTCCATTCGCGCGGGATTCCGCGGGTTGCTCCCGCCCGGCATCCTGCCGGGTATCGTGCCGATCCTTCTCCCGCTCCTCCTTCTCATGCCGGGTACGGCGGATGCGACGGGCGCGGTTGATCTATCGAGCCTGCCCGCTCATCCCAGGTACTTCCTGACCGAGGCCATCCTGCCGACGATTCGCGCCGAGATCGCTTCGGGCCACAAGGCGACGATGTACAACGAGGTCAAGAGCCGTGCGAACGGTTACCTGGCCGCATCTCCATCCGTCAACATCTACGCGGTCATGACCCTGGCCCTCGTCGGAAAGGTCGAGTCGAACGCGACTTACACGCAGAAGGCGATAGACTTCTTCATGTACGCGGTCAACGGCGGTTCCTGGGACAAGAAGATCATCGAATGGCCGCTGGCCTACGACTGGCTGTATCAGAACCTCACCCCGACCCAGAGGACCGCCGCCCGGGCCCTCGCGCTCCCCCTCTACACGCTGGGCGAACAGAGGACGGTCTACTACAACCTCGAGGCGCTGTATGCCACGACGCACGGTTTGGCCGGCTTGGCATTCTTCGGAGAAGGATCCGCCTCCGAGAACCAGAAGTGCCAGGACCTCGTGGACGAGTGGGACGGACGGATGCGCGGCGTGCGGCAGTACTCCTATCCTGCCGGCGCCGCGGCGTCGAAGGGCGGAGTTTTGCCGACGAGGCAGCTCTACTTCCCCGACGGCGGGTACTACAAGGGGATGGAGTACACGCAGATCGACATGGAGGGGATCGCATTCTACCTGGCGCTCTTCGAGGACCTGGGTCTCGGCGACCACTGGGACGTGGCGGGCTCGTACATCGACAACTGGCCCCCGTACCTTCTCTACATCACGCGGCCTGACGGGTTCAGTCAGCGTCTCATGACCGGTACGACGTTCGGCATCATCGCCCGCGGCTACCAGTCGCTCGCGCTCATCGCCTCCCATCGCGGAAACGGCTACGCCGCGTGGCTCGTCGACAACGCCTTCTGGGCCAGCTCGCAGGGAGGTTACGAGTGGGCGATCATGTGCGCGGTCTGGCGGACCAGCGTCCCCCAGACCGCCCCGACGACGCTCCCGCTCGCCAAGCTCTACGGCGCGGACGGCAAGGACAACGTCGCTGGCACGAGCTGGAGCGAGAAGGTAATCCTCCGCTCCGGCTGGAACATGAACGGGGCGAATGACGACTCGTACTTCACCCTGCACGCGGGGGGATACTTCGGCGATTACTGGAACTTCTACCAGCTCGCCTTCGAGATCTACTACAGGGGCGCCCTCGCCATTCGCTCCGGCTACTACAAGAGCGGCGACGCATTCCTGAAGAACTACAACTCGCGCGCGATGGCGGCGAACTGCGTGGTCGTCCTCGACGAGCAACAGGCGAACTTGAGCGACCGGTGGGGGCAGGATTACCTCTACTCCTCCCCGGGTCCAGGAGCGCCGCAGCACATCTACGACGTCGGCGACGACAATGTGTACGACACGGCCGACATCCTCTTCTTCGAGGAGAGAGTCCTCGAGGACGGAAGCAGAAGCTACTACGTGAAGGCCGCGTCGAACTCGGCGGGCGCCTACGATTACACGAACGCGACCCGCCGCGTCTCGCTCCAAACACGGGAGGTCGCCGCGCTCGGCCGCTACTATGTCATTCGCGACAAGGTGATCCAGGACGGCGACAACAACAGCGTCCGTTTCCTCCTCCACACGATCAACAAGCCGGTAGTCGAGGCATCCGCGACGAGCACGCCGGTCGCCAACCACATCGTCCTCTACCCGCGCGCGCGCTATTCCGCGGTACGCAGCGAGCTGCTGGCCAGGGAGGGCGGTCTTCCGTCGATTCAGTACGCTGGCAAGATCTGGTGCGTCCCGGTTCTGCCGCAGAACGCGACGCTCCGGATGGTCGGAGGGACGGGCTACGAGTTCTGGGTCGATGACGGCTCCGGCGCGGGCGTCAACACGCCGATCGAGGGGTCCTACTTCCAGAACCCGGCCGACTTCACGAACGCGAACGAAGCAGGACAGTGGCGCATGGAGACGATCGCCCCTCCCGCCGGGACCGTCGATTTCGTCCACGCGATCTACGCCGGCCCGACATCCGGGACCATGCCCGAAGTCCGTCCGATCGACGAACCGGCCGCGGTGGGGTGCGAGATCGCCGGGCAGGGTGTCTTCATCTTCGGGCGCAGCGAGCAGGGCGAAACGGGAATTGACTACCAGATCACGGGCGAGATGTTGAACGCCCCGCAGATGATCGAGGGACTCAAGCCGGAGGTCGAGTACGCCGTCCGAATCGGCCCGAACGAACCGTTTGCCGCAAGGTCGAGCGCGTCCGGAGGGATCTCATTCCGCGCGAGCGGCCCGGCGAGCGTGGAGATCAGCCCGGCGGGCATGGCGGCGCGGTAGACCCCGGGCCGGGTCGCGCAACGGTTCGTGCGGCGGGATGACGGGATCGGACCTGCAGGGGCTGCTCGCCGCGCGGATCAGACGTTCCACCCAGTCAGGCGGTAGACGCGCGAAGCGAGCCGCAGGCGCGAGCCAGATTCGTCGAGCATCTCCATGCGAGCGCCGGTCCGAAAGGTCCGATCCCGTCATCCCGCCGCACGACCCAGCCTACTTCACCAGCGCCGCCTCGATGCATCCCCGCATCGCCTCATACTGCTTGTCGCGGTCGAACTCTACCTCGGCCATCCGCCGCGCGTTCGCTCCCATGTCCCGCAGCCGATCGCGATCTCCGGCCATGCGGGCGATCTGGGCCGCGAATTCCGCGGGATCATCCGTCTCGGCCGCGACGCCCGCGTCGTAGCGGCGCAGGAGATCGGCCTTCCAACCGCCGTAGTTCATCAGGCACGGCAGGCCCGCGGCGGCGTAGTCGAAGAACTTGTTCGCCGAGTTCATCTCGAGGATTGGAAGCCGCTTGATCAACATCAATCCCAAGTCCGCCGCTGCGAGCCACTCCGGCATCTCCGTCTTCGGCACGGGCCCCAGGAAGCGGAGATTGCCGATCTTCTCGTCGCGCGCCCGCTCCTCCAGCCGCCGCCTCTGTCCTCCCTCGCCAACGAGGTAGACCACGGCGTTCGGCAGAAGCTCTGCGAGCCGCTCGCAAACCGGAAGAACGAAGTCGAGGCCGTTGACGATCCCCATGGCGCCGGTGTGCACGATGAGGAAGCCGGCGTCGATTCCAAGCCTACGGCGAAGCCCGCTTCCGTCGACGCCGGGATGAAAGAGATCGAGGTCGGAACCGTTGGGTATCACGACGACGCGCTCGGGCGCGATCCCGTAGCGGAGGATCCCCTCCCTCATCCCAGGTGAGAGAGCGATGATGCGCGCACTTTTCCTGTAGGCCGCGCGAGCGAGCCCCTTTGCGGCGGCAAGCAGCGCCGGATTGCGCAAGATGCCCATCCCCTCCGGGACCTCGGGCCAGAGATCGCGCACCTCGAACACGAGCGGGATCCTCCGGAAGATCCGCCCGGCGAGCGCGGGCAGCGCCACGGTGAGGGGCGTGCTGCTCGCGTAGATCAGGTCCGGCCGGGGCGCAGCAAGGATCCCGATCGTTGATCGCGTCGCGAAGCGGAGGAACTCGACAACCCGCCGCGCGAATCCCATTCGATTGCTGTAGGACGAAGGGACAGCCCAAACCCTGATTCCATCGATCTCCGCCTCGATCAGTCCCTTCCGCCGCGGCCCGCTGAGGCCGGGCAACCGCGCCGTCGAGGTGATGACCAAGACGTCGTGACCGTCTTCGCGCAGGCGGCGGGCGAACTCGTACGACCGGGTGCTCCCGGATCCATCGCGCGTCTTGAAATACTGGTAGAGATAGACGATCCGCATTGGGCTCCCGTCTTCCAGAGACACGGCCAGGGAACCATCCGCCGGGCGCGCACGTCGATCGAGCGCACGCTGCCCCGACTGCTCCACGCTTCGCTAACTGATCTTGCGATCAACTTTTCCAAATGCTCGAACTGCATTCTGCGCTCCCGATCTCTCGATTCGCAATGACCGTCCGCCGTAGCGGGTGAAGCAGGCCTTCCCGGGGGGTGCCGGGCAGCACCCGAAGGACCCACAACACATTATAAATACGCTAGTTAGAAAGATCTCGTCGAACCCTCATTTGCCGCATCCGTTGGCTTCCGGCTTGCCTTGGTTTCCACACGGCGAATTGGCCGGCTGGCACCACGCGCCACACCGCCTCGGCTGCAAACCGACGGCTTCATGAGGAGGATCTACGGCGAACCGGTTCGCTCTCATCGTTGCTCTTGCAGCCTCCGGGATCCTGTCCGGCTCATCATCCGCCGCAGTGAATCACCTGGTCTACGGCCTGACGCCGCCGGGGGGATTCGACGTTCGACGGGACGGGCAGGCGATCGAGCAGGGACTTCAGTCGAGCGCGATCGGATCGCTCGCTTTCGCGGTCGACGGCGGCGGTTCGTTCGAGATCCTGTCTACTGATCCGTCCAATCCACCTCCCGCCCCCGCAACCGATCTCTCGGCCGGATCGGCGACGCTGACCGGCATCACGCTGACCTGGACCGCCCTCGGCGCGGACGGAAGCGTGGGACAGGCGTCGGTCTATGACATCCGCTACGCGACGGCGGCAATCACGACGTTGAACTGGAACGCGGCCGTGCAGGTCCAGGGGGAGAGCGCGCCGAAACCTGCCGGGCAGGCCGAGAGCTTCACGGTGGGCAACCTCACAGCCGGGACGGTCTACTACTTCGCGCTGAAGATCGGCGATGAGATTCCATACTGGAGCGGGCTCTCGAACGTCGCCTCGGCGACCACGCTTCCCCCGCCCGACGCCACTCCTCCGGCCGCGGTGACGAATCTCGCCGGCGGCTCGCCGAGCCAGACATCGATTCTGCTGACCTGGACCGCGGTCGGGGACGACGGCGCATCGGGTCGAGCGGCCCTCTACGACATTCGCTATGCAGCGGCGCCGATCACGGGCGCGAGCTGGGGTTCGGCGGCGCAGGTTCAGGGCGAACCGCCGCCGAAAACCGCGGGGCAACTCGAGAGCCTCGCGATCTCGGGCCTGACGGCGGGTACGACCTACTACTTCGCACTGAAGACGGCTGATGAGATCCCCAACTGGAGCGCGATGTCCAACGTCCCCTCGGCCACGACACTTCCTCCTCCGGATACGACCGCCCCGGCCGCGGTGACGAATCTCGCCGCGGGCTCTCCGACCACGGACGGCATCAGGCTGACGTGGACGGCGGTCGGAGACGACGGCTTGACCGGACGAGCGGCGGCTTACGACATCCGGTATGCAGCTTCGGCGATCACGGACGCAACGTGGGGATCGGCGGCCCAGGTCGCGAACGAGCCCGCGCCCGCAATGACGGGACAAGCGCAGGTCTACACGGTGGCCGGTCTCGCGCCGGGGGTGGTCTACCACTTCGCGATGAAGGTGGGGGACGAAGTTCCCAACTGGGGCGCGATCTCGAACAGCGCCTCGGCGGCGACGCTGCCTCCGGATGCGATCCCCCCGGGATCGGTCACGACCCTCGAGACGGAGAGTTCCACTCCGAGCGCAATCACGCTCGCATGGATCGCGGTCGGAGACGACGGCTCGTCGGGTCAAGCCTCGGTCTACGATCTCCGCCATTCGACCTCGCCGATCACCGCCGAGAACTGGGGTTCCGCCACGCAGGTCGCAGGGGAGCCGAGCCCTAAACCGCCGGGGCAGGCCGAGAGCTTCAGCCTGGGCGACCTCCTCCCCGACGAACGGTACTTCTTCGCACTCAAGGTCCGGGACGAGGCGATGAACTGGAGCGAGCTGTCCAACATCGCCACGGTGAAGACCCTTCCGGCGCCGGACACCGCGCCCCCGCAACCGATCGTCGATCACAGGGCCGGCGGCTTGGGACACCGCAGCATCGAGGTCATCTGGACGGCGCCGAGCGACGACAGTCTCTCCGAGCGGGTTACGTCCTATGAAGGGCGATACACGACGGGCCCGCTCACGGCCTCCTCGTGGTCAACCGCAACGCCCATCTCGGGCCTCCCCGATCCCGCCCTGCCCGGAGAGACGGATAGGATCCTCCTCGGCGGACTGGCGCCTGCGACCGCCTACACGATCGGAATTCGCGCCCGAGACGAGATCGGCCATCTCGCCGATCTGGGGACCGTCCTGGGGGTTGGGACGACGTCCGCGCCGGATACGATTCCGCCGGACCGCGTCGTCGATTTGAGTGTCGTCGGCCGGACGATCTCATCGATCACGATCAGCTGGCACGCCCCCTCGGACAACGTCCCCGATGATTGCGTCGATACCCCGGAGGTCAGCCGCTACGAGATCCGGTTCGCCACGACGTCTCTGGCGGATGGCGGGTGGGATGCTGGGACGCCGATCGCGGGACCGCCCCCCGAATCGCCCGGCATGCCGCAGGAGCTCACGATCTCGGGACTCGCGCCCGCGACCCGGTACTTCATCGCGCTCCGTTCCTGTGATCCCCGCGACCAGTGCTCGGAAACCTCGAACCAGGTCGAGCATGCGACGGCGGATCCCGAACCCCTCCCCGATACAGACCCGCCCGGTCCCCCCGCCAACCTCGTCGCTGCCGCGCAGGATACACAATCGATCCGCCTCGCGTGGATCGCTCCCGGCGGCGACGGCGGACAGGGGAAGGCCGATCACTACGACATCCGCCGTTTTGCACAGCCGTTGACCCTCGAGACGTGGGATGAAGCGATCCTCGTCACGGTCGACAAACCGTGCGGAGATGCAGGGTCCGCCGAGAGTCATCTGGTCGACCACCTGTCGCCGGCCACGGTCTATCACTTCGCGCTGCGCGCGATCGACGCGGCCGGAAATCTAGGACAGATCTCCGCCTCGGTTTCGGACACGACCAGCGCGCCACCGGACCCGATCGACAGAACGCCCCCGGGCGCCGTCGCGGACCTCCGCGCCGCCGATGCAGACACCGGCTCGGTTCTCCTCGAGTGGACGACCCCCGGTGATGATCGGGGCCCGTGCGCTTCCTACGAGCTGCGCTTCTCGAAGACGCCGATCGATTCAGCCGTGTGGGAGGGCGCCACCGTGGCCGGCGACACGCCGTCCCCGGGCTCGCCCGGATCTTCCGTTTCGCACCGCGTCTCGGGGCTGTCCTCCGCGACGACGTACTACTTCGCCCTCCGCGCGTTCGATGACGCCGGAAACCCGTCGCCGATTTCGAATGTCGTCTCGGCCGAGACGGACACGATCCACGCGCCGCCCGACACGACCCCACCGCCGGCTGTGACCGACCTCGAGGCCACCCCGCTCGGCTCCACGCAGATCCTGCTCACCTGGACCGCGGTCGAGGACCTCGGCCCATCCGGCGCTGCCGCATCCTATGAAGTGCGTCTCTCGCCGGCGCCGATCGACTCTGCGAATTGGTCCCAGGCCGCGGTGGTTCCGGTCCCGTTCGATCCCGGCGCGCCGCGCTCGATCGAGTCCCTCACGGTGAGCGGCCTCCTCCCCGCGACGGCGTACCACTTCGCCGTACGCGTACGCGATCTCGCGGGCAATCTCTCTGCCTGTTCGCCCGACGCGTCGTCCGTGACGTCGCCCATTCTCGACACGAACCCGCCGGCCGCCCCGATGGGACTGGAGGCGGCATCGGGCGAAGACCATGTGCACCTGACGTGGTATCCGTCCCCGGAGCCGGACGTCGTTTCGTACACGATTTTCCGCCGCGCGGCGGAAGGGAGCGGGATCGAACCGCTTAGCGTCCCCGGACTGGCCGCCCCCGCGTTCGAGGACACGACCGCGGCGCCGGAGATCGATTTCTACTACTCGATCGCCGCCCTTGACGGTTCGGGCAATCTCTCGTCACCGAGCGCCGAAATCCACGTGCGCCTATCGCTCGCGGGGTTTCTACCGCAAGTGAGCGACTTCAGCGCTCAGGCCACGGTCTCGGCGATCGGCCCGGGCCGACGCTCGCTCGTCCGCTTGAGTTGGCAGGCAACGATCGGCGGCCGCTTCCGGGAGTTCGCGGTCGACAGATCAACCGACAACGGCGACACCTGGATCCGGCGGGCAGCCGGCTGGTTCGGGGCGAAGACCGGCTACGAGTTCGAGGAGGAAGTCGCGCGCGGGACGTATCTCTATCGGATCGCCGCCATCTCGCCCTTGAACTACGAGCTTCTCTTCGAACCGCTGACCGTACGCGCGAACGGCAAACCGGTGAAGCACCAGATCAGCGGACCATTCCCCAACCCTTCGAGTGGGCCGCTGCAGTTCACCATCACCCTCGCGGATGACGTGCGGGTCCGCATCCTCGCCTACGATCTCCAAGGGAGACTCTGCGGCATCCTTCACGACGCGACGGAGTCCGTCGGCGAGCATCCGTGGAGCTATGACCCACAGATGCTCCGGGAAGGCCCCCTCGCCTCGGGCGTCTACTTCCTGCGGATCACCGTGGATGAGGAGCAGCTGGTCCGGAAGTTCGTCCTGGAGAAGTGAGCGGACGGAGTGCGAGCAGTCGCGGGTGGTGGTTTCTGCGAGGGGTGGTCGCGGGTCAGTATCGACATCTCGCGGGTGGAGTCATCGGAACAGCGCTTTGATCTGTCCCCACGTCGCAGCTCGGACTGCCGTCTCATTGCATCCAATCCGGCCCGCCCCAATCCAGCCGCACCCTTCCGGTGAATTTCCTGCCGCACAGACGCTGGCGGCGGACACATCGAAGGACCATTGATCGAGATGACAGAACAGTGGGTCTTGGGCAACATTGCGATCGAACACGAAGTTCCCGCCAGTGTCAGTGATTGAATCCGGCCACGCGTCGTTGCACCGGATGTTCCCCCCGTTCCATGCCGACGCGACTCGCGTGGGGCTGTGGAAGAGCAGGTTGTTCGACAGATCCACCGTGTCCGAGTAGGCGCCCAGGACGGCCGTCGTACAGTTCACAAGCGTGTTTCCGGTCACATTCGCAATGCCCTCGCCGAACTGGATGTGTAGTGAACCATCTGGTGAATCACCCTCGGCAAGGATGCGGTTTCCAATAACTTCAACCGTCGTGTAGTCATCGCCCTGACTGTACATTGAATACAAGACTAGCCGCGCCGCTAGGGATCCACTTCGGGCAACGAATGTATTGTCAATCAGGTGAACGTCACCGATGAGGCCGTAAACACACCAGTCTTCCGCGGAGAGTCCTTCGCTTGTGAAGCTGCATCGTTCGATACGTACGGGAGCCAGTGCGGATATATACATCGCCGCACCTCGCCCGAAGATTCGGTCGACCGCGAAGTTACAGTCTTCAACTGTGAGTTGACTATGGATCAAGCAGAGCGCGCCCCCGGATCCTTGCATCGCTTGGTTACCGCTGAAGGAACACCCGGAAACCACCGCCGTGAGGAGATTATCCAGATAGATGCCGCCGCCCCGTGGAGAGGCCCCGGACGCAGGAACTGAGTTGTCCGTGACAACGCAGTTCGTGATCTCAGCATGGCCGCCTTGAGCCCAGGTATGGTTCCAGAAGCAAACAGCGCCGCCGCTTGCAAACCCAATCTCGTTCAACCCTCCCGTGCCGTGCTCGAGCGTGAAGCCCGACAGAACAACCGTCCCCGCCCCGAACGGCCCCGAGTAGACGATGCTTCCGGAGCCGCCCGGCGAGGGTGGGGTTGCTCCATCGAGTACGGTCACTGACGGACCATCCGTACTCCTCAGCGTTATCGCCTTCCCTTGGAGGTTGACATGCTCGCTGTATACGCCGGGACCAACAAGGATCGTATCTCCGTCGGCGGCCTGGGCCACTACACCGCCGATGACGTCGGGCACTGGAGGATCTGGGGCAAGAACCTGCCACGTCGCACCTTCGGACACGAGCGGAAAGACCAGGAGGCATGAAGCCAACATCAGACCTGATCGCATCCATCAACCCCTTTCCGTCACGAATCTGTCGCCGCCCGCCCGGCGAGCGACTCATACAGTCCGGCGTAGGAATCGACCAGCCGCGAAACCGAGAAGTCACGGGCGATCTTCTCGCGGGCCGCCCTGCCCAAACGATCACGAAGACCCGGATCGCGGGCGAGGCGGGCGATCTGCTCTGCCGCCGCTCCGACGTCACCCCGCCGCACGAGCAAACCTTCCCGTCCGTCCTCGATCAACTCCGGTGTCCCACCGACGTCCGTCGCGACGACCGGAAGCCCGAGGGCCATTCCCTCCATCAGGGTGTTGCTCATGCCCTCCATGTCGGAGAGATTGAGCGTCGCGTCAGCGGCGGCGAGGAGGGGACGGATCGCGGGTAGGAGCCCGAGACAGCGGATGCCACCCTCGAGCCCACCTTCATCGATCGCAGCGAAGAGCGCCGCGGAGTTTCGGCGGCACTCCGCATCTCCCGTCGTGTCCCCCGCAACGAGGAGCCTGGCCCCGGGCGCCGATGCCGCGAGCAGGCGGACGAGTTCGGGCAGATGGCGATGCCCCTTTCCGTCGCGGAAGTGCGCCGGGTAGACGATGACGAAGTCTCCCTCGCCGATCCCGAGGCGGCTGCGGGCCTCCGCCCGTTCGCCGCGATCGACGGGCGGCCAAGGCGGAAGCGCATTCGGGATCACTAGGAGGCGCGCGCCGACATCCCCCTCCAACCTGCTGACGCTTTCGGCCACGGCAGTCGAGTTCGCGACGATCGCATGGGCGAACTTGCCGGTGCGCTGGAGCAGTCGCAGATGCCTCGGCCGCAGGTACTCATCCAGGCAGCGACGGCTCGTGGCGACACGCAGGCGAGGGTGCCGGAACCGCAGGAAGGGCGCCATGATGTCGAGCGTGGGCAGGAAGGCCTGCACGACCTCGATCCGATGCTTGCGAACGATCTCGCCTGCCTTCGCCACGACGGAGAGGGGCCAGATGCGCCGCGAAGGGCGCGGAAGGAGATCGACCTCGACCCCGGCGGCCGCGAGATCCGTGAAGTCCTCGGCCCGTCCGTCGAAACAGGCCAGCCGCATCACGATGCGCTCGCGGGGCATGTTCGCTAGGAGCAGGAACGCCTGGTTCTCGGCACCGCCGCGCTCCCGGTTCAAGTGGTCGATGAGAAAGAGGACGCGAGGCGGCGACGCTGTCGCCCCGGACCGGTTGCCTGCACCTGACCCTCGCATGTCCCGATCATGCCCCGACATCGGCTACATGGCGAGATGCGAATTGCGGCAGCGCCCCGCGCGCCGCTACCGACATCCTGGCAACAAGTTGGAGCCTGTTTCCAGTTCAGGCGTGATCATCGGGAGTCGATGGATTAGTGTCCCTGTTGCGAAAGCAACGCGGGTCGCGAGCGCCCCCGTCCATGGACGGCGGGGCGCGCCATTGGCAAGCCAGGGATGGAGCTGAATTTGACCGAACCGGTCCTCGTGCACGAGGTCTTAAGCGGGAGCGCGAATCGCGCCCCCGACCGGGCCATGCTGCGCGGGCCGGGCTCCATCGTCACATACGGCGAGGCGGAAGCCGCCGCCAATCGACTCGCGCGCCTCCTCCTCCGCCTGCGGATCGGTCGAGGCCAGCGCGTCGCCATCTTCGCGGAGAACTCGCTCGACTACGTCGCCGCATATTACGCCGCCCTGAAAGCCGGAGCCGCCGCCGTTCCCGTCAACACATCGATCGACGCCCGCGGGTTGAACTACATCCTAGAGGACTGCGGCGTGCGGGTTCTGATCGCGCAATCCCGGTTCGCCCAGGTCGTGCGCGGCGCGCTCGAGGGGACGCCCGATCTCGAGTTCTTGCTCGTCGACGACCCCGCCGCCTTCGATCCGACCCCGGCCCACATCCACGTGCTGGGCCTTGCCGAGGCCGCGGCATCGGAGGAGGGCGGCTCCCCTCCTCCTTGCTCCGCAGTCGACGTCGATCTGGCATCGATCATCTACACTTCCGGCTCCACAGGCCGCCCCCGCGGGGCGATGTTGACCCACCTGAACATTGTCTCGAACACGCGTTCGATCGTCCGCTACCTCGACCTCACGCAGGACGACCGGATCATGACGGTCCTGCCGTTCTACTATGTCTATGGGAAGTCTCTCCTCAACACGCACGCCTGGGTCGGCGGGTCGTTGATTATCGGAACCGATCTCCTCTTCCCGAATGACGTCGTCGAGCGGATGCGAACGGATGAGGCGACCGGCATAGCGGGAGTTCCCTCGACCTTCGCAATCCTGCTGAACCGCTCGCATCTCGCCGCTTCTCCCCCGCCCTCGCTTCGTTACGCGACGCAGGCTGGGGGCGCTATGGCGCCCGAGTTGACGCGTCGTTTGATCCAAGCGCTTCCACGCACGCGGATCTTCATCATGTACGGCGCGACCGAGGCCGGCGCCCGCCTGACCTACCTGCCGCCGGAAGATCTCCCGCGCAAGATTGGCTCGATCGGCAAGGGTATTTTCAACGTCGAGGTCCGCGTCCTGCGCGATGACGGGGCGGAGACCGGCGTCGAGGAGACGGGCGAGATCGTCGCGCGCGGATCGAACATCATGAGCGGTTACTGGGGAGATCGGGACGAAACGGACAGGGTCCTTGGGCCCGGAGGGTTCCACACCGGAGATCTCGGCTACCGCGACGGGGAGGGATTCCTCTACGTCGTCGGCCGCAAGCGCGAGATGATCAAGTGCGGCGCACATCGGATAAGCCCCAAGGAGATCGAGGAGACCTTGATGGAGCATCCCGAGGTCCACGAGGTCGCCGTGATCGGGGTGCCGGATGAGTTCCTGGGGGAGGCGATCCATGCCTTCGTCGTCCTGCGCGAGGGGCGAGCGGTCGCGCCATCGGACATCATGGCCTTCGCGGCCGCGCGGTTACCCGAATACAAGGTCCCGGCAACAATTCGGATTCGGTCCGACCTTCCGAAGAACCCGTCGGGTAAGATACAGAAGCAGGCCCTGCGTGAAGAATGGGAGCGGCTCCGCAAGATCTAGCCGCCAGCCGAGTGAATGGGAGGATCTCCTTTGCGTGAACTCGCGATCTTGAGTGGCAAGCCGCCCGAGATGCACTTTCCAGTCAGTCAGCCGACGCTCCCCCCCTTCGAGGAATACGCCGGTCCGCTGAAGGAGGTCTTTGCGAGCCGAATGATCACCAACGGTCGCTGGGTCCGGGAACTCGAAGCGCGCGCCGCCGCATACATCGGCTGCAGCGAGGTCGTCGCCCTCGCCAACGCGACGTCAGGACTCGTCCTCGTCCCGAAGGTCCTCGGATTGGCGGGTGAGGCATGCCTACCCACCTTCACATTCCCGGCCACACTCCACGCCCTTCTCTGGAACGGACTGAAGCCCCGGCTCGTCGACTCCGATCCCGAGACCTTCAACATCGATCCCTCCGCCCTGGAGGCGGCGCTGGCGGGCGGAGCCAAGACGGTACTTCCCGTCTACATCTTCGGCAACAGCCCCGACTGGGATCGCCTGACCCCACTCATCGAGAAGCGGGATCTCGTCTTCATCAGCGACGCGGCTCACGCGCTCGGAACCCGTTGGGGAGACGGAATGGCCGGCACGTTCGGCAAGGCGGAAATCTTCAGTCTCGCCCCGACCAAGGTGACCGTGGCGGGCGAGGGAGGACTCGTCGCGACCAACGACCCGGCCCTCGCAAGCGAGCTTCGCGTCGCCCGCAACTACGGCAACCCGGGCGACTACGATTGCGTGATCGCGGGGTTGAATGCCCGCTTGAGCGAACTCCATGCCCTTCTCGCCCATCTCTGCCTCGGCCGGACCGAGGAGGCCATCGGCCGGCGGCACGCGCTTGTATCGCGGTATCGCTCCGCGCTCGAAGATCTCCCAGGTTGCTCATTCCAGAAGATCGATCCGCGTTGCCGCAGCACGTACAACTACTTCGCGGTCCTGATCGACGGTGAACGGTTCGGCTTGACGAATGCCGAACTCCACGACGCCCTCGAGGCGGATGGGATTCAATCGAAGATCTACTTTGCGCCGCCACTCCATCGGCAGACCAGATTCACGCACCTCTTCGAGGGGCAGGGGCCGTTTCCAGGGGCGGAGCACATCCTCTCGCAGGTCCTCTGCCTTCCCCTCTACCAGCACATGGAAGACGCCATCGTTGATCAGATCGCCGGTGTCGTTCGCGCATGCCACGAACACGCCGAGGAGGTTCGGGCGGCGACCCGCCAGAAGCGGATCGGCAAGGGCGTCGAGGAGGTCGTATCCACGGTCCTGGGCAAGCCCGTTGACCGTGCGAGTGTAGGCGCGCGGGAACTCCGCGACCTTGGACTTGGATCGCTCCGGATGATCCAGCTCCTCGCCGATCTCGAGGAGAGTTTCTCGATCAAGATCCGCGACGAACAGGTCACCGGGGAGAACTTCGGCACATTGGAGCGGCTCGTTCGCTTCGTCGAGACGCAGGCGGGGAAAGAGTAGCCGTGAGCAGGCTCGAGCCCATCCTCATCGTCGGCGCAGGGGGACACGGCCGTGGAATACTGGAGATCCTCCGCGCCGTCACGGCGGCCGCGGGCGCGGCCTGCCCGGTCGCGGGCTTTCTGGATGACGATCCGAACGTCCTCGCCGCGACGCCCGGCGGCCTGCCCGTTCTCGGAAATCTGGATGAGGCTCCCCGTCTTGTTGGTAGCGGACACCGTTTCCTGATCGGCGTGGGCGAACCGCGAATCCGGAGCGCCGTGGCCGACCGCCTCGCGAAGAACGGCGCCGTCTTTGCGACGGCAGTGCATCCGAGTGTCATCCTGTACGGCGACGTGAGCGTGGCCCCCGGTTGCGTGATCGGACCCGGCGTCATCGTGGCGGCCGGGACGCGGCTTTGTGACCATGTCCTCCTGAATCTGAATGCAACGGTGGGGCACGATTGCCTGCTCGAGCGGTTCGCCACCGTCGGTCCGGGGGCGAACATCGGCGGGAACGTCACGTTGGGGGAGGGCGCATTCGTCGGGCTGAACGGCACGGTCGTGCCTGGTCGAAGCCTCGGATCGGCGAGCCAACTCGGCGCAGGGTCGGTCCTCCTGGAGGATCTGGAGGCCGGCTGCATCGCTTTCGGCGTTCCGGCCCGGGTCGTCGGGCGGACAGAGCAACGGTGACCGCCAACACATCATTCCGGATTCCATGGGGCGCCTGGCACGAGGAGCAGGAGCTCGAGCTTTCCCTCCCCGCCGGATGGAGCGTATTCGTCGCCGCGATCGCCGGCGCGCCGGCTGGGCCCGGCCTCGGAATGGCCCTCGACGCTCCGATCGACTCTCCGTGCATCGAGGAACTGTGCCGGGGGCGCGCCTCCGCCGCGATCGCGGTCGAGGACATCACGCGCCCCGCGCCGGCGGGGCCCGCCATCGAAGCGATGCTCGACCGCCTGTCCGCGGGCGGAGTCCCCGCGGATCGGGTGGCGGTGATCGTGGCGATCGGCGGGCACGCCCCGATGCGGCTCAGGGAGCTCAAGGCCAAGCTCGGTGATCGCGTTCTCGCCACCTGCGACGTCTCGAACCACCATCCTTATGAGAACCTCGTCGACCTGGGAACCTCGAGAAACGGGATTCCCGTTCGCATCAACCGCACCTTTCGGGAGCGCGAGGTTCGGTTGGCCGTCGGCTCCGTCGTGCCGCATCCCTATGCCGGTTTCGGCGGCGGCGGAAAAATCGTTCTGCCCGGTTTAGCCGGCATCGAGACGCTGGAGATGAACCACCGCCCGGCCGTCACGGGTCTTTCGGGCGCCGGGCTGGCGAAGATCGAAGGGAATCAGGCGCGGGCCGAGATGGAAGAGATCGCCCTCGGCGCCGGTCTGCAGGCCGTCCTGAACATCGTCCCCGATGCCCGCCGCCAACCGCTCGGGTATTTCTTCGGCCATCCGATCGCCGCGCACCGCGCCGCAGTCGCCCTCGCACGGCAGGCCTACCGCACCGTGGCGCCGGCCGGGGCCGATGCGGTCCTCTTGAACGCCTATCCGAAGGACGGGGAACTCCTTCAGGTGGGCAACGCCTTCAACGCCTACCGCGCGGGCGATGTCCCCCTCGTGCGAGAGGGCGGGACGGTGATCGTCACCGCCGCTTGTCCCGAAGGGCGAGGTCACCACAGTCTTCACGGGCCGGGGATGAAGCTCTATCGGGATCCGGTCGAACGGGCATATCTCGCGGGACGCGAGTTGATCATTTTTGCGCCGACTCTCTCGACCTTCGACGTTCGGAAGTCCTTCTGGAGTGGCTACCCGCACGCGCGCGAATGGGAAGATGTGTTGCGGATTCTCGAGCGCAGGCACCCCGGCGGCGGTGCGATGACGGTATTCCCGACGGCCCCGCTCTCCCTCCCCGCGACCGGGGACCTAGCGGCGCCCTGATGATCACAGAGCCCTCGAGCCCAAGCTCGTTGACGAACCTCTATGCGAGGGGGGGAAAGCGGTTCTTCGATCTCTGCGTCGGAGGTCTGGTTCTCATCATCGCGGGTCCGCTCATGGTCGCAATCGCCCTCTTGATCAAGCTCGAGGACCGCGCCACCGTCTTCTACCGGCAGGAGAGGATCGGTAGAAATGGGCGGCCGTTCTTCCTCACGAAGTTCCGCTCGATGGTTTTCGGCGCCGAGAACAAGGGCGCCGGGATCCTGGTCGAGAAGAACGATGCGCGAATCACGCGCATCGGCCGAGTCCTCCGCAAGCTAAGCCTCGATGAGCTGACGCAGGTCTTCGACGTCTTGCGCGGAGACATGAGCATCGTGGGGCCGCGGCCCGGCCTGCGTTATCAAGCGGAGCTCTACGACCGGGAGCAACGGCGGCGTCTCCTCGTGCGTCCCGGGATCACTGGATGGGCGCAGATCAAAGGCCGCAACGCGATCACATGGCCCGAGAGGATACGGCTTGACCTCGAGTACATCGATCGCATGAGCTTCCGGCGCGATCTGGCGATCATCTTCCTCACGATCCCCGCCGTTCTGAGCGGATCCGACCAGATCGCCGACGCCGACTACTGGAAGAATCGCCGGATCGAGATCGAGGAGTCGCGCAAGAGCCCCGCCTCGGATGGAGAAGCATGACCGGCCCTGTGTACGCCGGGGGATTCGGATCGCTCTACGGTCAGGGCGCGCACGGTCGCGCCGGAGAGCGGGGACGCGATCGCGTTCTTCTGGTCGGCCCCTGCCCGCCCCCCGAGTGCGGCACGAGCATTCCCTTCCAGACTCTGATCGAGTTTCTTGAGGAGAAAAGCGCGGTCAGGCCGATCGTCATCAGCAGCACGTCGGGGAGCAAGAGGGGCGTCCCGCTCTTCTCCCGGCGGGTCCTCGGGCCTTTCCTCCGCATCGCGGTTCAGTTCCTCAAGCATGCAGGATCGTGCGATCGATTTATCTTCTACGGCTCGCAGCGGTTCGTGGCGACCGCGGGGGCGCTCTTCACCCTCATCGCGGCGGGCATCCTCGGCAAGGAAGCCTCCATCTACATCCAAGGCGGCGGATTCGACGTCTTCTACCGATCCCGTCCACCCCTCGCGCGCGCCATCGTGAGATTCTGTTTCCGACGCGCGCGGGCCGTGGCCGTGCAGACGCTGCAGCTCAAGACTTCGCTGGAGGTCGAGTTTCCGAATCTGATCGTCCTGCCGAACTGGACGAAGCTGAAGGATGCGGCGCCGGAGGCTGCCGAGCCCCGAGCGGGGACGGCCCGCGCGGACGTCCGCTTTCTCTACCTCGGCCAGGTGAAGCGAGAGAAGGGGATCGAGGACCTGATCCGCTCGTTTCATGAGGCGCGGGGCAAGCTTCTCGTCCAGGGATGTCCGGCCACCCTCGATATCTACGGCCCCAGCGTGGACGGAGCCATCGATGCGGTCATGTCGGTCATCAACGAGGCGGGCGGCTCGATCGTCGTTCACGGCAACGCCGCGCATGACCGCGTCGCATCGATCCTGCGCGATCACGACGTCTTGGTTATTCCGACGCAATGGCCGACCGAGGGGTATCCGGCGGTCGTGATCGAGGCGATGGCCGTTGGACGGCCCGTGATCGCGACGCGCTTCCGGGCCATCCCCGAGATCGTCGTCGACGGCTCGACCGGGCTGCTCTGCGAGCCGGGAGACTCCGACTCCCTCACACAGTGCATGGTCCGGCTCGCCCTTGATCCCGGTCTCCGGGAACGGATGGGGCTCGAGGCCCGGGCGATGGCCGCACGCTTCGACGCCGGCACCGTCTTGCCGGACCTCTGCCGCGCCTTCGGGATACCGCTCCGGCGATAGCCTGGATCATGCGGCTGCGTCCGACTTCGCCATGGCTCGCACCGCGCCGGGAGCGACCCAGAGCCCGAGCAGAAACCCATAGGGCCGGAGCATCTGGAGGGGACGCCGCCAGAGAGGCACCGGCCTGCCCCGCGGCCACGCGAAGGCGGGCGCCGCCGCGAGGGCTTGAGCGATGAGACGCCGGGCGGATCCGATCTCGCCTCCGTGGAAGCGGATCTTCGCCATTCGATAGCGATACTGCGCCTGACTGCGCCGCATGATCCGCCTCATCGCCCGGTCGTCCCAGTCCCCCAGCAGCTTCTCGAAGACCTGAAGATATCCGAGGACCATCATCTCGGTGTGGTTCGACAAGCTGTCCGAGTGCACGCGGTAGTTGACCAGGATCTCGGGCAAGCAGATCACCCGGGAATGCATCGCTACGCGGAGCGCAAACTCGTAGTCCTCCATCGCCGTGAGGCTTTCATCGAAACCGCCGATGCCCTCGAAGCAGCTGCGCCGGACAATCCAAGTCGAGGGCAGGGCCGTGCCTCGCTCCAGCATCTCGAGCGTGGTTTCTCCGGGGGGGATGCTTGGCTTGGGTCCCGGGAGGGGTCTCCCGTCGACGTCGATGCGGTTCATCGACCCGCAGACCATCCCCGCGTCGGGATTCCGCTCCAGGGCGCGGACCTGGACCTCCAGCTTGTCGAGCAACCAGACATCGTCCGCATCGAGAAAAGCGAGGTACTCGCCCCGCGCGACGGCGCATCCTCTGTTTCGGGTCGTCGCGAGACCGGTGTTTTCTTGCGTCAGGTAGATCACCCGATCGCCGTAGCCCCGGACGATCTCGCCGGTGTCGTCCGTCGATCCGTCATCGATCACGATGATCTCGCGATCGGCGAGCGTCTGTCCGAGAACGCTGTCGATCGCTTCCGGGAGGTAGCGACCGTAGTTATAGGTCGGGATCACGACGCTCACGAGGGGCATCAGGTTCGCTCCGTTCCGCCGATTGTCATTTATGCCACGGCGCTCATTCCATCGTCGATGGAAACCGGTAGTGTATCACGGTTCCTCACGATCCACCGTCCCTGCGGCCGAGGACCCGATCATAGATCTCGCACAGCTTTCCCACCTGCGCTGAGAGGCTGTACGATTCGAGGACGCGCTGTCTTCCGCTCGCCGCCATCCGTGCGCGCTCCCCTGTCGACCGCACCAGCCGGAGTATGGCATCGGCCATCGCGCGGGGATTGCGCGGCTCGTAGAGGAGCCCGTCGATCCCGTCCCTGAGGATCGAGGGAATGGCCCCCTCGTCCGGACCGATCACCGGCGTTCCGGCGCCCATCGCCTCGACGACCACCATTCCGAACGCTTCGGGACCGATCGACGTGTGGACGAGAACGTCGGACGCCGCAATCAGATCGGGCAGATCGCTTCTCTCCTCGAGAATCGAGATCCTGTTCTGAAGACGAAGTTCCCGGATACGCCGCGTTACCGAGAGCAGGTAGTCCCGTTCCAGATGCGCTCCGCAGAACACCCAGTTGAAATCTAGCCCGTCGGAGACGAGAAGCGCCGCCGCCTCGACCGCGAGAAGCTGACCCTTGTAAGCCTGTACGTGCGCGGGCGTGATGAGAAGCGGCGCCGCGAGGTCGATCCCGAGCTCCCCGCGGACGGCCTCGCGCGAACGACGGGGCGCGAGCTTGTCGATCGCGACCCCATTGGGCACGAGATCGGTCGTGACCTTTTCGCCGCAGAAACGGCGGATCTGGTCGATGCGTTCCTCGGTCAGGCAGAGGACAGAGGCAGCGCGGCGGGCCACGATGCGGAATGCCCCCGGCGGGATCCTCCACGGGCCATGTTCGTGAGTGACGAAGGGGATGCCGAGCCGCTCGGCGAGATGCGCCCACTCGAAATGCTCATCGTGCATCGGTCCGTTGAAGTGGATCAGATCGAGCTCGGAGGGGATGAACGGATCGAGCCTGCGCGACCATCGGATCCCGCGGATCTGGAAGCGATGAAGCGAGCGGATGTCTCGCGCGATTCGCCTGGCCAGGGAGCGCTCCACCCACCCGCTGGGATCCCGGCGGACACCCGCGCGGGCGACCTTCGAACGCAATCCGGAATCGGGCGCCGCCCCGGGACCTGCCGCATCTCCTTCCGCAAGCGAAGAGGCCATTCGGCCGCCCGCCCCACCGCTCGCCGTCCCATTTTCCAGCCTCTGCCCGGGGAGCCCGATCGGCGCTCGCGCCCAGATCCCCATGGAAGAGACCTCCGCGACGTACGCCCCTTCCCGGTAGTAAAGGACGTGGGGAGTCCAGCGACTTCTGTCGATCGCAGTGAAGATACTTGTCAGGACGCGCTTCGAGCCGCCGTAGGACGGCGTGGGGCTGACGTCGACGTAGAGGATCCTCGCCGGCGTCATCTAGCGCGCGCACCCATCGGTGAGAAGGCTGACGTTCTCACCCCGCGATCCGCGCCCTCACCTCGCGCGAGACCGACCGCACGAGATGCCGTATCCCCTCCGGACCGACGGCGGCGAGGGAAGAGCCGGCCAGGCACAGAATCCCGCCGATCGCGCCGGCGGCAATGACCTGGGCCAGCCCGCCACCATAGACCCCGCGCATGAGGTAGAGGAGGACAAGGGCCGGCGCGCCGCCCAGAAGCGCTCGGGGAAGCGGGGCCAGATACTCGCGCGCAGAGGGGAATCCCGGATCCTTGCTGCTCGCGAGCGGCCGGAGAAGGAGATTTTTCGCGAGGAGCGCCGCCGTGTTTCCAAGGGCGAATCCTAGCAGGCCCATGTGAAACCCGAGGGCGAGAAGAAGACTCAAACCCACGTTGCAGATCGCGACAATGATGTCGCCGACCGCTATCCATCCGATCCTCCCGCGAGCCATGAGCGCCATCCAGACCGGCATGAGGGCCGCCTCGAGCGTCGAGGGCGCGAGCATCGCGATCAGGTAAGCGGCGGATCCCCGGTATTCGGGTCCCACCCAATGGACCAGGAAGAGATCGCCGACGATGCAGGGGACGAGACACGCGGGGACGGCGAGCGCGGTCGTGACCCGGACGACGCGCAAGAGCGCAGCGCGGCTGCGTTCCGTCTGCCCTTGGGCCTCGAGCTGGGTGAAGAGAGGGCTCAGGGCATAGACCGCCGCTAGGAGGAAGCTCAAGACCAGCGGCGACCAGCGCGTTCCCAGAGAGTAGTGGGTCACGGCGGCCGCCCCGTAGATCCTTCCGATGAAGAGGTTGTCCGTCGAAACGTACAGGAGCGCCGCGGCTTGCGAGATCAGCGCGAGTCCCCCGTACTGGAAGAGCTCCTTGCGAACCTTGCGGTCCCCAAGCTCCAGACGCGGGATAGCGGGTCCAACGGTTCCCGCGTGTTGGGCCATCCAGATGAGGACGAGAAGCGGGATCAGCTCGATCGCTATGAGCGCCCCCCCATAGACTTTCAGATTTGGAACGAACAGCTCGAAGGCCAGCACCGTGATCCCCAGCCGGAGCCACGAGGTGAAGAAGCGCAGAACCGAGAGGCGCGCCGTGCGGCCGGTCGCGAAGACCGGGATGTCGAACATCAGTGCCGCGTCCGCCACGACCGCAGCGATCAAGATGAACGCGACCCCGAGCGCGCCGTCCCGTATGAGGTCCTCCGGCAGGCGGAGAAACCGGCAGATCGGTCCGGCGAGAAGAACACCCGTCAGGAGGATCAGACTGCGTAAAAGGCTCGCCCACCAGAACCCGGCCGAGTAGTAACGCCGCGCCTGCTCGCGATCGCCGGCGTGATACGAGACGGTGACGTAGCGGCGCAAGGCCGCGCTCATCCCCCCGCGCATGAGCGAGAGATACTCGTAGGCCGAGCCGACCGCGATGACAACGCCGAAGAGGTTCTGGCCGAGGCGGTGAAGTACATAGGGTGTGATGATCATGCCGACGATGAAGCCCGCGATCCGCGTGACGAGGGCGGAGCCCGCATTGCTCACCGCGATGGCGGTCATCCTGGAGTTCTGTGGCTGTTCTGTCATGGCGATCAGGCGGGAGTATACTGCCTCGCCGCCCCGTCGTCGCCGATCGAATCGGTCGGGGGTCCGACCGGCGTTCAGTTGACGAGAACGACTCGGAGATTCTCTCGGAAGCCCGTCCCCGAAACGCGGCACAGGTAGACTCCCGCCGGAGCCCGACCGCCCGAATCAAGCGTCCCGTCCCAAACGATCGATCCTTGCCCGGGCGGAAGAGCCCCTCGGGAATCGAGCGACCGCACCAACCGGCCGGCGGGGTCGTAGATGCGCAGAGAAATCGGGGAGGCGACCGCGATCTCGTAGGCGATCGCAGTCTCGTCGCGGAACGGATTGGGGAAGCAGCGGCCCACCCATGCGCCGCCCGGGACCTGGTCTTCTCCGGATGCCGGCAGAGACGACTCCGTGACGTCGAGCCGCTGATCCGCAACGATGCCGGGGAGGATCTGATGGATCCCGCTCGGCCAGTCGATCTCGAGGGTGTCGACGACGGCCGCGGCTCCCAACCCGAACTCGACGGTGAGCGAGTTCTGAGAAAGATATCCCGCATCGCCGCCGACAGACCGGATCTGCGAAGCTCCGGCCGACACGATGCGAACCCGCGCTCCGATGGCCGAGGCGTTCGACTCGATCCCCTTGAGACTCAGATGCAGCCAGTGGTTCGCCCCGACCAGATTGTTGCGAACCACTTTCACATTATTGCCGCCCGTCGCCACGACGAGGTCCAAGTCTCCGTCGCCGTCCAGATCGTCCCACGCGGCCCCGTACACATCCCCGGTGCGATCGAGCGGATAGTCCGTGGTGTCAGAGAACTGGCCGTTCCCATCATTGTGAAACAACCGGCTGGGGGCGCCCCTGTTGGAGAGGAAGATGTCCAGATGACCGTCGTTGTCATAGTCGCCCCAGGTAGTCGAGTAGCCCGGACCCGAGTCGTCGAGCGGCTGGGTCGTCACGTCCGTGAAGAGACCCGCACCGTCGTTTCGCAGCAGCCTGTTCGGACGGTTCCGATTGGCCAGGTAGAGGTCCAGGTCGCCGTCGTTGTCGTAATCCCCCCAGGCGGCCCCCGAGCCCTGCCCGCCCGAGTTGCCCAAGGGGCCGCTCGTCGCGTCAACAAACGATCCGGCGCCGTCATTCCTGAGGAGCTTGTTGCCGAGGTTCGCCGCGACATAGAGGTCGAGGTCGCCATCCTGATCGCAGTCCCCCCAGACCGCCCCGCGACTCTCCCCCGCGTAACCGAGCGGACCCGAGGTTGCATTGACGAACCCCGCCGGGCCGTCGTTCCGCAGGAGGATGTTCGATTGCCCGTTTGTGCGCGTGATGTAAAGATCCGCGTCGCCGTCGTTGTCGTAGTCGCCCCACCCGGAATCGCCCACGTTCCCGGTGATCGCGAGCGGGCCGGCCGTGCTGTCGACGAAGACACCGCCCCCCTCGTTGTGGAACAGCTTCGCCGTACCTCCCCAGTTCAACAGGTATAGGTCCAGCCCTCCATCGTTGTCGTAGTCGCCCCACTGCGCCGACATGCTGTTGCCACCGTCGTTCAGTGGAGGCGCCGTCGCGTCTCCGAAGGCGAGCGCACCGTCGTTGCGGTGGAGCTTGTTCGCAGCGCCATAGACCGGCCAGTAGATATCCTGATCGCCGTCACCGTCGTAGTCGCCGAGCACGGCCGCGTGGGCGCTGACGCTCCGGGCGAGCGCGGTCGTCGCGTCGGACCATGGACTCATGGGCGGAACCGGCACGCAGGTCCCGTAGTCATAGAGGTAGTGCAGACCGCAGGCGGAGTTGAGCATCGCCCTTCCGTCGTGGCCGATGCCGGGAACGATCGACAGCTCGTGCAGCCCGAAGATCGACCCGCCGAAATGGTGGATCAGATGGTTCGTGTAGACCATGCCGCGCTCGAGCCGCTGGCTCCCCTGAAGCATCGCCGCACAATCCTTATCGAGGTAGTAGGAATTCGGATCCGTATCGGCCCCGCCGAGAAGATAGATAACCTCTCGATGCGAGTACTGGTCGCGCAGGACCTCCACGCCGATGCTCATGTATGGGTTCAGGTTGTTCAGTCCGTACTTGTAGTCGTCATACGCTGGACAATCGGCTAGCGTTTCCGGAGGGGGCACCGCGTACTCATAGCCCGTCCCCTCGACCCACCGTTCCGCGTCGAAGTACATGTAAGAGGAGGGATTCGACACGACGTAGCGAATCGGAATTCCCATCTGACCGGTGAGGACCTGATGAATCGCCGTCCCCGCCGCGTACCGATTGAAAAACTGCCCGCCGGCCGAATGCCCGGCTACGACCACTTGCTGCAGGTTCGGGAGGCGCTCGGCGAAGCCGAGCAGGATGGAATCCGTAAGCGCGAAGGAGCTGATCAATGCCGGGCGGGGATGTGCCGGGCTCGTCAGCGACTGGTCGCCCTGCCGCCATCCCATGTAGGACCAATAGAGGTAGTCCTCCGGCAGGCCGTGCTGGTCCAAATCCGGGGCGGTCAGGAACTGCGGGGCGATGATCAGGGTCGTGTTCTCGGCATGGTTCGCGCTCACGCCTGCATCGAGGACGTACTTGTAGTAGTCGTCCGCGTTCCGAAGCGTTCCATGGACGACGACGATCGCGCGCGTGATGTCCGCATAGGTCCCCTCGATCGGTCGGTTGCCGAAGTAAGGGATCTTGAGACTGTCGGTCCCGACGTGGAAGGTGATCGTAGTTACCGCGATTGAATCGGCAATGTCGGTCGTGTCCGCGGCGACCCCCTCCGGTAGGAGCTTCGCATCGTACGGCGGATCCTCGTCGCGAGCCGCACGCGACGGCCCCGCGACCGCGAGAAGGCACAGGACGAAAAGACCGATCGACCACAGACATCGTCGGTTTGTTTCTCTCGTCATAGCGTCCTTTGCGGGGGGGCAGTGTGAATAGCTCACCAGTCGTACGATCGAGTTTACGCCAACAGAGCGGGGATGACAAGTCGTGGCAGACTTCTTGCATCCCCTCGGGAGAGAATCATCGGAGGTCGAATGACCCACGTACCGCCGGAGTCTCCGGCCCCGCCCCAGGTGGAGTTGGTCGTCTTGCCGGGGGCGCCTGCGCTGCAATCCGGACCCGGGCGCGTCTCGCAGGTCGAATCGTTCGCCCTCGTGGGCGTCGAGGCGCGGACAGTCGTTGTCGAGGTGTCGGTCACCAATGGCTACCCGCGCACGACGATCGTCGGCATGCCCGACCTTTCCGTCCGCGAGAGTCGCGAGCGGGTCGAGTCGGCCATCAAGGCGAGCGGCCTCTCGTTTCCCGACCGCCGGATCACGATCAACCTCTCCCCTGCCGAGCTGCCGAAGGAAGGGGCGATATTCGATCTTCCGGTCGCCATCGGCATCATCGCGGAGGAGAATGGACTTGCGCGCGACCGACTGATGGACTGGGCCATCGCCGGCGAGCTCTCCCTCGATGGCAGCGTCCGTCCCATCCGTGGAGTTCTGGCAATGGCGATGGCGATCGCCTCGTCGTCGAATTCCCGACGCCGCCTCATGGTGCCCAGGGCAAATGCGGCCGAAGCGGAGATTGTGGACGGGGTACATGTCGTCCCTGTCACCAATCTGCGAGAGGCGGTCGATGCCATCCGCGGGCGGCGGCATTCGAGCTCGAGCCCGCCCTCATCGGCCGACCTGGGGGGACCTGCGCCGACGGATGTGATCGGGGGGGCTTCCTCGATCACCGCCGCAGAAGTCGATCTCGCGGATGTTCGCGGCCAGCCGGCCGCGCGCCGAGCCTTAGAGGTCGCGGTCGCGGGTGGACACAATCTTCTACTCATCGGCACGCCTGGCGGTGGGAAGACGCTCCTCGCGCAGCGGATTCCAGGGATCCTCCCTCCAATGTCGCGCCAGGAGAGCTTGGAGGCGACCCTCGTCTATAGCGCAGCGGGCCGGATTCCGGCCGGCCGGGGACTCCTCGACGTGCGTCCGTTCCGTGCGCCCCACACCTCGATCAGCGCCGTCGGCATGGTCGGGGGCGGGTCCCGCCCACAGGCCGGGGAGGTCAGCCTCGCGCACAACGGCGTCCTCTTTCTCGACGAGTTACCTGAGTTCGCGCCGAGCACCCTAAATCTCTTGCGACAGCCGATCGAGGAAGGACGCATCACGATCGTTCGCGCCCATGGATCGGCCTGCTTTCCGGCGAGGTTCATCCTGGTCGCAGCAATGAATCCCTGTCCGTGCGGATATCTAGGCGACAGCCGGCGCGCTTGCCGCTGTCCGCCTACCCGCGTGCGGCGGTACCGCGCCCGCGTCAGTGGGCCGCTGCTCGATCGGATCGATCTCCACATCGAGGTGCCGCGAGTCTCACTCGACGCGATCGCGGGCGACAAGGACGGAGAGTCAACGACCGACGTCCGCACTCGAGTGATCGCGGCGCGGGAGATCCAGACGAAGCGATTCGCCGAGGAACCGGGGATCCACTGCAACGCGCAGATGGGCCTACGACTGCTCAAGCAGCACGCGATGCCGGATCCGCGTGGGCGGGGACTTCTTCGGATGGCCGCGGAGAGGCTGGGGCTGTCGGGCCGCGCGTATCACCGGATCCTTCGCGTGGCGCGAACGATTGCGGATCTCGACAACAGCATGAGTGTCGGCGAGAAGCACATCGCCGAGGCGGTCGGGTACCGGGTGCTGGATCGGACGGGACCGGATGGGTAAGGAGACACCCAGATGAGCTGGATTCGAGAACCAGTGGACGGCGACATCGACTCTCATTTCGAGATGATAATGGCCCATGTGGAACGGCACGTGGGAGCAATCGCTCACGTGGTGCACACTATTGGGCCGACCCTTGTGCACGTTGACGTTTTGCACGTGCGTCCGACTCGGAAGCGCCCGTGGCACACTCTGGTGACCTGCGGTATGAGTCTCCGTCCGATGTGCCCGCCCGGTGAGGCGGCTGATTGCCGCTACGCCGAGCTCTCTCTCCGCTTGCCGCCTGCCTGGCCGGTGCGCATACCAGATGACGACGCAGGTCGCATGTGGCCCTTTCGTGAACTATCCGATCTCGCGCGCCTGCCCCACCTCTCCGAATCCTGGCTCTGGTGGGGCCACACGGTGGCGGCAGATCCGCCCGCGCCGATCGCGCCGGAGGTCCCATTTTCGGCCTGGATTCTTGGTCCTCCTCTGAGCTTCAAGCCGGCCGGCCGTGAGATCCGATTCGGCCGCGAGGCGATTCGGCTGCACACCGCGCTGCCGATCTACTCCAAGGAACTCGAGGTCGCACGGATCATGGGCGCCAAAGCGCTCTTCCGACTGCTCTCCATGTGTGGAGTCACCGATCTGATCGATGTCAGGCGACCGAACTGCGTGGGCCGGAATGCAGCACGGCCCTCGGGCAGGGCTCCAAGGACCTCTTGACGAGGCGGATATAAATAGCCATAATGGCGTCATGAAAAAGGCCAAGATATCAGAGCTAAGGAATCACTTGAGCCGTTACCTCGACCATGTCCGTGCGGGTGGGCGGGTTCTTGTGCTGGATCGAGAGCGACCTGTGGCCGAGATCATTCCTGTCGCACGAGATCAAGCGGACAAGGGGATCGATGACGGCCGGCTCGCGGTTCTCCAGCGTGAGGGACTTGTGTCGCGCGGGACGGGGCGGATCCCAGCCGAACTACTCCGGCCGACTTCGCTGGCGAAGGGAGCGAAGGTTCTGCAGGCATTGCTGGAGGAGCGGGCGGGCGGGCGATGAAGTTCTGGGATAGCTCGGCCCTCGTCCCCCTTGTCCTTGTCGAAGCGGAGTCAGCTTGGGCCCGCAAGCTCTTGCGATCCGATCCGACCGGGCTTGTCTGGTACCTTTCTCCCGTCGAGGTCCGATCGGCCCTGGCCAGAAGATGCGGGGACGGGGCTTTGACCGTCGAGGCGTATGAAGCCGCGCGCAGGCGGACGGAGCGGCTGTTTCAGGCTCTTTCTCACATCCTCCCTCTCGAAGCCGTCCGCGCGCGTGCCCTCCGCCTCCTGGACGTGCACCCACTCAGGGCTGCCGACTCCCTTCAGCTTGCTGCGGCCCTTGTAGCAACGAATGATCGACCTCAGGACCTGCCTTTTGTGACCCTCGACCGGAGGCTCGCCGATGCAGCCAGGAGAGAAGGGTTCCCGATCGAGATCGCGTGACAGGCAGGGCCTACCTCTCCCCGAGCGGATTCCAGCATCTCCGTTCAGATTGGCGTCGTTCAGGGCGATGAATCCCTGCCCGTGCGGGTATCTCGGGGACAGCCGTCGCGCGTGTCGGTGTCCGCCGCAGATCTCGACGGCGCCGCTGCCGTAGGCGAGAAGCACGTCGCCGAGGCGGTTGGGTAGTGGCGCTGGACTCAACGCAACCTTGGGAATCGACGGAGGACTAGGACAACCCTTCCCCGGACGGCACCGTGATCGACCAAGTTGCGGTCCCATACGGGCCAGCGACCCCTCTTAACCGAACCGCGACCGGCTTCGAAAACTGCGCGCTTAGTGGACCGGTCTTGGGGTCAATGCCACCGGCCGAAGTCCTAACATCCGGACTGGACCGATCTCACGGGGTCAGGTCACGAGCGCCTTTGGAGGATCGTGTGGGAGCTTTCGGTCGTCGTTTGGTCTCGCCGGCCGTGGACAAGTCGTCCGCCCCCCCACGTCGGCGGACTACCGTAACCGATTGGGTGATCAATGATTCGCCTAGAAATGGGTGGGCACCATAAGCCCCGATTCGGTTCGTCCCCGGGCGCGAAGATCCTCCCCGTGAGACGAAAAGTTCCCTTGCGCGGTCGCTGGACACAGACGATGTCCCGTGACAGGATAGCCCGGATCGATGCTTGGGGAAGCATTCGAGGATCCGGATGCACGATCTCCGAGCTTCGGTGGCGACGCGAATGTCGCAGCTGTCGATGCGATGCGGCCGCATAGTGGTCGGCGACATGGACGGAAACTCTAGGAAGAGGGGGAGAAACGCATGAGACGATTCGTTGGTCTTATTCTCGTTGGGCTCTGTGTGTTTGGTCTGACGGGCAGCGCCCTGGCGGGCCAGAGCAACACAGGATGCGGACTGGGATCGATCATCTTCAAGGGCCAGGAAGGCCTGCTGTCGCAGACTTGCGCCGCGACGTTCAACGGCATTTACGGAAACCAGACCTTCGGAATCACCACGGGAACCAGCAACTGCACAAAGGCAACAGGCTTCGCGTCCAATGAGAAGCTCAACAAGTTCGTGTCCGACAATATGGACAATCTTGCCATGGACATTTCCAAGGGCGGCGGAGAGTACCTGAGCACCCTGGCAGTGCTGTTGGATACGCCGGTCGAGCAGCGCGCTGCTCTTTACCAGACGCTGCAGGCGAATTTCTCCCAAATCTACACCTCGGAAATCGTCACGCATCTCGACGTTCTGGGGAACATCGAGAAGATCCTGCACCAGCCAAGCTGAGCACTCTGCTCCGGCAGTCGAGCATGGGGAGCACACGATCGTTCAGACGGTTTCGTGTGCTCCCCGTCTCATTTGCGCTGATTCTCGGTTTCTTGCTCCCGCCCCAAGCGAGCGCCGAGACCCTGCCAGTCCGCCCAAGTGCCGCCTCCGCCATCGAGGCGGAGGATAGCTACCTCACCGGCATCCTCGAGACCGCAGATACACAGAAGCTCTTCCAAGACCGGTACTGGCACATCTTGCTGCACTACAAGCGAGGGATTTTCGGCCTACGCAGTCTCATCGATGATCCCAAGTTCTTCGCCGATCCCAACGGCAAGCACGACCCAAGGGCCGAGCTCCGCGCCACGATCCGGTCGTTCTTCCGTCCCGTTGTCGAGGGCGAGACACACCCCGTGTGCCGATTCGTGGCCCGGTTCGAGTGGCTGAAGGAGAAGTTGAACATCGACGAGAGTCGACTTCCGGTGTCTCGTTGCGAGGAGTCCGAGGCGCTCCTGGAGCAAATTCGGCCCGAGTCCGTGACCCTCATCTTTCCGACGTCCCACATAAACAGCCCGGCCTCGATGTACGGGCACACGCTCCTTACGATCGAGACGGCGTCGAAGAGCAGACTCCTCGCGTATGCCGTGAACTACTCGGCCTTGATCCAGGGCGAGACGTTCGCCCCGATCTATATCGGAAAGGGACTGCTGGGCGGGTATCCCGGCTACTACTCCATCCTCCCCTACTACGCCAAACTACAGGAGTACAGCGACGTCGATGATCGGGACATCTGGGAGTATCCGCTCAACCTGGACCGGGCGGAAGTGCGCCGTCTCATCCTGCACATCGCCGAGATGGAGGACATCTACTCGCGTTACTACTTCTTCGGCGAGAACTGCTCCTACGGACTCATGTTTCTGCTGGAAGCCGCGCGCCCCTCGCTTCATCTGACGGATCAGTTCGGTTGGTGGGTCATTCCACTCGATACGATTCGGGCCATGAAGGCGAGCGGCCTCATCACGGAGGCGGTCTATCGACCTTCGAAGTCGACAAAAATCAACTACCTGTCAGCGCTCTTGACGTCCAAGCTCCGCCAGGAAGCGTGGGAGGTGACTCAAGGGAAGCGGGAACCGGCGGAGGTGCTGGCACAAGATATTCAGAAGGAAGAGAAGATACGGCTCCTCGACCTGGCGAGCGAGAATCTGCAGTACGTCTACACGAAGGGGAAACTCGAGAAGGATCTCTACCTGCCGCGATTCCTGAAGACTCTGGAGGCCCGGAGCACTCTCGGCGACACCGGCGATTGGCGTTACTCGATACCCCCTCCGGGCCGCCCGGACGAAGGTCACCGCTCCAAGCGACTGGCCGCCGGATTGGGGATGCTCGAGACGCAGCCGTTTTGGGAGATTCGGTTGCGGCCCGCCTACCACTCGCTGCTGGATTCCGATCGCGGCTACAAGCGAGGTTCGCAGATCATCTTTCTCGATCCATCAATCCGCTACTACCCGCGTCGGAACGTTCTGGCGCTCGATGGCATCGACCTGATCGACATCGAGTCGATCGCGCCGAGGAACCGGTTTTTCAAGCACATCTCATGGAAAGTGCGAACGGGATTCTACCGACGATCTCCGGACAACCCTCGGGAGCATCTCAGCTGGAGCCTCAATCCCGGCCTCGGAAGGGCGTACAACCTCCCACTCCTCGGGCTTTCCTACGCCCTCTTGGAGGGCGATTTTCGAATCGGAGGAGCGCTGGCGCAATCGTATTCGCTGGGAGGCGGCGCATCTGCCGGTGTGATCAAGCAACTGACCGGCCGATGGAAGGCGCACCTCTTGGCGAGATACCTTGACTACCCTCTGGGGGACAAGACCCACGACCTGCGCCTTCGCCTTGGCCAGAGCATCATGTTGGGAACGAACCTGGGCCTGGCGGTCACGATCGAGAGGAACACGCAAGATGACGACTCTTCGTGGGAGACCAAGCTCAGTGGGAATCTCTGGTTCTAGCGTTGCGAGACCGGTCGCCGGACGCGGGGCCATGTTCCCGCTGGTCCTGCTTCTGGCGGTGCTTCTGGGAACTGCCTGCTCCTCCGCGAGGACTGGGCAGCCCGTGGTTCCCGCCGTGCCGCCGGCGCCACGGCCGCCATCCGAACTACCAACTCATGCCCTGAGCCTTCTGACCAAGAGCAGAACGGATTCCTGTTCGATCTGTGCCGAGAAGCTTCGCCAGGAAGCGTTCGAGGAGTTGGACCAGACCTATCGACCGGGCTCGATCCTCGCGAGCGCCGGGCGGGGGGACCTTCTGCGCGTGACCGGCGAGGAGTCCGAGCTCATGCTCGCTGCACCCCAGGATGACGAACCAAAGCTCACCTTCCGATTCCACACCGCTTCGAATCATCTCGTTGGGATTGCAGAGGCGGACTTCACCGACGAGGCGGTCGCACGTCAGCTCCTGTCGATTCCGGAGAGCACGCGGTTGCGTGGAAAGATCGAGATCGTCGCCTACAAGTATGGCGACGGGGCTACCTTCCTATACTCCACGACCGGCAACTACCTCCAGATTCAGTGCAAACTCCTGGGGATTGCGGCGGAGTAGACTAGGGCTCCCAATCGAGATCGCCTGACAGGCAGGGCCTACCTCTCCCCTAGCGAATTTCAGTATCTCCGTTCAAATTGGCGTCGTTCAGGGCGATGAATCCCTGCCCGTGTGGGTACCTTGGGGACAGTCGCCGGGCCTGCCGTTGCCCGCCAACGAGGATCCGGCAGTATCGCTCGCGCGTGAGCGGACGGCTGCTCGATTCGTTAGCTTACATTGAACCACGGAAGCACGGTGTGAAGACGGTGATGATAGGCCTCGTTTCCCCCTGTGACAAGAATCCCGCCCGTGTCCCCGGATAGACGCAGGTACCAGTCCATCCAGGTGAAAGCATCGCTTGGTATGGTCTCGCCCGCCTTGACCTCGATCGGGATTCGTCGTGTGCCGAGATCGATCAGGAAATCCACCTCCCGGCCTCGCGAATCCCTCCAGAAGAAGATCCGACCCCGCTCACCGTGGTGGAGGAATATCTTCACGAGCTCTGCGTAGATAAAGCTCTCGAAGATCCTTCCCCGAAGAGGGTGATTGCTCAGATGCTCCGCGCTGCGAATTCCGAGCAGGAAACAAAGAAGCCCCGAATCCAAAAACTGCAGCTTGGGAGATTTGATCAAACGCTTGGAGAAGTTCTCGTGATGTGGCTGAACGAGATCGATCACGTAGCTTGCCCGAAGAATGGAGATCCATTTCTTCGCGGTGACGTGGCTCACACCGGCGTCCCCGCCAAGCGATGAGAGGTTCAAGAGCCCACCGGCTCGACCCGCGCACAGACCGATGAAGCGCGTGAACGCATCCAGGTCGCCCACGCCGGAGATCAGACGCACGTCGCGCTCCACGTACGTCCGCACATAGGAGTCCAACCAAGGGGCGGGATCGAGGCCCCGATCGTGGATCCGCGGGAAGAAGCCCATCGATAGCGTTTTGTTCAGGTCTGTTCTCGGCTCGTGGGCGTCCTCGACTCTCGGCGGCGCGAAGTCGGTGGGCTCTCGAGCAATCCGCAGATTCAACTCCGCCATTGAGAACGGGAGCAGTTCGAGGACCGCCGCACGGCCGGCAAGCGACTGAGAGATTCTCTCTGAAAGAAGGAACTGCTGCGACCCGGTGAGGATCAACGGCCCGCCCGTACCCTCGTCCGCGAATCTCTGGACATAGGAGAAGAGGTCGGGGGCGTTCTGGACCTCATCGAGAATCGCTCCCGGGAGGCCGCCGAGTCGGTGAAGGAACCCGCGGGGGTCCTCCTGCGCAAACCGCCGTGTGGCGAGTTCCTCGAGGGAGAGGTACTCGAAGTCCGGAAAAGTGGAACGCGCCAGGGTCGTCTTCCCAGACTGCCGCGGTCCGGTCAGGAAGACGACCGGATAGTCCTTGGCCCGGTTTCGAAGGATCGGAGCGAGAGTCCGGGGAATCATCCGCCTACCTCCTGGAGGGCAATCCCTCAATCCCGACCTGCCTCTTGCCGGCGGCATGCACTGAGTACTTTATCGCGGCCCGAGAGCCCGCACAAGTTGAAAGGCTGGGTTACATTCTGCACTTGTAACCGTAACTAGCTACGACTTAATGACATATGATGATCATGATGCGCTCTCTTGGACTGCTATGAGCTGCTTAGACCGGGTTTCCGCAGGCAATGGACCCCTTTGTCGCAGGTCGATGAAGGCGATGAATCCCTG